>JBGOUV010000284.1:0-9026 GCA_041477815.1 Terriglobia bacterium | reverse complement strand
CTCGGACCACCGGTAAATCGCGAGAATGCCATAACGCCCGGATTGAGAGGCTTTCAGTGTTCCGCGAACGTGCACCGACTCGCCGGGCGTAAGTGCTCCCGGCAATGGTGCCGCAGAATTTCCTCCGGGCGGGCATGCGGGATGCTGGTTCTGCCAGCACGGCCCAGTCCCCTCGAATCCGGGTGCTTTGAACTCAATGGACAAGCCTGCGGCCGTCTTGTCGCTGTGATTGGCGAAATTCAAATCGACCTGGATACTGTCACCCTTGTAAACCCTAACCGAGTCCACCCACATCGTGGCGACAAGGTGGCGAGTGGAGATTTCGTCGGAGGAGACAAACCTGGCTGTGGTTGCGCTGGTGAACGGCTTAAGCAAAATCGAGGCGATCCAGTATTTCGAGACCCAGATGGCCCCCGCCATTACCACGGCAATGACGCCGAACAGCAGAATTCTGCGAAGCCATGCCATGATACTTTCTTCCCGGCTCCCCACGGCTGATCATAGCACTCGCTGGAGGCTCACTCCCCACTGACTTCCACCGGGTTCCCGCCGAAAACTCTGATCACGAAGTGTCGGCCGGGCGTGAATCCGTGTTTACTGCACCGTCACCGGCACGCTGACCTCCAGCGTCTTCGGCGGAAAGCACGCCCGATCGTTACACGCCTGGTACCGCAGCTTGCCGCTCAGCTTCCCCGGCCCCACCGGCGCATCCCCCGCCACCGCGAACTTCGAGGTCAGGACTATCCCCCCCGACCACACCAGCAGCGGCTTCTCCGAAAAGTCGTACTTCACCGCCTCGGGCTTCGGATAGCCGACACCTTTGGGCGTCAAGGCCCCCGGGGTCCACGTCAGCGCCGTGGGGATCAGGTAGTCTTCGGCCGGATGGTTGGAGTTGATGTGGTGGCCGCCTCGGATGATGAACCGCAGCGGTACTTCCACCTCCGAGCCCCGGCGCGCCGTCACCGCCGCCGGCGGCTCGAGCGATACGTAGTGGATACCCTGCACCTGGGCCGCGGCCCCCGCCACGAACAGAAACGCCAGGCTACAGCAGGTCTTCAATGGTCTTCTCCATCTCATCCTTGCCGGTCAGCCCCTGGTGCGTGACCACGATGCGTCCTTGTTTGTCGATGATGAACGTGGTCGGCAACACTTCGACGCCGCCGAAGGCGGTCCCCGTCTCGTCGGTCCCGAGTACCACGGGGTAGTTCATTTTGTATTCTTCGGCAAACGGCTTCACCACCTGCCAGCCTCCCTCGTCCATGGAGACGCCGAGCACCGTGAACCCGCGGTCCTTGTACTTGCGCTGGAACTCCATGAACCAGGGGATCTCGATCTTGCAGGGTCCGCACCAGGTGGCCCAGAAATCGAGCAGGACGACCTTGCCCTTGTAGTCGGACAGCTTCACGGTATTGCCGCTGGCATCCTGCAGGGTGAAATTCGGGGCCGGCTTGCGTACTTTGTCGCCCTTGGCCGCCGTGGTCGACGAACACCCCGCGCCGAGCCCGGCGAGCAGGGCCGTCACCGCTAGAAATCTAAGTCGCACTGGGAACCCCCTCTTTGATTATAGCCGGAGTCGCGGGAGCACGTCCGAGGCCTGGAACCAGCGCGCCCGGCGCTCGCGAAAACGGGGCTTGAGGGTCCATTCCTCGTGGCCCGGCCGGCCGCTCAAGCAGTACCACGCCGCCGCGTCGCAAAAGCTCTCGCAACAGTACTCGCGCCAGCGCCGGCTGCGCCGCCGGACGTCCGCCGCCGCCAGCGCTACCTTCACTTGCTCGGCCGACCAGCCCAGCTCCCCGCGCGCCCCTTCCCGCCACTCCCGCCGCACCAGGCGCTCGTAGCTCAGCCGCAGGGGATTGCCCAGGCGCGTCCACACGAAGTGGAAGATCTCGTGGTAGAGGATGCGCCGGAGCTCGCGCTGCCGCCGGAGCAGCCGCCGGTCGAGGACGATGTGCCCCCGGGGCAGGAAGCTCGCCGCGTGGAGGCCCTGGCCGTCCAGCCCGTGCCCGGCCAGTATCCGGAGCCGCGCCCGGAAGTATGGCAGGGGTCGCACGGACTCCTCTACCCGCCGCCGCTCCTCGGCCGTCAGCCGCCGGGTTGGGAATCGCGCTTCCATAGTCCGGCGAGCAGCATAGCATAGACGGGCGCATACTCCAGCCACAGATAAAGCGGTGTCTCGCGCCACTCCCCGAACGCGCTGTAGCCGATGAGGAGGTGGTAACTGAGGGGCGCCAGCGCCGTCCACAGCAGCAGCCCGGCCGGCGGGGAGAACGGCAGAAGGCAGGTCAGGTACCACGGAAAGCAATTCGCGGCGAGCGCCAGTAGAGTTACGATCACGCGCCGTACCCCGTCGACCAGGGCCTTGCTCCGCCAAGTCACCACCGCAACGGCGACCAGCACCAGCACCGCCACAATGGGCTTGGCCCGCTCGAAGTCGCGTCCGGCGGCGGCGTAGACCAGATGAAACAGGCTGGCGTTGTTGGTCCAGCCACCCAGGAAGCCTGCCAGCATGCCGCGCACCTCGCCCAAGCCTCCCCAATAGGGCCAACAGATCAGAGCCGCCACCGGAGCCCAGGCCGCGGCCAGCCAGGCCCGGCCGCCGTGCTTCCAAAAGAGCGGAAACAACAGGACCGGCCAAAATTTCACCAGGGTGGCCATCCACAGGGCGCCGTACGCGATCCCCCACCGTCGGGCGTCCGCCGCCCACACCGCCGCCACGAGAAAGAACAGCAGCAGGGAGTCGGTGTGCCCGCTGCCCCAAAACTCCACAACCACGAGCGGCGACCAGAAGTACAGGAGCAGGGCCGCCGGACGCCACCGGGCCAGCAGCGCCGCCGTCGCCAGATCGGCCACCTGAAACGGAACCTTAAACAGGACCACCTGGGTCCGCTCGTTCGCGGTCGCCCACGTCACCGCCCGGTAGGTGATGCGGTAGCACCATTCGAGCAGCGGCCCGTAGGCCGTGGGCAGGTCCTTCCGATTCACCCGCACCCAGGTTCCGTCGCGCAGCAGGGTCCAGCGCGCTGCCTCCGGCCGCTCCTGATAGGGGTTGCCGCCGACCGCCTGCAACTTTCCTTCCCAGCGATAACGGTGCGGGTCGTCGGTGAGGGTGGGATAGAGGCCGGCCAGGGTCAGCCGAAACACTAGTCCTCCCAGTACGACTAGCAGCGTCCCACCCCGCGTTTTTCTCTCGACCCACCAGCAAGCGAAGAGGTAGAATAGGGACATCGCGAAGCTGATGGCGATATACTCGACGACGAACCGCTGGAAATTTCCCAGGCGGTTCAGGGTGAAGTAACCGGCCTCCAGGATCAGGCCTGTAAGCAAGAGGACCCGCATCGACGCTTATGGTACCAACAGCCTTCTTCATCGCCCTAGCGTCCAAGTCGCCCCTGGAGCGGACCATCGAATTCGCGTTGAACAACCCGTTCACCGGCGTCTACCAGCTCAACACTTTCGATGTGGTGCTGCTGATCCCCTACTTCACCATCCTCATCATCCTGAGCTTTTACGGCCTGCACCGCTACCACCTGGTCTACACCTACTTTAAGTACAAAAAGAACGCCACCGGCGGACCGCTGCGGCGCTTCGAGGAGCTGCCGCGGGTGACCGTACAGCTCCCCATCTACAACGAGCGCTACGTGGTGGAGCAGTTGATCGAGGGCATCTGCCGCCTGGAGTACCCGCGCGACAGGCTGGAGATCCAGGTTCTGGACGACTCGACCGACGAGACCAAGGCCATCGCCGAGGCCGTCTCCCACCACTGGGCCGCCCTGGGTGAGCCGGTCACCTACATCCATCGCGAGAACCGCGAGGGGTTCAAGGCCGGGGCCTTGCAGAACGGCATGCAGCATTGCTCGGGCGAGCTGATCGCCATCTTCGACGCCGACTTCGTTCCGCCCGCCGATTTCCTGCTCCGGACGGTCCACTATTTCACCGATGAGAAGGTCGGGATGGTCCAGACGCGCTGGACCTACCAGAACCGCCACTCCTCGTTCCTCACCCAGGTGGAGGCGATCCTGCTCGACGGCCACTTCGTGCTGGAGCACGGCGCCCGCTCCCGCTCCCACCGCTTCTTCAACTTCAACGGGACGGCGGGCATGCTGCGCCGGTCGGCCATCGAGGACGCCGGCGGCTGGCAGCACGACACCCTCACCGAGGACTCCGACCTCAGCTACCGAGCGCAGCTCCAGGGCTGGAAGTTTCTCTACGTGCCCCACATCGAGTGTCCCTCGGAGCTGCCCGTGGACATGACGGCGTTTCAGGTCCAGCAGGCGCGCTGGGCCAAGGGCCTCATCCAAACGGGCAGAAAGATCCTGCCTCGCCTGTTCCGCTCGGAAGTCCCCTGGCGCGTCAAGGTCGAGGCCTGGTTCCACCTCACCGCCAACATCAGCTACCCCCTGATGCTGGTCCTGTCGGTACTGCTGCTGCCCGCCATGATCGTGCGGTTCTACCAGGGCTGGTTCCAGATGCTCTACATCGACCTGCCCCTGTTCGCGGCCTCGTTCTGCTCGGTATCGTCGTTCTATATCGTTAGCCAGAAGGAGCTCTACCCGGACCGCTGGAAACGGACCTTCCTGTTTGTCCCCTTCCTGATGGCCACCGGCATCGCTCTAACCCTAACCAATACCCGCGCGGTCCTGGAAGCGTTGCTCGGCATCAAGTCCCCGTTCCAGCGCACGGCCAAGTACGCCGGCCGGGTCGGGACCGAGAAGTACCGGCGCCGCAGCCGTTACCTGCCCTGGATGAACCTGGCCATCGGCAGCTACTTCCTGCTCACCTGCGCCTACGCGTTGAGTGTCGAGAATTATCTGACCGTGCCGTTCCTGCTGCTGTTTGTGTTGGGATACTACTACGCCGGCCTCCTGATGCTGGTGCAGGAGCGAGCAGCCCGCCGTCCGGCCACGGCGATCCTCCGGCCGGCAACCTCCTTCTCGGCGCGGTGACGCCCTTGGGGACGGTAGCGGCGGCGAATTAGTTTGAAGCGGGGCTGAAGCCCCGCGCGGGCTGGAAGCCCGCCCTACTCGTAGCGCAGGGCCCGCATCGGATCGATACGCGACGCCCGCCGGGCCGGGAGGAACGCGGCCACCAGCGAGGCGCCCAACAGCGCCGCGACGCTCAGGAGGTAGACCGGCGGGTCGGCGGCCTTCACGCCGAAAAGCTGCGTCTCCACAAACCTGCCGCACAAAATACCGGCCACCACGCCGGCGCAGAGTCCCAACAGGATGACCAGAAGCATCTCCCTCATCACCAGCCGGAGGACTCTGCTTTGCTCCGCGCCCAGGGCCATGCGGATGCCGATTTCCCGGGTGCGCCGGGTAACCACAAACGCCAGCACGCCGTGCAAGCCGACCACCGCCAGCAGGCTCGCCAGCAGCGCCAGCCCGGCGGACAGAAACGACAGCAGCCGTTCGTTGGCCAGACGCATGTTGAGCTGGTCGTCCAGGGTACGCATGTCGGAGACGACCAGGTTCGGATCGAGGCGGCGCACCTGCTCGCGAAGCTGGGGCATGACGCGGCGGGGGTCGCCCTGGAGGCGCGCGTAGATGTTCATAGATCCCGTGTTGCGCAGGCGCGAATCGATGTTTACGAAGGTCTGGCGCGGGACCTCGCCGCGCACGTCGTGATACTTGGAATCGCCGAACACACCGATGATCTCCGTATCGGGCGTCTGCTTAGCGCCCTGCGCCATCAGACGGCCCACCGGATTGCCGCCGGCGAGATACTCCTTGACCAGGGCTTCGTTGACCAGACAGAGCTTGCGCGAGCCGCCCCAATCCGCCCAAGTGAGGTCGCGGCCCGCCTTGATGGGGATACCCAGGGCCTCGAAGTAGCCGGGCGTGATGGCGTTGAAGAAGCTCCACGGCTGATTGCCTTCCTTCGGTTCGACGCCGGCCATGGTGATGGTGGAGTCCCAGCGTCCGCCCATCAGGAGCCGGGTCGAGTTCGCGCCGACGGCCTTCACTCCCGGCACGGTAGCCAGACTCTCCACCAGGGAGCGGAACACCTGCAGCTTGCGAGTCTCACTGTAGACGGTGGCAGGCCGTACCCCGAACATCACGATGTTCTCGGTCTGGAACCCGAGGTGCACGTTCTGGAGGTTCCGCATGGTCCGCGCGAACAGGCCTGCGCCTATCAGCAGCAGGCACGAGAGTCCCACCTGCAAGGCGACCAGGGCCTTGCGCAGGTTCACGTGTCCGTGACCGCCGGCAATGGAGCCCGCCTCTTCCTTCAGGGTTCCGCCGGGCGAAACGCGCGAGCCCTGCAAGGCCGGCGCCAGTCCGAAGAGCAACGCCGTGAGCAGGGTGATGCCGGTGGTGAAGAGCAACACCCGGAGGTCCGGCGTGGTGGAGAGGGACAGATAGGCGGGGTCGAAGGGCAGGAATCGCACCAGGCCCTTGGCCACCCAGGAGCTAAGGAGGAGTCCGGCGGCTCCGCCGGCGACAGCGAGGATGAGACTCTCGACAAACAGTTGCCGGATGAGCTGGCCGCGGCTGGCGCCGAGCGCTCCGCGGATGGCGACCTCTCTTTGACGCGCGGCAGCGCGCGCGAGGAGGAGATTCGCGACATTGGTGCAGGCGATGAGCAGCACGAATCCGACGAGCCATTGCAGAACGATCAGCGGACGCTCGAACCCGAAGCGAAGAAACGACTGGCCGCGCGCGGCCGGAATCAGCGTGGGGCTTTGCCGCATGAAGCGGTCCTTCAATTCGGGGAACTTCTGGAAGAAATCTCCCTGGATCTCCTCTTCCTGGCGCCGGCGATAGAGCACCTTGATCTCGGCCTGGGCCTGGTCGATGGTGACGCCGGTCTTGAGACGGCCGAACAGATAGAACCACGCGAACCTCTCGTTCTCCAGGTCATCCCAGGGCGGCGTGATGGAGGGTTTCATGGTGATGGGCGCCCAGACGTTGGTGGGCAATCCGACGTCGGTGCCTTCGAAGCCGGGGGCGGCGATGCCGATCACGGTGAGCGGCGAGCCGTTGAGACGGATGGTGGAGCCGACCGTGTCGCGGCGGCCTCCGAACCGGTTCTGCCAGAAGTCGTACTGGAGAACCGCGACCGGATGACCGTTCTTGGTCCTGTCGTCCTCCGCCGTCAGCAGGCGGCCGAGGTGCGGCTGCACGCCCAGAACCTGGAAGAAGTTTCCGGCCACCAGCCCCACCTGGATCATCTCGCTGCGGTCGTCGCCCACCAGGCTGATCCGGTCGACGAGCTGTCCGGTGAGCCCCGCCAGAACGGTGTTGCGGTCGCGGAACGCCGCGTAGAGAGGATAAGAGAAGGTGTGGAGGCCATCGCCGCTCTGGGAGCCGAGGCGTCCGCCCTCCATGCGAAGCTGCACCAGCTCGCGGGGGTTGTGGACCGGCAGCAGCCGCAGCAGGATCTGATCGACCAGTGTAAAGATCGCGGTATTGGCGCCGATCCCGAGCGCCAGCGACAGGATGGCAGTGAACGCAAACCCGGGATGCAGCCGGAGTTGCCGCAGGCCGTACTTCAGCATCGTACGATGAGACGTTGCGGGAGGGAATCGGTTAGCAACCGACGTGGCGGCCGGTACGAAACTCGTTGATCCCCCGTCAAGCCGGGCGAGGGCGCCCGGCGCGGCTCAGGGGAGCCGCCCCACAATTTGCAATCCAGGCCTTGGTTTAAGACATCGCGGCCTGCAGCATCGCGCGCGCGTAGCCGACGTTGTAGGCGATGGCCGCATACGAGCCGCCGCCCGGGTACCCCACGATCCGGCCGTGCTCGACATCGTAGTCCAACCGCCGGGGATGCTCGGGATAAATCTGGCGCGTGTACTTGATTTTCACCAGCTCCTTCATCACCGCGAACATGTTGTTCAGACCCTCGTCGATCCACACCTCCGTGTACCGCTCGTAGGGTTTCATCACCAGGACGTTGCGGAAATGGACGTGGTTGATGCGGTCGCGGGAACCGAAGTACCGGCAGACTTCGATGGGGTCCTCGCCCAGCTCGCGGGTCACGCCGCAATCGAACGTAATGCCGTTGGCCGGGCTGTTGACGATCGAGATGAGCTTCTTCCAGCCGGCCAGGGTGGACATGATCTGCTGCGAGCCGCGGCTGATGGGCGCAGGCGGATCGTTAGGATGCAGGGCCAGGCGGACGTGGGCTTTTTCCGCCGTAGGAATCACCGCCTTCAGGAAATAGGTGATGTTGTTCCATATCTGGTCCAGCGTGTGGGCGCCCTCGTGCGGCAGCGGAGGCAGGTCTTTGAACTTCATCCCCTTCTCCTCCGGCCTGGTCTGGTATTGCTGGTTGGCGGTCTGCACCAGCTCGTAGTCGAAGCCGGTCCAGCCGGAGCTCCCGCGGTTGGTGTCGATTTCCTCGAAGTAGCCCTCCATGGCGCGGTGCGCGTAGAAGTTGTATTCGACCACCGGCAGGCCTACTTTGCCGGAGGCGACGATCGACTGTTTGATCTTCTCGATATCCTCGTCGCGCTTGTCTCCGGCCTTCCCGTAGATGATATCGGGGGACAGGTTGATCATCAGGTTGCCCACCGTGATGCCCTCGGCCTTCCACCGCGCCATGCTGGCGTTGAGGCTTTCTTCGGTCCACGGCACGGGCCCGCCGCCGCCCAGGACGTTATTCACCCCCAGTTGCTTGATCCGGTGCGGGCCGGTCGCCGGATCGGGAGGAGGCGTATTCGCCTTGGCGCCGCCACGGCCGCCGCCGCCGAAACCACCACCGCCGTCCCCCATGCCTAAGGCGATCTTGGGGGTATCCTTTCCCTCCTTGGGCGCAGCCGGAACCTGGGCTGCCGCCAAGGGCGCCATGCCGGCGGGCGTCAGGGCGCCGGCGCCAAGAACTTCCAGTGCGGTTCTGCGAGAGAATTTCATAGCACCCACACTATACCAAGAGGCCGATCACTGCCACCATCCGCCCGGCGGCTTCTTTCTCCCGGCGATAGGAATAGAAGCGTTTCAGATTACACGCCGTGCAGTGGCCGGAGTCGGCGATCTCCGCCACCCCGGCCTTCTCTAACTGCGTCCGGGCGGCCTCGGCCAGGT
>JBGOUV010000431.1:0-5586 GCA_041477815.1 Terriglobia bacterium | reverse complement strand
TGGGCGCGAATTTGCCGGGCCAGTCCTCGCGGTTGTAGGGCCAGGCGATCCAGGTAGCGCGGTGGGGCTCCCACTCGGCCGGCATGCGATAGCGGGGCGCGGGCATCAGTCGATCAGGCGCTGGGTCAGCGGTCCGTACGTATCGATGCGACGATCGCGCAGGAAGGGCCAGTTCCGCCGCACCTCTTCCACCCGCGCTGGGTCGCAGTGGGCGTAGAGGATCGCTTCGCAGTCCGGCGGGGCCTCGGCCACTACGACCCCGAAAGGGTCGGCCACGAAGGAGCCGCCGAAGAACTCGATGCCGCCGTCCACGGGACCCTCGTGGCCCACCCGGTTGACAGCCGCCACATAGATGCCGTTGGCGATGGCGTGGCCGCGCTGGATGGTCCGCCAGGCGTCGCGCTGCTGGAGGCCGTACTGCTCCTTCTCGGCCGGATGCCAGCCTATGGCGGTGGGATAGAACAGCGTCAGCGCCCCTTGTAAGGCCACCAGGCGCGCCGCCTCCGGATACCACTGATCCCAACATACCAGCGCTCCGATGCGGCCGGCGCGGGTGTCGAAGGTCGGGTAGCCCAGGTCGCCGGGGGTGAAATAGAATTTCTCGTAGTAGAGCGGATCGTCGGGGATGTGGGTTTTGCGGTAAAGGCCGGCGAGGCGGCCGTCGGCGTCGAACACGGCGGCGGTGTTGTGGTAGACGCCGGGGGCGCGGCGCTCGAACAGCGACCCGACGATCACCACGCCGTGGTCGCGGGCCGCCGCCGACAGCGCCTCGGTCGTCGGACCCGGGATCGGCTCGGCCAAGTCGAACAGCGCGGCGTCCTCGCGCTGGCAGAAATACTGGGACCGGAACAACTCCGGCAGGCAGACCACCTCGGCGCCGCCGTGGGCCGCGGCGGCGATCTTCTCCAGCGCCCGGGTCAGGTTGACCTCCAGGCGCGGCGCGCAGGACATCTGTATAAGTCCCAGGGTCACGGGATTAGGTAGAAGTTGCCGTCGCGCCCGGTGAAGCCGCTGGGCCGGGACCCGTGGGTGAGGCCGACCTCTACGCCGCTCCGTAGCTTGTTGCCGGCGGTCAGCTCCCAGCGCAAGGACATGCCCTCGGTCCAGGCCAGCAGACGCTCGCCGGACGGGTTGCCTAGCAGAATAGGGTAGTTACGGGAGGCGGATTTGAGGACGGTGGGGGTCTGGCGGGGTCCTGCGCCGATGCGGTAGTAGATATCACCCTGGCTCATCCAGGCTACGGCCGGGCCGGCGGCGAATCCGGTGCGCAGGTCGGCGCCCGACATCGGACAGCCTTCAATTTTCCAGCCATCCCGGTGGACCTCGTGCCAGGTGAAGTGTGTGCCGTCGCGGGTCTCGACCATCTGCATGTCGCGCAGCGCCTGGTAGCCGCCACGGAAAACCAGACGCACCACGCCCGCGGCGTCGGCGGCGGCTTCCAGGTTGCAGCAGGCGCAGGCCAGTCCGGGGTAGTCGCTCTTCATTTGCTGATTGGGAGCGAACTTGGCGCCGTTATCCTGGGACCAGGCGTAGAAGATGGCGTTGGTCGCCGGGCTGTGCGGGTCCGGACGCAGGCGGCTATCGATCCAGAAGACGAAGACGCGGCCACGCGGGTCGGCCGCGACTGTAGTGCCGTCCACTGAGGAGCCGGCGTCGTTCAGGTTGCGCTCGGCGAGGAACTTGCCGCCCTCCAGTCGCGTGTACCAGGCGCCCTTGCCGCCGGGTCCGATCCAAGCGACGTGTACGGAATCGCCCTTCCCCAGTGCGAGTTTCGGCCCTCGCTCGCGCCCCACGCTGACGACGCCGTCGGCGCCATTTACCCGCAGAGGCGCTGAGAAGGTGCGGCCACTGTCCACGGACCGCACGTAGAAGGCGTCGCTCCCGCGCCCGAAGACCACGTGTACCGCGCCCTTGGAATCCACCGCCGCGTCGGGAGCGACGCCGCCGCCGGGAATCGCGACCGTCCGCACGTCGGCGGTCCACAGACTGGCGGCGCCCGCCAGGCAAAGCCAAATGCATCGACGCCACATGTTCTGATTATAATTGATGCCATGCTCAGCTACGCGACGGGCGCCGGCGCGCCCCTTTTGGAGAAGACCATCCCGCAAGTCCTGGCCGATACGGCGGCCCAGTTCCCCGCGCGGGACGCGCTGGTGGTGTGCCACCAGAAGGCGAGGCTGAGCTGGCAGGAGCTACTGGAGCGGGTGGAGCAGGTGGCCCGCGGCCTGGTCGGGCTGGACCTGGAGCCCGGAGACCGCGTGGGCGTCTGGGCCACCAACTGTGTCGAGTGGGTACTGCTGCAACTGGCTTGCGCGCGGGCGGCCGTGGTGCTGGTGAACGTCAATCCCGCCTACCGCTCGCACGAGCTGGCGTTCGTGCTGCGCAAGTCCCGCATGCGGGCCATCTTCCTGCGCGAAAAGGACGCCCGGGCCAACTACCTGGAACTTCTCGAAGAGGCGCGCCAGGGGGCCGATCTCCCGCTGCGGCACGTCGTCCTGCTGGATCATGAATCCTGGGACCGCATGCTCGCCGGCGGACGCGACGTACCCGCGCACCCCGCCTCGCCCGACGACGTGGTGAATATCCAGTACACCTCCGGCACCACCGGCTCTCCCAAGGGCGTCCTGCTCACCCACCGCAACCTGGTCAACAACGCCTGGGTCCTGGCCCTGGGCCTCCACGCCACCGAGCAGGACCGCATCTGCTGCCCGGTGCCGCTCTATCACTGTTTCGGCTGCGTGATCGGGGTGCTGGTGGCGGTGGTGAGCGGCGCCGCCCTAGTCCTGCCCGCCGCCCAGTTTGACGCCCTGGCGACGCTCCAGGCCGTTCACGACGAGCGGGCCACCGCGCTCTACGGCGTTCCCACCATGTTCATCGCCGAGCTGGAGCATCCCGAGTTTCCGCGCTTCGACCTCACCTCGCTGCGGACCGGGATCATGGCCGGCGCGCCTTGCCCCATCGAGATCATGAAGCGCGTGGGTCACCAGATGCACTGCCCCGGTATGACCATCGCCTACGGCCTCACCGAGGCCTCCCCGGCCATCACCCTCTCCAAAGTGGACGACCCCCTGGAACTGCGGGTCTCCACCGTGGGCTGCGCGCTGCCCCATACCGAGGTCAAGATCATGCATCCGGCGACCGGCGAGACCCTGCCGGTGGGCGAGCAGGGCGAGCTGTGTACTCGTGGATACCTGGTGATGAAGGGCTACGACGACGAGCCCGAAGCCACCCGCCGGGCCGTCGACGCCGAGGGCTGGCTCCGCACCGGCGACCTGGCGGCGATGCAGCCCAACGGCTACTTCCGCATCACCGGCCGGGCCAAGGAGATGATCATCCGCGGCGGCGAGAACATCTACCCCCGCGAGATCGAGGAGTTCCTTTACACCAATCCCAAGATCGCCGATGCCTACGTGGTCGGGCTACCGGATATCAAGCTGGGGGAGACGGTGCTGGCCTGGATCCGGCTGAAGGCGGGCGAGACGGCCACCGCAGACGAGATCCGCGATTTCTGCCGCGGCAGGATCGCCCATTTCAAGATTCCCCAGTACCTCCGCTTCGTGGACGCCTTCCCCATGACCGTCACCGGCAAAGTGCAGAAGTTCAAGATTCGCGAAATGGAGATTCGCGAGCGCAGCCTGGAGCAGGCCGCCCAGGTGGAGACGGCGTAGGACCAAACGAAGAGCCGGCCTGTTACACTGAACGTAGATGCGCCCCTTGGCCCTACTCCTGCTGGCCGCGGCCGCGGCCTTCCCCCAGAACCCCGGAATCATCACTACCGTAGCCGGCACCGGAATCGCGGGTTTCAGCGGTGACGGCGGCCCGGCCGTCCAGGCCCAATTCGACCTGGGTATCCCCCTGGACCCGGATCTGGAGGAGTACGCCCACATCGCGGTCGACGCTCAGGGGAGCCTCTACATTCCCGACCAGCTCAACAACCGGATACGCCAGGTCACCGCCGACGGTATCATCAGGACTATCGTGGGCACGGGCGAATACGGGTTCGCCGGCCAGAACGTGCCCGCTCTCCAGGCCATTCTCGGATACCCCACCGCGGTGATGGTGGATGCCGCCGGAAACCTCTACTTCTGCGACCAGGACAACAGCCGGGTGCGGCGCGTGGACCGCAACGGCATCATCAGCACGTTCGCCGGCAACGGCAGCTACGGTTTCGGCGGCAACGGCGGCCCGGCCATCCTGGCCACCCTGGACTATCCCGCCGGCCTGGCCTCCGACGCCGCCGGAAACGTCTACATCGCCGACACCTACAATAACCAGGTCCGCAAGGTGGCCCCCAACGGCATCATCACTGCCTACGCCGGCAACGGCGAGCACGGCTTCGACGGCGACGGCGGGAGCGCCCTGCGGGCCGTGCTCGACTTCCCCGCCGGCCTGGCCCTGGACGCCCAGGGGAACCTCTACATCGCCGACCAGCACAACAATCGCATCCGGCGGGTGGCCGCCGACGGGACCATCACCACGGTGGTGGGCACGGGCGAGGAGGGCTTCGGCGGCGACGGCGGCCCGGCCCTCAAAGCCCTGCTGGCTTACCCGGCCGACGTGGCCTTCGACGCCCAGGGAAACCTCTACACCGCCGACCAGCGCAACAACCGGGTGCGGCGCGTGGACCGTAACGGCATTATTACGACCGTCGTGGGCAATGGCGTGCACGGCTACGACGGCGACGGCGGCCCCCCGCTGCTGGCCATCCTCGATTATCCCGGCGGGCTCGCCTTCGATCCCCAGGGAAACCTCTTCATCGCCGACCATCACAACAACCGCTTCCGCAAGGTGGTCTTTAACCCGCCCGCCCTGGCCCTCGCCCCGGCCAGCCTGAATTTCGCCGCCACGGCGGGCGGCGCGGCTCCCGCCGAGCAGACCGTTACCCTCACCAACCCCGGCGCCGGCAATCTCAGCATCTCCCTCCTCACCGACCAGCCGTGGCTCGTGGTGAACCCGGTGAGCGGAACGCTGGGCGCCACACCCCTGCGTCTGACCGTGTCCATCCGAATCGCCGGTCTCACCGCCGGAGAGTACCTGGGACAGATCACCGTCCAGGCGCCGGGAGCGTCTAATACGCCCCAGCGCATGCCGGTCACCCTGACCGTGCGTCCGGCAGCGGCCCCGCCACCGGTGTTCACCGCGGCCGGTGTGGTGCATGCGGCCACCTTCGCCGCCGGATCGATCGCCCCTGGCCAGATCGTCTCGATCTTCGGCGCCAACCTCGGCCCGGCCGTTGGCGTGGGGCTCCTGGTGGACCCGGCCACCGGGCGCCTCGCTACCAGTCGCGCCGGCGTCACCGTCCTGTTCAACGACGTGCCGGGTCCGCTGTTTTTCGTTCGGCAGGACCAGATCAACGTCCAGGTCCCCTATGAGCTGGGGGCGCAGACCTCGGCGCGAATCGTGGTGCGCAACGTGGATACCGCCAGCGCCCCAGTGACAGTCGTGCTCGCGCCGGCGTCCCCGGGCGTGTTCGCCGTCAGCCAGGGACGCGGCCAGGCGGCGCTGCTGAATCAAGACTTCAGCGTAAACTCCGCCGGCAACCCCGCCCGCCGCGGCAGCGTAGTGCAAATCTTCCTGACCGGTCAG
>JBGOUV010000187.1:0-12890 GCA_041477815.1 Terriglobia bacterium | reverse complement strand
GGTCTGGTAGTATGACCAGTATCCAGTTCGTCAAGAAGCTGGCGGCCAAGGGAGCGAACTTGAACGCGCGCATGACCAGGCGGGTGAATATAGGACTCACCCGTCTGAATACGCTCGGGGCCACGCCTTTCTTTCTGGCTGCCCGCGCCGCGGACGCCGAGTTGATGCGGACGCTGGCGGCGCTGGGCGCCGACCCGTTGTTGCCGAACGCGGATAACAGCACGCCCCTGATGGCGGCCGCCGGGCTCGGCACGCGCTCTCCCGGCGAGGACGCCGGAACCGAGATCGAAGTGGTGGGGGCGCTGCAAGCGGCCTTGGATCTGGGCGCCGACCTCGATGCCGTCGACAACAACGGGGAGACGGCCATGCACGGCGCTGCCTACAAGAATCTCCCCGCCGCCGTGCAGTTCCTCGCCGACAAGGGCGCCAAGATCGAGATCTGGAACCGGAAAAATAAGTTCGGATGGACGCCTCTGGCGATCGCGTCGGGCTATCGGTTCGGCAATTTTAAGCCTTCGGCCGACACGGTGGCGGTATTGCAGCGAGTGATGAGCGCCGCGGGCGTGTCGATCGTCCTGGGTCCGGTGGCCGGGCGATCGATCTATTAGGTTTCCCCGCAGCTACAGCGATAGTGAAAGCTGCCATGGGTTCCGCTCGCTGCGGCATCATCACAGTCCTGGGCTTGCGCCCGGCCCGGTATAGTATGCCTTCGGCGCTCCGTGCTTCACGGGCACCCCCGTATCTGTTCAGGCGCTGATCCCGCGCCAGCAGGTCCAAGCCGCCAGTCCAGCCCCTACGCCAGCGCCGCCAGCAGCTTGTCGATATCCTGCATGTTGTTGTAGATCGCCGGCGAGATGCGGACCCGGTTGCCTCCGGTGGTTGTCACCTGGATGTTGGCCCGCCTGAGCTTCGCCTCCACCGCCTTGAGATCCCGCGCCTCCACCACCACCAGGGAAGCGACGGCCTCCGGCGGGGTGATGAGCTTGTAGCCCAGCCCCGGCAGTTCCTTCTTCAGGCGATCGCACATCGGTTTGGTGTGGGCCCAGATGTTGTCGACGCCTAGGTCCAGCATGCGCTTAAGCGCTTCGGTCTGGCCGGCGTAGGAGACGTAGCTGACGTTGCCGGCCTCGTAGCGGCTGCCGTTCTGGGGTGGGCGGTAGGGAAGCTCGCTCTGAGCGATATCAGTGTAGCCGGGATAAATCAGGTCGCGGACGACGCGTCCTTGGAGTTCCTCGCGCACGTAGAGGAAGCCCGCGCCGCGGGCGCCCTGCAGCCACTTGTAGCAGGAGCAGGCGGCGAAATCGATTCCCAGCGCGCGGACGTCGACCGGAACGCTGCCGGCGGCCTGGATGATGTCGGCGTAGAGGTAGGCGCCGTTGGCGTGGGCCAGGTCGCCGAGGGCTTTGGCCTCCGCGACGTAGCCGTTGACATTGGAGACCAGGGTGATCGAGACGAGCTTGGTCTTTTTGTCGATCACCTTCTCCATGTCGCGGAGGTCGATGCGCCAGTCGCGGTGCCGCACGATGCGGACATCGAGTCCGGCCTTGCGGCGGCCGAGGTAGTCGTGGAGCGCGCCGGCGTAGTGCAGGTCGTTGGTGACCACGTTGCCGCCCGACGCCTGGATGTCGAGGCCGTTGACCACGGCCGATTCGCCGGCCTTGGTGCAGATCACAAAGCCGATCTCGGAAGGCTTGGCATTGATCAGTTTGGCGAATAGCGGCTTCACCTGGCGCAGGGCTTGGGAGGCGTATTCGCCGCGTCCCTGGCCGGGGCCGTACATGTGAAAGTCCAGGTACTTCCGCATGCCGTCGGCCGTATAGCGGGGCAGGGGCATGTGGGCCGCAGCGTCGAGATACACCTGCTCGACCGCCCGCGGGAATTCCTGGCGAAACGATTCGATCTGGGACTCTTTGGGGGAGGCCGCCGCTGCTGCGACAGCCAGAAAGCTACGCCGGTTCAGGGTCATAAGGAGGACCTCCGTCGCCCTATGGTAACGTAGAAGCTAGATGAAGTCCTACGTATTTCCGGTTGTGGTGGAGGAGGACCGGTTCGAGAACGGGACACCGGCTTACCACGCGTACTGTCCGGCCTTGAAAGGTTGTCGCTCGTGGGGACACTCTTACTCCGAGGCCCTCACGAACATCCGGGATGCGATCGAGCTCTATGTGGAGGATCTCATAGAGGCAGGAGAGTCGATTCCGGAGAACTTGGAAGGCGTGGTGGAATTGCCTTCGCCGTCGGTGGCCGTCAATGTATGACCGAGCTACGGCGGGGTGTGACGGCTCGAGAGTTCATTCGGGCGCTCCACCAGGACGGATTTGAGTTGCGACGAGTTCGAGGCAGCCATCGGGTCTTCCGCCGCGCTGATGGTCGCAGGGTCGTGGTGGCGTACCACGGTTTGGGCAACACCTTTCCCGTCGGCACACTGAAAGGGATGATCGCGGACGCCGGTTGGACCCTGGAGGACTTCGAGAGGCTGGGATTGGCGTAAACTGTCTGCGATGAGGATTGGGGTTGACGCTACCAGTTGGGCCAATCGCCGGGGGTATGGACGCCACGTCCGATCGCTCCTGGCGGCGGCGGTGGCCCTGGATCGGCGGAACCGGTACCGGTTCTTTGTGGACGCGGACTTGCAGACCGGTGACTTCCCGGCCGGGGCGGAAGTGGTGCGGGTGCGGGCGTCGGCGCCGACCGTGCGGGCGGCGCGGAGCGGCGGGCATCGGCGCGCTTCGGACCTGTGGTCCATGAGCCGGGCCCTGGCTGCGACGGACCTCGATTGCCTGCTGTTTCCCACGGTCTATAGCTACGTTCCGGTGTTTAGCCGGGCGTTCAAGATCGTGATCATCCACGACGTGATTCCAGAGAAGTTTCCGCAGTATGTATTCCCCACCTCCGGCGGGCGGCTGAACTGGAAGCTCAAGTCGCTGGTGGCGCGCCGGCAGGCCGATTTGATTCTGACCGTGTCGGAGTTCTCCCGGCGGGGCATCCTGGAGCATTTCGGGGAGCGGCCGGAGCGGGTGAAGGTGGTGGGAGAGGCGGGGGATCCGGTGTTCCGCGTGCTGGACCACGCGGGCGGCGGCGGGGAGCGGTTGCTGGTGTATGTGGGAGGGTTCAGCCCGCATAAGAACCTGGCGGGACTGCTCGACGCCTTCGGCAAGCTGGTGGCGAGGCCGGAGATGGGGGACGTCAAGCTGGTGCTGGTGGGGGATTTTGAAACCGATGCCTTCTACTCGTGTTATCGGGACCTGGCGCGGCGGGCTCAGGAGCCGCCGGTGGCGGGCCGGGTGGAGTTCGCCGGCTTTGTGCCCGACGAGGAGCTGGTAGTGCTGCTGAACCAGGCGACGGCCCTGGTGCTGCCGTCGTTGCTGGAGGGGTTTGGGTTGCCCGCGATCGAGGCGGCGGCTTGCGGGTTGCCGGTGATCGCCACCACGGCCAGTCCGCTGCCGGAGTTGCTCGGGGCGGGAGGGCTGTTCGTCGATCCGGGCGACACGGCGGGTCTCGAGGCAGCCATGGCGCGGGTGGTGGCCGATCCGGAGCTGCGGCGGCGGTTGGGAGAGTGTGGGCGGAAGGCCGCCGCTGCCCTCTCCTGGGACCGCGCGGCGCGGGACCTTCTGGCCGTCTTCGACCAGGTGCGGGGGCATGCCCAAGCCGCTTAGCTTTTGCATGATCACTACCTTCTACCCGCCGTACAGTTTCGGCGGCGATGCGATCTACCTGCATCGGCTGTGTCGGGAGCTGGCGCGGCAGGGGCACACGGTGGACGTGATCCACTGCGCCGACTCCTACCGCCTGTACCGGCCCGAACCGGACCTCGGCAGCGCCGCCGCGCGCCAGGGCATCGCCATCCACACGCTGCGGAGCGGCCTCGGGGCGCTGTCGCCGCTCCTGTCGCACCAGACCGGCTACCCGCTGCTGAAGGCCGCGAAGATCCGCGAGGTGTTCCGCTCGCGGCGGTTTGACGTGATCCACTACCACAACATTTCTCTGTTCGGTCCCGGGGTGCTGGAGATCGAGCCGGAGTACGGGGGATGGGTGAAGCTCTACACCATGCACGAGCACTGGCTGGTGTGTCCGATGAATGTATTGTGGAAGAACAACGAGCGGGCCTGCGAGAAACCGGACTGTCTCACCTGTATGATGATATCGCGGCGCCCGCCCCAGCTCTGGCTCTACACGGGACTGCGCGACCGGAAGGCCCGCGCCATCCACCAGTTTCTGTCGCCCAGCCGGTTCACCCGCGACATGCACCACCAGCGCGGCTTCCCCTTTTCTATCGAGGTGCTGCCGTACTTCCTCGAACCGGTGGACCAGGACTGGCAGTCGCCGGGACCCTCGCCCCACCCGCGTCCCTACTTCCTGTTTGTCGGCCGCCTGGAAAAGATCAAGGGCCTGCAGGACCTCCTGCCGGAGTTTGCCGGCGCCGGAGACTACGACCTGCTGGTGGCGGGCGCGGGGGACTATGAGGAGGAGTTGAGGCGCCAGGCGTCCGGGATGGAACGGGTGAAGTTTCTCGGCTGGACGGGTCAGGACCGCATCGGCCCTTATTACCATCACGCGCTGGGCGTGATTGTCCCGTCCCTCACCTATGAGACCTTTGGCATTATTCAGATCGAAGCCTTCGCCCGCCGGACGCCGGTGATCGTGCGCGATCTGGGGGCGCTGCCGGAGGTGGTGGAGGACAGCGGGGGCGGCTTTGTCTACCGGACTGCTGAGGAGTTGCGCCAGGCGATGCAGGTGCTGGCCACCGACGCGGAGCGCCGCCTCGATCTGGGACGGCGCGGCTATGAGGCGTTTTGCCGCCTCTGGACCCCGCCGGTTCACCTGGAACGATACTTCCAACTGATCGACCGCGCTATCATAGCCAGAGATGCCTAGATTTCTGATCACCGGCGGCGCCGGATTCATCGGCTCCCACCTGGCCGAGCGCTTGCTCGCTCTCGGTCAGCGGGTGCACGTGCTGGACAACCTCTCCACCGGCTCGATCGAGAACGTAAGAACGCTGCGCTCGTTCCCGGACTTCGAGTTCATCATGGACGAGGTGTCGAACGAGCGGGTGCTGGCCGAGCTGGTCGACGCCTCCGACGTGGTCTTTCACCTGGCGGCGACGGTGGGGGTGCAGAAGATCATCGACAGCCCGGTGGAGACCATCGTCAATAACGTCCACGGCACCGAGACGGTGCTGAACGCAGTGGCCAAGAAGCGGCGCAAGATCGTGGTGGCGTCGACCTCGGAGGTCTACGGCAAGAGCGCGGCCCTGCCGTTTCAGGAGGACGGGGACCTGGTGCTGGGGGCGACCTCCAAGTCGCGCTGGAGCTACGCGTGCAGCAAAGCCATCGACGAGTTCCTGGCCCTGGCCTACTGGAAGGAGAAAAAGACGCCGGCGGTGGTGGCGCGGTTGTTCAATACCATCGGCCCGCGGCAGAGCGGGCAGTACGGCATGGTGGTGCCCCGGTTCATCGGCCAGGCGCTCGACGGGCAGGACGTTACGGTCTACGGTACGGGCGAGCAGACCCGCAGCTTTACCTATGTGGAAGATGTGGTGGAGTGGCTGATCCGGCTGTCCCATGACGACCGCGCAGTGGGTGAAATCTACAACCTCGGCAACCCCCATGAGATCACCATCACCGACTTGGCCCAGCGCATCCTGCGGCTGACCGGGTCGTCGTCGAGGATCCGCTATGTCCCCTACGACCAGGCTTACGAGAGCGGCTTCGAGGATATGGGCCGCCGCGATCCGGACATCTCCAAAGTGACGGCGCTGACCGGCTACCGGCCGCAAGTGGGCGTCGACGAGGCCCTGGAGCGCACCATCGAGTGGTGCCGGGAGAGACGACTGGAGGAGCAGCAGCGGACGCTGAAGCTGGCGGGCAGTTGACGGAAATATCCATCGTGGCGCCCGTCCGCTACGCCGAGGAAACGATCGTCCGGACCCTGGAGGCATTGCTGGAACAGTGCCGCGGCTTGGACGCCGAGGTGATCGCGGTGGTTTCGGCCGAGGACCCCACACGCCGGACTCTGGCGGGGATGAAGGGTGTGCGGGTGATCGAAATGCCGGGGCGGCGGTCGGTGCCCGAGCTGCGAGGGGAGGGGATCCGGGCGGCGCGGGGCCGGCTGGTGGCGATCACCGAAGACCATTGTCTGTTTTCGCCGGGGTGGCTCGCCACCCTGCAGGAAATCCACGGCCGGCGCGAGGTGGCGGCGGTGGGCGGGCCGGTCGAGAACGGCCGCACCGGTGGTCCGCTGGACTGGGCCATCTACTTCTCGCGGTACCTGGGCTCGATGCCGCCGGTGGGGCTGGGGCCGGTGGGCGGTCTGCCCGGCAACAACGCCTGCTACCGGCGCGAGGTGCTGCAGCGGTTCGCGTCGCTCTACGAGGCCGGATTTTGGGAGCACGAGTTCAACCGGGAGCTGGTGGCGTCGGGCTACGTGCTGTGGCAGGATCCGCGGCTGGTGGTGACCCACCACAAGCCCTACCGCTTTCTGCCCTATCTCGCGCTACGCTACCGGCACGCGCGGTGCTTCGGAGGCAGGGAGCGCGGCGGGATCGGCCGGGTGCTGGCCGCGCCTCTGATTCCGGCGCTGCTGGTGTTAAGGGCGGTGCGGACCATCCGGCACAAGAATCGGCGGCAGCGCGAGTTTCTGCTGAGTTTCCCGGCGCTGCTGCTATGCTATCTGATCTGGTTCTGGGGAGAGCTCGCGGGGCGCCTGTGGGGGCCCGGCCAGACCTGCTCGGAAACGGACTAGAAAAGAAGCGATTAGCTATTAGCTGTTCACTATTAGCAGTCAGCGATCAATGGCCTCCTGCATCCTGACCTATCATTCCCTGGACGAGTCGGGTTCGGTGATTTCGGTGCGTACGGCGGTGTTTGAGCGTCAGATGGAGGCGCTGGCGGCGTCGGGGGCTCGCGTGGTGAGGCTGGCAGAAGTACGGTCGGGACCCGGGCCGGCGGTCGCCCTGACCTTCGACGACGGCTTCGAGAACTTCGCCGCGGTGGCGGCGCCGGTGCTGGCGCGGTACGGGTTTCCGGCTACGGTATTCCTGGTGACTGACTATTGCGGCCGGCAGAACGACTGGCCCGGACAGTGGGCCGCGGCGCCCCGGCTGCCCCTGATGAGCTGGTCACGGATTCAGGAGTTGAGCGCGGTGGGGATCGAGTTCGGGGCCCATACGGCCTCGCACCCGGACTTGTCGCGGCTGGAGGCGGGCCGGGCGCGCGAGGAGATGGTGACGTCGAAGCGGCGGATCGAAGACGCTACGGGACGGCCGGTGGAGAGCTTTGCTTATCCGTATGGGACTATGAACGCGGAGGTCCGGCGTTTGGTGGCGGCGAACTTCGCGGTCGGGTGCTCTACGCGGCTGGGCTACGTGGGTGCGGACAGCCCGCGCGAGGCCCTGGCACGGCTGGATGTGTATTATCTGGCTTGGCCAGGAATGTTTCGACGGCTGTTTGGGGCCGCCACACGGTCGTACTTGGGGCTGCGCAGGGTCCTGCGCGAATGGAACCGCGACCGTCGGGGAGATGGTTCGGCAGATCGGGGATCCGCTCCCTGACGGTCGCGGTTCGGTGCTGGGATGGATACCATACTGGTCTGCCCGCTGTGCAAGGGACCGCTGGGGTCCGGCGACTCAGCCTATGCCTGCGACTGTTGCCGGCGGCGTTATCCGGTGCTGTGCGGGATACCGGATTTTCGGATCCTGCCGGACCGCTACCTCTCGATCGAGGACGATCGGGCGAAGGGCGCGCGCCTCGAAGAAGGAGCTGTCGCCGGGCGCGACTTTGCCGCTATGCTGGACCTGTACTGGTCGATGACTCCCGAGGTATCACCGGATCTGGCGCGGAAGTTTCGCACGCATCAGTTGGCCGAGGAGCGCATCGCCACGGCCACTTTGGCAGAGCTGGGTCCGTGGAGTGGCCCGCTGCTGGACGTAGGGTGCGCCACCGGTGGCCTGGTGACGGCGGCCGGACGCCGCGCCGCGGCCGTGGGCGTCGACGTGGCGTTCCGCTGGCTGGTGGTGGGGAAAGTGCGCCTGCGCGAAGCGGGGGTGGCGGCCGCGCTGGTGTGCGCCAACGCCGAGTACCTGCCGTTTCCCGAGGACGCGTTCGGGGCCGTGACCGCCAACGATCTGGTGGAGCACGTGGTGGATCCGGCGCCGGTGTTGCGCGAGTGCCGGCGGGTGTTGCGGACGGACGGACGCGGCTATTTCTCTACGAATAATCGCTATTCGATATTGCCGGAGCCGCACGTCGGCGTGTGGGGCGTGGGATGGCTGCCGCGGCCGCTTCAGGCCCGGTATGTCGAGGGAATGTGGGGCCGGCCCTATCGGAACATCTGCCTGCGCTCGGGGCGCGAGCTGGAGCGTTACGCGCGCGCCGCCGGATTCCGCGAATGCCGGGTCGGCGCCGCCCCGCTCTCGTCGGCGCCGGACTATCGCCCGGGGGCACAGTCGCTCTACCGCCGGCTGCGGGAATGGGGCGTAATGCGGTGGATCGGGCCGCGATTGCAACTCGTATGCCGCAAATAGCCAGGCTGTGGCCGCTCTGGATCCTGGTGACTCTGGCCCTGACGGTCAAACCGTTTGGGTGGCACTTGGCCTATTTCCGCAGTCCGGGGTCGGCGTTCCTACCGGTGTATCTGGTAGCCCTGGCGGTGCTCGGGGTGGCGACAGTGGTCTACCTGCGAGTACGGCGGCCGGTTTGGGAGCCGCGGCTGCTGGCCGGTTTCTTCCTGGCCTTCTTCCTGTTCTACGAGCCGCTGCCTACGCTGTACACGCTGTGGATCCTGTTTGTGTGCTTCGGACTGGGCCGGCTGCTCTTGGGGCGCGTGGCCGAAACTACGGCGGAGCAGTTGACCCTGTGGCCGGCGGCGGGGTTGGGCTTGGCCGGCGCCGCCATGTTCGTGCTGGGACTGGCCAGGCTATACTACCGATGGGTGGTAATCGCTTTGCTGGCGGCGGGGGCCCTGCTGTTCTGGCGCAACGCCGCGCGCCTCTGGGAGCTGTGGCGGCGGGCGGACGCGGTTTACGCGAGGGTGGCCGGGAGCCCCCTGTGCGGGCTGTGCTGGGTCTTCGTCTTCGTGTTCAGCCTGGCCAGTGCCATGGTGGTTCTGAGCCCCGAGATCGCCTTCGATCCGGTCAGTTTCCACTTCGTCTACTCCCGCGAGTACGCGCTGCGGCACCGACTCGAGATTGTGCCCCGCCTGCCCTACTCCTACTTCCCCCAGAACGTCGAGATCCTCTATACCCTGGCCTTCCTGCTGGACGGCCAGATCCTGGCTAAGGTTCTCACTTATGCCTACTTCCCGCTGGCGGCGATGAGCCTGGTCCTGATCGGAAGGCGGTGGTTTACCGCGGAAGCGGGACTGGTGGGAGCGGCCCTCTTGGTCACCACGCCCTTCATCGCCTGGACCGGCAGCGTGGCCAAAAACGACCTGGCGTTGACCCTCTATCTGCTGCTGGCCTTGTACGGGACTTTGCGGTGGGTCGAGGAGAAGCGATTCGCCTGGCTGGCGACCGCGGTGCTGTTCCTGGGGCTGGGTTTCGGCGTGAAGCACGTGGCCATCCTGGGAGCTCTGCCCCTGGGAGTCCTGGTGGCGTGGCACTTGCGGGGGGCGGGGCTCACCTTGCGCCGGGTCGCGGTGCTGGCAGTAATCTTTGTCGGATGTATGTACTGGCACATCCGCACGTGGGTCCTGGCCGGACATCCGCTCTACCCGGAGTACGGCGCCAGCGCCATGCAGTCCAAGACTGCCGCCGGACACCCCGAGTTGTCCCGGCTCGACCGGGTGCGCCTCTACGCGTACATCCCGTGGCAGATCCACTTCGACGGCCTGGCCGCCTTCGAGTCGCCCTCGGCCAACCCGGTGGGCTTTTTCACCCTGGCGTTCCTGCCGCTGCTGTTGCTGGGCGGGGGGCTGCACCGCCGTCCGGCCAGGCTGCTGGCGGCGTTCGTGGTGATCTATTTCCTGTACTGGGCCGCCATCCTGATCAAGGTGCGTTACGCGATCGCGGCGTTCGGCGTGCTGTTCGTGTGGCTGGCGGACGGTATGGCGGCGCTCCCCCGCCGGAGGTCTGTCCTCGCGCTGGCCGGTTACTGCTTCGCCTTCGCCCTGAGCCTGACCCTCATCCTGGAGGTGAACGTCCCCCGGCTGAAGCTCTTCGCCCGGCGGATCAGCCCGGAGCAGTTCCTGCGGGAGAGCCTGATCACCTACCGGTCCCTGGAGGCGCTGAACCGGGTGGCCCGGCCGGGCGAAGTGGCCTACGCGGTGGGCAACTGCTCCACCTACTACGCCAACATTGAGTTCCATTGCTACTACGACCACACCAACCGCTACCAGCTCTCCCAGATCGCCCGCGATCTGCGGGAAACCCACTACACCTGGCTGGTAGCGGCCAACGCCTGGGCCGAGCCGGGCCACCTGGACGTGGTGCGACACTTCTACCAACTGGAGCTGGTGCACCAGGACGAGGCGTTCCGGGTGTACCGGATGCGGAGACTGTAGGGGGTCGGACAATTCCTGGGAGTTTGTCTATCCTATCGGTCTACAAGACCTAATTAGGCATGTAATAATAATGCTTTATTCCTGAAAATCGCCCTGATAAACTGGTGCCGTCGGGTTGTTATCGCACGGGTGGAGGCGCTCCGGCGTTTCGCATTTCGGGGCCTTCCGCCAGGCGGAAATCGTAAGAGCCGGGGCTGTCCACTCCCCGCGGTCACACTTGGCGCGGAGGTGGATCATGAAAGCAGCGTGGTGGCCTTCTGCCCGGCACATCCAGCTTATACGACGCTGGGTGGTTCTCGGGTTTCTGGGCCTGTGCCTCGGCAGTTTCCAAGGCCTGCTGGGCCAGCCGGCCTTTTTCCGGAAAGACATTCTCGTCGGGCAGAATCCCCGCGCTGTGATCCCCGGAGATTTCAACGGTGACGGCCGGATCGACCTGGCTGTGAGCACCGAGGAGGGACTCTTCGTTCTGCTCAATGCGGGCGGTGGCAAGTTTGAGCGCCCCATCCGGACGGAAGCAGTCTCGGGATTGTTCTGGCTGGCCGCGAGCGCCGATTTCAACGGCGACGGCAAAGACGACCTGGTCGGCAGCGGGCTGCTGTTTCTCAGCCGCGGCGACGGCACGTTTCTGTCTCCCCGCCCCATCGGAGCCCAAGAGGCGGTGGCCGCCGCGGACTTCAATGGCGACGGGAAGATGGATCTCCTCATCGAGAACCACTCCTGGGACGGTGGCAGGTTGACCGCCCAGGGAGTTCGCGTTCTCCTGGGCAACGGAGACGGGACCTTCCGGTCCGGCGCGATGGTCACCGCGCTGGCCGCGGTTCAGGTTCGGGTCGCCGACTTCAATCGGGACGGGCGGACCGATGTGTCCTTGCTCCCGATGCCGGGCTCCTACCCCGAACTTGGCGCCGCCGGCGCCACTACGTTCCTGGTCTTTCTCGGGCAGGGTGATGGCACGTTCGGTCCCGAAATTCGGACCCCGATCCAGGTCGCTCCGGATTCTACTTGGTACTCTTTTCTCGTAGCCGATTTCAATGCCGACAAACTGCCGGACCTATTCACGGGAGGCGGCATAAGGCTAGGTAAAGGGGATGGCAGCTTTCAGGCACTGCTGCCCTACGCCAGCGGTGTCCCTGGATTTCCCGTTGCCGCGGCCGACCTCACCGGTGACGGGTACGCCGACTTGATCATGACTTATTTCTCGGCTAACTCGATCGCCATCTGTTCCGGCCGGGGCGACGGGACTCTATTGCCGCCGGTGGAGCAGTCCGTCGCTCGGTTTTCCGCGTATTCGGCGGGCCTGGGGACCCCGGTCGATCTGGATGGAGATGGCCGGCTCGACCTGGCTAGCGCGAATTTCGATTTGAACACGGTGTCGGTCCTACTGGGTAGAGCCGGGTGGGAACCGGCCTTGCGGCGGGCGGTCTCGGCCGCCATCGACGTTGCAATTGTCGCGCCGGGCTCGTTGGGGACCCTGTTTGCCCCCACGCCCGCAAGCGGCAGCGTGAGCGCGACACCACCGTGGCCGACCAGCCTGGGCGGTCTACGTCTGGAGGTCCGCGACAGCGCCGGAGCCACACACCTGGCGCCGCTGCTGTACGTCTCCCCCCAGCAGATCAACTTCCGGGTCCCCGCCGGCGTTGCGCTCGGGGAAGCGACGCTCGCCATCGCGGGCGATAGCGGCACGACCGAGGCGGGCAGCATGCAAGTGGAGGCGGTCGCGCCAGGGTTATTCCCAGCAGAAGGTGGGTCATTTACGCCGGTGACTACGGTGGTGATGGTAGAGCCTGACGGTAAACAGGTTCCCGTAGCGGAGCCGGTTTCGCTCTCCACGGCCGGCGGCCGTCCGATTTATGTAAGCTTCTATGGAACCGGGTTCGCGGGCATGAATTCGGATAACGTCGCCGTCTCGATGAACGGCGTGCGGGTTCCGGTTGTCTACGCCGGCCCCCAGGAGACACCCGGTGTGGACCAGATCAATGTCCGGCTGCTGCCCGAGGTTCTCGGGACGCTGGACTGCGGATTCTGGGGTTGCGAGGGTGTAGTCGTGAGCATCCGGATCGGCGGAGTGCTGGCGAATTCCGGTTGGCTCTGGATCGAGTGACAGAGGACGTGTGAGGTCAGGAATAGATCCCGGGAGCCTCGTGGCCCATCCTCTGCACGTACTCTATGTATGAACCTGGATAAACGAGCGGATGGCGATCCGTGCCGCTTTCCCCTCCCAGCTCCAGGACCCGGGACCCGAGGCCGCGCAGGAACATGCGGTCGTGCGACACGAAGATCATGGCGCCTTCGAACTCCCGGAGCGCCTCGACGAGCATCTCCTTCGTGGCCAGATCCAGGTGATTGGTAGGTTCGTCGAGCACCAGGAAGTTCGGCGGGTTGTAGAGCAT
>JBGOUV010000434.1:0-5496 GCA_041477815.1 Terriglobia bacterium | reverse complement strand
GGCCAGAACAGCGGAGGCGGTGAGGCCCCCTAGCTATGCTAGGTAGATGGAATAGACCAAACGGGAGCCGGAGGGGTCAAGCTTGGCTATGAAGCCGTCCCCGTCGTGCGGGCCAGGTAGTGGCCGTGGTGCGATTCGGGGACAAGAACGACCCACCAGCTCACATCTCTGATTGACGCCACTAGGGAAGTTACGTAATCTCAAGAGCGAAGCGTTACGAAAAATGAATATTTCCGTTAAGGGAGACTATGCCTTGAAGGCAATCTTCGACTTGGCCCTGCAGGGGAAGGAGCGGCCTGTGAAGATTGCCGAGATTGCCGCGCGGCAGGGTATCCCACAGAAATTCCTGGAGTTAATCCTGGGACAGTTGAAACAGGGGGGCTTTGTGGACTCGCGGCGGGGGGCGGAAGGGGGCTACTTGCTGGCGCGGGGCGCGGAGGCCATCCTGGTAGGGGACGTGTTACGTTTTATCGAGGGACCGCTCTCGCCGGGGGACCGAACCCGCAAGAGCCGCCGGCGGCCCGCCGAGGGTCCCCTCACCGAGATGTGGAAGCAGGTGGATCGAGCTGTGTCGGAAATCATTGATAAAACTAGCTTTGCGGAGCTGGTGGAGCGCTGGGCGGAGAAGCAAAATCGATTCGTTGCGAACTGGGACATCTAGATGCCACGCTATTTTGCAGACAACTCGTTGAGTATCGGGCGGACGCCGCTGGTCAGGCTGAACCGGATTGTGGAGGGGTCGGCGACAGTGCTGGCCAAGGTGGAAGGACGCAATCCGGCGTATTCGGTGAAGTGCCGGATTGGGGCGGGCATGATCTGGGATGCTGAGGAGCGCGGTATCCTGAAGCCAGGAAAGGAGTTAGTCGAGCCGACCAGCGGGAATACGGGGATTGCGCTGGCGTTTGTGGCGGCGGCCCGGGGGTACCCCATCACCTTGACGATGCCGGACACCATGAGCGTGGAGCGGCGGACGGTGCTCAAGGCGCTGGGGGCCAAGTTGGAGTTGACGCCGGATGACCAGGGCATGAACGCGGCGATTCGACGAGCCGAGCAGATGGTGGCGTCCGATCCGGATCGGTATGTCATGCTCCAGCAGTTCAAGAATCCGGCCAACCCGATGATCCACTTCAAGACCACCGGGCCGGAGATTTGGGAGGACACCGAGGGTCAGGTGGACGTGCTGGTAGCGGGGGTGGGGACCGGGGGGACCATTAGCGGGGTGTCGCGGTTCATCAAGGAGCAGATGGGGAAGAAGATGGTGGCGGTGGCGGTGGAGCCGGCAGCGAGTCCGGTGATCTCGCAGCGCCTGGCGGGAGAGAAGATCAAGCCGGGGTGGCACAAGATTCAGGGGATCGGGGCGGGGTTCATTCCGGACACGCTCGACCTGTCGATGGTGGACCGGGTGGAGCCGGTGACCAACGAGGAGGCCATCGAGTATGCCCGGCGGCTGGCGCGGGAGGAGGGGATCCTTTCGGGGATCTCGTGCGGGGCGGCGGTGGCGGTGGCTTGCCGGCTGGCCAAGCAGAAAGAGTTCGCGGGAAAGATGATCGTGACGATATTGCCGGATAGCGGGGAGAGATACCTGTCCAGTGTGCTGTTTCAGGGGCTGGGGTAGTTGGGCAAGAGTGCCGGCGTCAGTCTAGCGGAGTGAAGTGGAGGATCCATCCGCTCCCCCGAAGGCCCGCTGATAGAACCGGAACGCCTCGGCCCCCAGCTTCTCGTAAAACTTGCGCTGCTCGTGGGCCACGCCCGCCACGCCGAAAAACTCATTGGTAATGCCCAAGCGCTCCAGCATCTCGTGGTAGGTCAGGTTCCGCTCGTAGAGCGCATCGAGGTCCCCCACGCCGATCCGCACCAGCGTCCGCCCGCGGATGGCCGGAGCGTTGCGGTCCACCACCACCCACGGGCTCCGCTCGTGGAAGTACGCAGTGCTTCCGCCGAAGTTCTTCACGAACAGCTCCGCGCGCGACGTTACGCTATCGGTATCGAGCAGCGCCCCGGCCATGATCGACACCGCCCCGAACAGCTCCGGATGCCCGAAGCCCAGCCGGGCCGCCCCGAATCCGCCCATCGAGTACCCCTCGATCGCGCGGGATTCCCGCCGCGCCGTGGTCCGGTAGGTCTTATCGACATGCGGGGCCAGCTCCCGCAGAATGACCTTCTCCACCGGCCGCTGCCCATCGTAGGAATCCGCGTACCGGCTGTCCGGCAACCCGTTCACCAGCACCGCGATCATCGCCGGCGCCTGCCCGGCCCGAATAGCGGCATCGAGCCCGGAGACGAACGTCGCCCCCGAGCGCTGGTTGCCTCCGAGGCCGTGCAGCCAGTACACCGCCGGATACCGTTTCCCGCCGCTCGTCTCGTAGCCCGGCGGCAGGTACACCAGGTAGCTCACGTCGCCCCGCAGCGTCTCGCTCGGGAACGTCCGAAATCTGGTTCCGGCCGGCTCGGTCCGGTCCGGGTCCACCCACTGGGCGTTAGACACTGCCACGGCCAGCGCCATCCAGATCGCGCGCATGTGTCTATACTAGCGACAAGTTGACTCGCCCGGGGATACTTGTTCAGACCTGGGAGAAGCCGGCATGGGGCCGCGAGCCAAGCCCTGGAACTGGGTCATGGCGGCATTTCGCGCGTCACGTCGACCCCGGCCTGGCGCACGCCGAGGTCCGCCTGTATCTGCGCGCACGGCGGCTGCTGATGACCGCCGCTGGTGGTGGCAGTAACCGCTCGCGCCGGCGGCGGTGGAAATGGGAGTTGCAGCGCCTCCCCGGCCAGACAGGGCTGACCCTGACGGTCTGCCATTTCCCGATGCCCAACGGTCGCGGCTCGGCGCCACGCGGGTTTACTCCACGCGTTCGATCTTCACCTGCTGCAACACCACACTCTGCAACGGCCGGTCGCTGGAGTCGCGCGGGGCAACGGAGATTTTCTTCACCACGTCGTAGCCCTCCACTACTTCACCGAACACGGAGTGGCGGTTGTCCAGGTGCGGGGTAGGGGTGACGGTGATGAAGAACTGGGAGCCATTGGTGTTGGGACCGGAGTTGGCCATGGACAGGATCCCGGGCTTGTTGTGGCGGAGCTGGGGGTGGAACTCGTCGGCGAAGCGGTAGCCGGGACCGCCCCGGCCGGTACCCTCGGGGCAACCACCCTGGATCATGAAGCCGTCGATGACACGGTGGAAGATCAGGCCGTCGTAGTAAGGCTTACCGGGGGTGGGGCCTTTGCGGCCTTCGGCGAGGTCGACGAAGTTTTGGACGGTCTGGGGGACCAGGTCGGCGAACAGGCGGACGGTGAAGTCGCCTAGAGTGGTTTGGAAGCGGGCGTAAAGGCCGGCGGGTTGGGGCATGGGGGAAACTGTCTCCTAAGCTGTCAGGTTAACAGAAACTTGGGGAGCGGCTGGCGGGTTTACGCTGCTGTGAGGAACGCGAAGGCATTGGTGGTGGGGTTGGCGGCGGCCGTAGTCGCCTGGGGAGGCGGCAGCGAGAAGAAGATCGAGCACGCCCTGAACCGCCTGACCTTTGGCCCGCGCCCGACGGACGCCGAGCAGGTGCGGAAAACGGGGTTGAAGAAATGGATCGAGGCCCAGCTCCACCCGGAACGTCTCCCGGAGAATCCGGCCCTGGAGGCGAAGCTGTTGCCGCTGGAGACCTTGCGGATGAGCGGGGCGGAGCTGGCAGAGAAATATCCACGACGGCCGGGCGTGGCCCGGAAGGACGCCGGGCCGGTCCTGCGGAAGCTGGTGGCGGCGTCGGCCGAGGACCGGCGGAAGATGCTGGCCGAGTACGCTCCCCCGCAAGTGGTGGCGTACGACCTGGTGGAGGCCAAGCTGCTGCGGGCCGTTTACAGCAACCGGCAGCTTGCCGAGGTGCTGGCCGATTTCTGGTTCAACCACTTCAATGTGTATTTGAACAAAGGTGCGGACCGCTACCTGGTGACGTCCTACGAGCGGGACGCCATCCGCCCGCATGTGCTCGGGAAGTTTCCGGAGCTGCTGCGGGCGACGGCCCGGCATCCGGCGATGTTGTTCTACCTGGACAATTGGCAGTCGGTGGATCCAAAGGCGGTGGCCGGGCGGGCGAGGCCGGCCGGACGGGCGCGAGGGTTGAATGAGAACTACGCCCGAGAGCTGCTGGAGCTCCATACCCTGGGCGTGGACGGGGGCTACACCCAGCGGGACGTCATCGAGGTGGTGCGGTGCTTCACCGGGTGGACGCTGCGGGCTCCGCGCGGCGGCGGCGAGTTCTACTTCAACGAGCGGAGGCATGATAAGGGCGAGAAGACCGTCCTGGGGGTGAAGATCCCGGCCGGCGGCGGCCTGGAGGACGGGCTGAAGGTCCTGGAGATCGTGGCCCGGCATCCCTCCACGGCGCGGTTTGTCTCCTGGAAGCTGGCGCAACGGTTTGTGGCCGATGAGCCGCCGGCGTCGCTGGTGGAGCAGATGGCCAAGACGTTCACGAAGACCGGAGGCGATCTGCGGGCGGTGATGAAGACCATGCTCGATTCCGGTCCGTTCTGGTCGGAAAGGGCGTACCGCTCGAAAATGAAGTCGCCGCTGGAGATGGTGGCGAGTGCGGTGCGGTCGCTCGACGCCCAGGTGGACTCGGCGTTTGCGCTGGCGCAGGCGGTGGGGAGACTGGGACAACCGCTCTACCGGAAGCAGGAACCGACCGGGTACTCGAATTCGGGCGAGGAGTGGGTCAATACGGCGGGCCTGCTGGGACGAATGAACTTTGCCACGGACCTGGCGTCGAACCAGTTGCCGGGGGTTAAGGTGGCTCCGGGGGACGCCGGGTTGCGGTTGGGCTCTCCGGAGTTTCAGAGGAGATAGGAGTGCTGACTCGAAGGGTATTCTTAAGGGGTGTGGGATTCCTTGGCGCCGCGCCGGGATGGCTGGCGCGGGCGGCCGCGGGAGCCGGCGGGCGGAAGAAGAAGGTACTGGTGGCGATCTTCCAGCGGGGCGCGGCGGACGGGCTGAACGTCGTCGTGCCGTTTGGGGAGAAACGGTATTACGAGCTGCGTCCTACGATTGCCGTGGGGCCGCCGGGGTCCGGGGAGAACGCGGCGATCGATCTCAACGGGTTCTTTGGATTGCATCCGTCGCTGGGACCGCTGGCGGGGCTGTATCGGCAGGGACACTTGGCGATCGTGGAGGGGGTGGGGTCGCCGGATCCGACGCGGTCCCACTTCGACGCTCAGGACTTCATGGAATCGGGGACGCCGGGACGAAAGGGCACCCGCGATGGATGGCTGAACCGCACGCTGGAGAAAGGGAAAGCCTCGCCGCTGCGGGCGGTGTCCCTGGGGGCGCTGCTGCCTCGGGCCATGCGGGGAGCGAATCCGGCGGTGGCGATCGACGATCTGAACAATTTCCGGGTGCGGTCGGCCCCGGCGGCGGAGGCGTTTCAAACGATGTATGCCGGCACGGGGGACGCGGTGCTGCAAGGGATGGGGCGCGATACCTTCGAGGCCGTGCGGCTCCTGGAGTCCGTTCAG
>JBGOUV010000192.1:0-12685 GCA_041477815.1 Terriglobia bacterium | reverse complement strand
GAACTCGCAAGTTCAAAGATCTGGAGGGCAAACGAGGAAATCGTGAAACTGGGGTGGCTCCCCAGGTAGGACTCGAACCCTCTCGCCGCCCGCATCCGCGACGGCCTCGTAGACGGCTCCACGGCCGGATTCCCCTGGGGGTCTGAAGCACCATCCTGCGCTACCGGAAGGCCAGCGCTACGAGCTGGTCGACGGAGAAATCGTCCCCATGGGCAACGCTAAGTACTCGCACGAGCGCGTGAAGGCCAATGCAAACGTCGTCTTCGTTGGCTACTTCCTGCAACACCCCATCGGTCTGGTACACCTCGAAACCATGTATCAACTCGCGGACGACGAAGCCCGCCAGCCCGGCCTCTCCATCCTCCTCAACGACCAGATCCCCGCCCGCGCCCCGGACAGCCTCCTCGACCTCGCCCCCGCCGTCGTGTTCGACGTGGTTTCCTCCGAATCCGCCTGCTATCTCGAACGGCGAGTGGAGCGTTTCCTGGAAAAAGGAAACCGCGCCGTACCCCGAGTCCAGGGTCATCCACATCTTTACGCCCGATGGCCTCTTCCGCGCCGTCCACGCCGACCAGTTGGTCACGCTCGACTGCCTTCCCGGCTTCTCCGTCCCCACCTCCCGCTTCTTCGAAGGCCTGTAATCCAGCGAGCACTTGGGATATGCTACCTTCATCCCAAGGGGGTAGGCCACAATGCCTAACATTCTCAAACACGGTTCCTGCTTGCTGCTGTCTTCTCTCTTGGCCTGGGCGCAGGTACCCACCGCCGAGCTCACCGGCACCGTAACCGATCCTTCCGGCGCCGTCGTGTCCGGCGCGAAGGTCGTCATCGCCAACACCGCCACCGGCGTGGAGCGTTCCACCGAAACCAATGCCGCCGGCATCTATATCGCGCCGGCGCTCCTGCCCGGGACCTATGCGGTCCACGTCACGCAGGCCGGTTTCCGCGCGGCCCAGCGTCAGGACATTCTTCTCCAGGTGGGCCAGGTGGCTCGGCTCAATATCCAGTTGGAGATCGGCAACGTCACCGAGACGGTCGAGATCTCCGCCCAGGGGGAGGTCCTCGACACGGAAACCACCACTGTCGGCACCGTCATCGAGAACCGCCGCATCGCCGAGCTTCCTCTCAACGGCCGCAACTACCTCCAGCTCGCCAACCTCGTCCCCGGCGGCACCATTTACGGTCCGTCGAACTCCATCGCCTTCGCCCGCGGCGGCGGCGGCCCCCGCGCCGACTTCCAGCTCAATCTCTCCGGCCAGCGCCTGCAGTTCAATCACTTCATGCTCGACGGCGTCGAGAACACCGATCCGAACTTCGGAACCTATCTCTACCAGCCCTCGGTGGACGCGCTCCAGGAGTTCAAGGTCGAGACCGGCACTTACAGCGCCGAGTTCGGCCGGAATATGACCCAGATCAACGTAGTGACCAAGAGCGGCACCAACGAGTTCCACGGCAGCGCGTTCGAATTCGTCCGCAACACCGCTTTGGACGCCCGGAACTTCTTCCAACTCCCCACCGCGCCCACCCAACCGCTCAAGCGCAACCAGTTCGGCTTCACCTTCGGCGGTCCGGTCCGCCTTCCCAAACTGATCGACGGCCGCAACAAGCTCTTCTTCTTCGCCAACTACGAAGGCCAGCGGCAGCGGGTCGGCTCCCTCAACTTCGCCAACGTCCCCCTGCCCGCGTACTTCAGCGGAAATTTCGCGGGCCTTCCGCAGACGATCTACGATGTGCAGACCCGCGTCCTGACCCCCGACGGAACCAGGGTAGCTTCCCAGCAGGCTTTCCCGAACAACACCATTCCGGCCACCCGCATTCACCCGGCATCGAGGCTGGCCCAGGCGCTGTGGCCCGCGCCCAACAACAATCCCTCGCAGATCCGGGACCTGGTCCAGGTGCAGAACTACCAGAACAATCTGGAGTCCACCAAGGCCGACAGCAACGGAGGCATGATCCGCACCGACTGGCAGCAGAGCTCCAACTCCAGCTTCCAGTTCCGCTATAGCCACTCCGAGGAGCCCTACTACACGCCCGCCGCCATCGCCGGCATGGGCAGCGCGATCACCTCCATCACCCACCAGGCCATGCTCGGTCACACCGCTGTCATCAGCCCGACCCAGGTAAACCAGTTCAAGATCGGTTTCTCCCGCCTGGAGGCCAACGCCGGCAACCTCCACGAGGGCGATGCCGCCAATGACTGGGTGGGAAAGCTCAAAATTCCCTTCGTGCAGAGCGGCCCGCGGTATTGGGGCATTCCCGTCATCACCATCAACAACTTCAGCCCGGTCGGCGATCCGGAGAACTCTCCCTACGTCAACTACGACACCACCATCCAGCTCACCGACAATTTCTCCTGGAGCCGGGGCGCCCACACCATCAAGCTCGGCGGAGACTTCGTCCGCACCCGCTTCAATCTCCTCGGCAATGACCGGCCTCGCGGCGCCTTGACCTTCACCGGCGTCTATTCGCAGCTCTCCGGAAGCACGCCTCTGGCCCTGCACTCCATGTCCGACTTCCTCCAGGGCCTCATCGCCTCCCAGCAGGCGCAGCCCGGCGACGTGGTCGCCCAGCTCCGCTCCTTTTCAACCGGACTCTACTTCCAGGACCACTGGAAGGTCTCTCCAAAACTGACGCTGAACCTGGGCCTGCGCTACGAGCTGGCGCCCGGGTACAAGGAAAACTACGATCACATGTCGATCGTCACCTGGAGCTGGGACAATTCGTTTCATCCCATCTGGGTCCGCGTCGGCGAAGGCGGCTTCAACGATGGCAACCCGCCGGTGCCCTTGCCGTCCAGGTTCCCCAGCGCGCGCGATGGCCGGTACGGGCGGCGTTCCTGGAAGACGGCGACCAAGCAGTTCGCCCCGCGCCTCGGCATCGCCTACAGTCTGAATGCCAAGACCGTCATCCGCGCCGGCGCCGGGATGTTCTTCCCGCACGACATCGGCAACGCGGCCTTCGACATTCTCCGCAACCAGCCCTTCACGATGCGCGTGGCCAGTTCCTCCAACCAGTTCATCCCCAACGCCACATGGGACAATCCTTATCCCCAGCTCGACGTCTCCACCCTGGCGCCGTCGTGGATCTGGGGGGACCCGCAGCCCTACTCGCCGCAATGGTCGCTGAACGTGCAGCGCGCGCTCAGCAACAGCATGTCGCTCGAGGTCGGCTACGTGGGCTCGGCGAGTGTGCATCTGCAACGGACCGTCTATTACAACGACCGGGTCCCCGGCGGACCCATCGCCAACGTCAACCTGCGCCGGCCCTTCCCCGACATGGGTTTTGTGCAAGCCGTGGATGCCCCGGTGCACGGGTCCTATCATTCCTTCCAGACCCGCCTGCAGCAACGCTTCTCCCGAGGTTTCACCCTGCTGGCTTCCTTCAGCTGGGAGAAGGCGATCGACAACGGCAGCGGCATTCGCCAGGCCACGGGCGACGCCTACGTCCCGCCCAATGGCGCCGATCTGCGGTCCGAGCGCAGCGTGGCCGCGTTCAACTTCGGCAAGAAATTGACGACCTCGGGCCTGTGGGAGCTGCCCTTCGGCCGAGGCAAACGCTACGGCTCCGGAATCAACCGTCTGCTGGACGTCATCGCCGGCGGCTGGCAGTTGGGCGGCATCTTTACGATAGAAGGCGGGTTCCCCCTTTCGGCGGCGTGCCAGGACGGCGCCACCTACCAGAACACCGATGGTTCCTGCCGGCCCGATGCCACCGGCATCAGCCCGAATCTGGAGAACCGCAGCCCCTCCCGGTGGTTCAACCCGGCCGCCTTCGTCAATCGTCTCGACGCGCCGGCGGCCGGCCCCTTCACCGGTCCCTACCGCTACGGCAACAGCCAGCGCAACAACCTCATCGGACCCGGCCTGATCGAGCTGGACGGCTCGCTGCTCAAGTCCTTCAAGCCCACCGAGCGCGTCAAGGTCGACTTCCGCGCCGAGTTCTTCAACCTGCCGAATCATCCGCTTTTCGGCCAACCCAATGCTACGGTAGGCAGCGCCAACTACATGCGTATTACCAACACCCGCCTGGATGCCCGGCAGATCCAGCTCGGACTCCGGCTGACGTTCTGATGCCGCCTCCCGAACTTCCCCGCAGACTCGGCCTTTTGGACGCGACCCTGATCGTCATTGGAATCGTGATCGGATCGGGGATATTTCTGCTCCCGAATCTGATCGCCCGCAGCTTGCCTTCCGCCAGGGCGATTATTGTTGTCTGGGTCGTGGCCGGTGTACTTTCTTTGTTTGGCGCCCTCGCTTATGCGGAGCTGGGCGCCATGATACCGGCCACCGGCGGACAATATGTATATATACGCGAAGCGTACGGCTCCGGGTGCGCCTTCCTGTGCGGCTGGGTTTTCGTCCTGGCTGCCTTGCCCGGGGGCATCGCCTTCCTTTCGGTGGGCTTCTCGATTTACCTCAGCCATTTCTTCCCGATCGCCCCAGGGATGCGAACCGCCGTCTCGCTGGCGCTGCTGGCGATTCTTTCCGCCGTCAATTACCTCGGGGTTAAGGGTAGCGTCTGGGTGCAGCGCATCTTTACTACCTCGAAGATCATCGGACTCCTGGTAGTGATCGGTGCGGCCCTATTCTTTTCGCCCGTCACGCGCCCGGAGTCCGGGGGTTCGGAACCGATCTCGTATGCCGGCATTGGGATCGCCATGACTGCCTGCCTGATGGCCTATAACGGCTGGAGCTATATCAGTTTCGTTGCGGGTGAAGTGAAAGACCCCGAGCGCAATCTACCCCGCTCGCTGGCCCTCGCGATGGGTGCGGTCATGGTGCTCTACATCTCCGCCAATCTCGCATACATGAAAGTGATGAGCGTCGCTCAGATCGCCGCCAGCGAGAGAGTGGGAGCGGACGTGGCACTACGTACCATGGGGCCGGCCGGGGCGACCCTATTGTCCGCCATCGTGCTCTTCTCGATCATCGGAGCAGTCAACGGCTGTATCCTTACAGCGGCGCGTGTCCCCTTTGCGCAGGCTCGCGACGGACTGTTCTTCCGTCCCTTCGGGAATATCCACCCGAGATTCCAGACCCCGGCGTTCGCGATCGTGGCGCAGGCTGTTTGGAGCGGCGTTCTCATCGTCAGCGGGTCCTACGAGACGCTATCCACCTATACGATTCTTTCGGCGTGGCTGTTCTACACCCTATGTGCGGCGGCGGTGTGGGTACTGCGGAGGAAAATGCCGGAGGCGGCGCATCCCTATAAGATGTGGGGCTATCCCACTACCCTATACCTTTTCGTGTTGGTTTCGGTGTGGTTCATGGTGGACGCGACGATCCATCAGCCGGTGCCTTCGTTGATGGCGTTGCTCATCTCGGCTGCCGGCATACCCTTCTATTTCCTGTGGCGCAAAAAGTCGGTTTGAAGGCCCCGGCTACGTCTTCTCGACCCAATCGGCGACGCCGGCGCGGTAGACCGCGGGGGCGCCTTCGCGATCGGAGTTGAAGTAGATCCATTGGCTGTCGGGGGAAAACGTCGGGCGCGGCTCCACCTCGGGCGAAGAGCGGGAGCTGGCGTGTTCGCAAACCGTCATCTCGCGCTCGATCAGGGGAAACAGGACGTAGATGTTGGGGCCGGCCTTGCTGCGGCTTTCGCCGACGATGGCGGAGTTATCGGCGTTGCCCATGACGCCCCAGAACTGCGTGCAGCGGGCGAGGAGGGCATCTTCGCGGGTGTCCGGGTTATAGGTGCGGGCGGTGGACTTGCGGTTGAAGTAATGGGTGTAGCCCAGGAGCTTGCCGTCGCCGGTCCAGTACTCGGGGCCAATTTCGTCGGCAGGCTCCGGGAAACGAATCGCCTGCTTCTGCTTGCCGTCGAGGTTGACTAGAAACAGGCGGTGGGGGTCGGCGAGGGAGTATAGGACCTGGTCGCGCTTGGGGCGGAGCTGAGGACGGCGGAGCGGGGACTTCTCTTCTACCAGGGTCCAGTTCTTGCCCTTAAAGGTCTCGATGGCGCGGAGGCGGTGGAGGGTGTCGTTCGTTTCTACGACAGCAGCGTAACGGCCGTCGATGGAGATGCTGAGGTCGCCGGTAAGACGCCAGTTTCCTTCGACGCGCCAGATTTCGCGGTCGCGGAGGGTCCGCAGTCCCATCTGCCGGAGAGTGCCGTTCTGGAGGTAGAAGAAAGAACGCTCGTCGGGGGCGAGGCAGAGGGAGGAGCCGGCGAGGCCGGGACCCTGGGTAAGCTGGGTCCGGCGGGCGGACGGGAAGTCGACGCGGAAGGCGTGGGTTTCCTCCTCCTGGCGTCCGGCGAGGAGAATGAAGTGGTTCTTCTGGGTAGTGATGCGATGGTAGGGGTGGGGGAGAAAGTGGGGCGCGGTGAGGGGGGTCAGGCGCCAGATTTCCCGCTCGGTCAGGGGGTCGAGGTACCGCTTGGCGCCGGAGGGCAGCAACAAGCCTTTGGGGGCGGCGATGGCCGGGAGTCCGAGGAGAAACGTCCGCCGGCGGAGAAGGCCCATGCCTTCATCTTACCGCGACCGTTTCGACGATCGCGTTGCGACGTTCGACGATCGCTTTGCGGCGGGCGGCTCCCCGACCAGCCAGGCGGCGAGGTCGGCGTCGGGAACGCGGTCCTGGCGGGCCTGGGTGAACTCCGGGGAAGCGTTGTAGAGGAGGGTCTTACCAGAATTAACAAGTGTGGCGGCGGCGCGGAAGTCGCCGGCCTTGCGGATGCCGGGAATGAAGAACTTCTCCAGGTATTCCGAGTCGGTGGAGACGCGGAATTGGGCCAGGTCGGCGGCGAGGGCGACTTGGTCGTCGGCCACAGCGCGGGCGAAGAGGCTCCAGACGCCGCCCAGCTCGAGGCCCAGGAGGTTGACGTCCTGGCGGGAGGTGCGGCCGCGGAGGTATTCGAGAGCGGTGAGGATGTCCTGGACGCGGTTGGCGTCGTCGGTCTGGTTGAAGGTGGTGAAGAAGCCCTTGGAGCGGTCGCGGGGGGCGCGTGCCGAGCCGGTCTGGAAGGCGTCGATGGCAAGCACGGCGCCGCCGCGAGCGAGGATCGCCTTCACCAGCCCGTTGGTGCTTTCCGAGGAGCTGAGCGACCAGGCCGCGCCGTCGGGGTGGACGAGCAGGGTGGCCGGGGCGGCGGGATTGGCGCGGCGGGGTTCGAGCCACACGGCGGGGACGCGGTCGCCCTGACCCTTGCGGCCCAGCAGGAGCCGCTCGCCTTGGGGGAGCTTGTCGCGGCGCTCCCAGAGCACGTCGGCGGGGACGGGCCGGGAGGCGAGGATCGAGAAAGCCAGGCGCTCGCGGCAGGCCTCGGGGGAGCGGTCGCGCTCGATGATGCGGTTGGCGTCGGCGATGCGGTCGGCAATGTATTGGTCGGGGGTGACGGCGCCGGCCGGGCGCCCGCGCAGGTGGAGGGCCAGCAGGTCGCCGAGCTGTTCGAGTTGGACCCGCTTTTCCGGCACCGGTCCGGGGACGTCCAGCAGCCGCTTGTTGAAGAAAGAATAGACGGCCTCACGGCTGTTCTGGTTGTAGTTATGGGGGGCGTCGAACTGCACGGACTCGACGCTCGATTCGGCGCCGAGCAGGCGGAAGATGGACTGTACGGCGGGGTATTCTTCGCGGGGCGTGTTCTTTGTCCAGTCGCCGGTAGCCGCGACCATGATCAGGGACCGCGGGGCCATCATGGCGCCGATTTCCATGTTGTTGGTGCGGACGCGCAGGTTGGGCGCGTTCTCGCACTGCGAGCCGCCCTGCATGATGGACGAGATCATGTTGACCGGGGCGGAGACCTGGATGCGGTCGTCGACAGCGGTAAGGAGGAAAGTTTGCGTGCCGCCACCCGAGGCGCCGGTGGCGGCGAGACGCTTGGGGTCGACGTCGGGGAGGGCAGCGACGAAGTCGGTGGCGCGGATGCTGTTCCAGAGCTGCAGGCCGAGCAGGTTGATGCTCCAGAGGTCCTCGCGGTCGCCGCCGATGCGGGCGTGCGGGAGCTGGGTGGTGTCGTTGTAGCCGACCATGTCGTACATGAAGACGACGAAGCCCTGGCGCGCGAGGTTGACGCCTCGGGCGGGCAGGTTGCCGGTAGGGGTGGCCTCCAGCCGTCCGTAGGACCAGTGACCGTGGGGCGAAACGACGCCGGGGAAGGGTCCCTGGCGGCCGCGCGGGCGATAGAGATTGCCGCCCAGCCAGAATCCGGGATAGGTTTCGAGGAGGACTTTCTCGATGGAGTAGCCCTCGCGGTCGAGCTTGCCGAAGACCTCGGCGCGCAACGGCTGCTTCCCGGGCATCGGAAGGAGACCGGAGGCGGCCAGGATCTGCTTGCGCAGAAAGGCCGCGCGCTCGAGCCACGCTTCGCGCGAGGGGTAGGAGGACATCTGGAAGTGGTAGTCGGTGTGAGGCAGATCGGTGTTGCGGCGGTCCTGATCGGGGACTTGGGCGCAGGCGGCGGCCGCCAGCAGCAGAAGGTATCCTCTCATAGCCGGGATTGTAGCAGCCTCTTGCTATCAAGACCGAAACGCGCTATAGAAGAATGTAAGGATTGTCTTTTCCTGGAAGCGCGCGGGAGGCCGTTCCCGGCGAGGAGGAGTTCCCAGGATTCGCTCTCAAACTAGAATCGCCGCGACCCTGACGGTGGTAGCGCTGGCGCTGGCAGGCGCCAAGCGCGCCCAGCCGCCGCCCCGGGTCTACTATGTCTCCTTGCAGGGTGAGGACCGCCAACCCGGCACCGCCGCCGAACCGTGGCGGCGCCTCGAATGGGCTATGACCCGGCCGTTCCTGCGCGCCGGAGACGTCATTCGTGTCCGGGGAGGCGTCTACCGCGAGGCGCTGATCCGGCCGGTGGCGTCCGGGGAGCCGGGGCTTCCGATTACGGTCCTGGCGGAGCCCGGCGAACAGGTCGTGCTCAACGGGCGGGTGCCGGCGTCGGCCTGGGAGAGCAGCGGGTCCGGCCTGTATTATACCGACTATCCAGAGCCCGGCGGCTTCCCCTACGACCACCCGTTTCAGGTGACTGAAGACAACCGGCTGCTCTACCGGGTGGCCACACCCCAGGCGCTGGACCGGCCCGGACGCTGCTTCGTGGACCAGGTGGCCCGGCGGATCTGGGTCCGAACCACCGACGGCCGCCCGCCCTCCGAGCACGTCCTCGAGTATGGAGTGGCGGTCTCGGGGATCGAGTTTCGCAGCGGGGTGCAGCACTGGCGGCTGGCGGGCCTGGCCTTGACCGGGTTCCGCACCAGCGGGGTCCTGCTAGCCGGCCGGGCCGGCCGGATCGAGTTGGACGGCCTGGATATCGGCTACGTCGGGGCCCACCGGCCCGGCGCCGATCCCAGCAACGGTTGGGCCTTGGCCGTGCAGGACACCTCCGGAGAAAACTGGATCCACCACAGCCGCTTCCACCATACCCTGGCCGAGGCCGTGCACGTGTCGCAGAGCGGGGCCGGCGGGGACCTGTTCGAAAGCAACGACGTGCGCCAGGCCGGAGGCGCCGAGTGGCTCTGGGAGGCCGGCCCGACGGTCTGCTGACCGGCCCCGGCATGATCGTGCGGGGCAGCGGGGAGCGGGTGCGGGGCAATCGCTTCTGGGCCAACGGCTACCACGGGCTCATCCTGGAATCGGACCTGACCGGCTCGGAGGGGCATGCGAATCCCAGCCGCAACGTCATCGAGGGGAATCTCTTTGCCGGGAACGGCGGCAACGGCATCTACGGGGACGGCAAGAACGCGGTGGACCCCTCAACGGGAAACATCCTCCGCTTCAACCTGCTGGATCGCAACAACCAGGCCCGTCGCGGCGATGGGGATGGCGAGTTGCGGGTGGTGGGGAACCTCGACGACTTGCAGGTTTACAACAACACGATTTACAGCGAGAACGCCAACGGCGTGCTGCTGTTCGCGCCGCGGCGGGTGCGGCTGAGCAACAACGTCGTGGTCCAAGTCGGAAACGTGCGGCGGACCTATCCCTTGCGGGGGATCAACGTGGCGGCCGGGATGTCCAGTGACTTCAACAACTGGTACCGGCCCGGTCCCGGACCGCTCGTGGACTGGAACGGGGCGGAGTGCGCTACGCTCGAGGAGTTTCGACGGCAGACGGGCCAGGAAGGGCGCAGTCTGGCGGTCGACCCGCGTTTCGTGTCGCTGGAGCGGAGTAACTTCTGGCTGCGGGCCACCTCGCCGTTGATTGGCTGGGGTCCCTCCACTGGGGGCATGGCGGCCGACCTGGGCGCGTTTCCGCGCCGCCCGCTCCTGGAGGTCGCGCCGCGCGAGCTGCGCTTGGTGGTGGTGGCCGGCGGCGCGGACCCGCCCGCCCCGGCGGTCGAGGTGCTGAGCGCGGCGGGGATCCCGCTGGCGTGGACTGCGCGCACCTCCGGCGAGCGCTGGCTGGCCGTGGCCACCGGGTCGGGCGAAACGCCGGCGCGGCTCAAGGTGGCGGTACGGGCGGCGGGCCAGACCGCCGGTGTGTATGAAGCTACCGTACAGGTGGCGCCGGCGATCGAGGGGGAGCCGGCGCTGGCGGTGCGAGTGACCCTGACGGTGATCCCGTCGCCGGCGCGGCGGCGGCGGCTTCCCTGAGCCGCGCGGCCACCACCCGGGCTACCTGTTCGTGGCCGGCGGCGTTCCAGTGTCCGTCGGTGCGGTAGTAGAGATCGGGACGGTCGCGCTTGCGCGGCGCTAACACCAGCGGCGTCTCCAGGCGTTGAAACAGCTCCGCCACTTGTTCCAGCCGCGCTCCTTCCAGATCCGCCGACAGTCCCAGGACCGGCCAGCCCGCCGCCCGGCAGCCCAGCAGAATCTCCTCCAGCAGGCGATAGGTGAGCCGGTCGCTGCCCGGCGGCGCCTCGCCGCCGCCGCGCCGGACGCTAAGAAACGCCTGCTGGGTCAGCCCGACCAGGTAGGAATAAGATAGACCGGGAACCAACTCGATCGCCGCCCCCACCGCGCGGCCCAGCCTCTGGGGCGGAACGGGACGTTCGGTCAGCTCGCCGGAAGGGGTCAGATCGAACAGGCCCTCGGCGCGGTTGTCGGAAAAATCGTTGGCCGAGACCTGCACCACCACGAAGCGCGGCTTGAACCGCGCGCCCTCGCGGCGGAGAAATTTCACCCAGCGGCCGGTGCCGACGTTGCCGATGCCGGCGTTCACCACCGGCGCCGCGATCCGACGTCCCACCTGTTGCGGATACTCTTCCCCGTCGTCAACCCCATAGCCAAGCGTAAACGAATCGCCCAGAAACAGCACCGCCCACCGCGGAAACGACGCCGGCTCGGGTCCCCGGAAGCCCAGGGAGTTGGTGCGGAGCCGCATGCGGAACTCCGGCGTCACGCGCTCGGCCCGGAATCCGGTCTTGAGGCGCTTGCCGTACACCGGATCGAAGACGCTGAACGCGGGGCCCACATCCCGCACCGGCACGCCCAGCCGGATCGCCACCTCCGCCACGCCGGCGGAGAGGAGCAGGGAAATCGCTGGGAGAGCGACCTTCCCAAAGCTCATTCCCCTATATGTTACTCGATTTTACTCGATGATCTGCCAGAGGAAGACTCTTTTGCTGGAGTAGCGCCAGCATTGCCCCAAACCCCAAGCGGCCCCGATTTCCACAAGTACCCAGGGTCGATGGATCGAGTACGGGGTCAGGAGAACCAGGAACTCACTGCAGGCGCTGATCGGACGCGGCCCACGACCTGTTTGTTGAGTGGCTGGTGAAAACCAGGTAGCGCTTTAGAGCTGTCTTCCTCGCCATCTATCCACCGAACCGCCACGTCTATGTTATCACGGTGCTTCCTCAAGGCAGGCGACGACTCGGCTTTGCCGTGTAGCGCCAGCACAGCAGCACATGATACAACTGGAGTTTATGCTTCGAAATGTGCTGTTGTTGGTGGCTCTGTGCAGCCTGCTGCGGGCCGAGCGGGCGAAGGTTTCGGTGGACTTTGAAGACCGGGACCTGACCAGGTGGATGCTGCCGAAGCCGGCCGACTGGGAGATTGGCGCCGAGGCCGGGACGCGGTTCCTGCGTCTGAAGACGGCCGGAGAGATCGGCGCGCCGCGGCGGCCGATCCAGTTCGCCCTCCGTAAGGACCTGTGCGTGGGGGACTTCGATTTGCGCGTGAAGGTCCGGCGCGCGGGCAAGAGCATGGCGATCGCCTTCGGGTATCAGGACACGCTGCACTTCTACTACGCCCATATCTCGGCCGACAACGGGGATGTCGCGGTGCACAACGGCTTGTTCAAGGTCGACGGCGGGGAGCGGTTCCGGATCGCCGGGAAAGGGTCGGCGCCGGTGCTGCCCGACGCGGCCTGGCACGAAATCCGCCTAGTGCGGCGGGTGGCGGATGGGACCATGGAACTATACGTCGATCCGGATACGGAGCCGCGCTTTCGGCATGTCGATACCTCCTTTCGGTACGGGCGCGTGGGGTTGGGATCGTTCAACGAGACCGGCGATTACGACGACTTCCGCCTGGAAGGTGAAACCAGCAGCGCATGCCGATAGAATGCCTTCGTCCCGGCGCGAGCGCCTCCACGGCCCGCGTCGTTTTGTTTGACTTTGACGGCACCGTGTCCCTGATCCGGTCGGGGTGGGTGGAAGTGATGGTCCCGATGATGGTGGAGATCCTGCTCGACCTGCAGTCGGGCGAGACCGAGCAGGAGTTGACCGGCGTCGTTCGCGAGTTTGTCGGGCGGCTCACCGGGAAGCAGACCATGTACCAGATGATCGAACTGGCCGAGCAGGTGAAGGCGCG
>JBGOUV010000124.1:0-16304 GCA_041477815.1 Terriglobia bacterium | reverse complement strand
GTGCTGGCGGGGAAGCGCGTGATTTTCGATCCGGCGGCCCGGGCGTACGAGGTGACGAATCAGAGCACGACCTCGGAATACGAGAGAAAGACGCGGACCTTGGCGGGCAACTACCAGCTCTTCGCGCAAATGCCCGAGCTGCTGGCGCCGTGGCGTAATCCGATCTTCGTGCAGATGGTTTCGCATAAGTTGGGCCGGTTGCTGGTGCCCTACTGTCTGGCGGCGCTCTTTTTCTCGAATCTGTTCTTGCTGGATGGTTCTTACGTCGTGTTCTTGTTGGGTCAGGTTCTTTGGTACACCCTGGCCGGCGCCGGCTGGCTGGTGTCGAGTCGCTACTCCGAGAGTCCGATATGAGGAGCCTGTTGCGAAAGGTCGTACTGGTGCCTTACACGTTTGTTTTGATGAACTGGGCGGCCGTCGCCGGTCTTTATTACTTCACGCGCGGCTCCCGGAACATCTGGAACCCGAGGCAAAGCTAGATGGCGTGCTTGGCAACAGCGAGGCCCTGGTCGGAGCACGCGGAGATCCGCGTGGAAACCATTTCCGACTATCAGGCATTTCTCGACCTGGAGCCGGTGTGGAACGAAGTGGCCAAGGCGGCCGGACTCGACCATCCTTTTCTGGAGCACGCCTGGGTGCGCACGTGGTGGGAATGCTTTGGCGCCGGAAGCACGCTTCAGATTCTGGTGTTGAAGGCAGGAGATCAACCGGTGGCGATCGCTCCACTGATCCTGACGCCCGTTCGGATGTGGGGAATCAAAGTGCGGCGGCTGGGGTTCTTCTACAATGCGCACGTCCCGCGCGCTGACTTCCTCATCGCGGAGCGGCCGGAAGAGGTATACCGCGCCATCTGGGGTCACCTCTCCCGGAGCGGCGGCTGGGATCTCGTGCAGCTTTGCCAACTGCCGGAAGGATCGGTGACCCTGGAAGCCATACCTGGCCTCGCCGCGCCGGACGATTGCCGGATCGTGACCTGGCGATCCGGCGCCTCGCCCTACCTGCCGCTTCGCGCCTCCTGGGGCCAGTACTTCGACAGCCTGGCGGGCAAACATCGCAGCAATCTGAGAAATCGGTTCAAGCGGCTGAACGGGATCGGGCCGGTAGAGGTTGAAACCATTGCGTCGGGCGAAGGGCTGACGGATGCCCTGGAAGCCGGGTTGCAACTGGAGGCCGCGGCCTGGAAGGGGGAGGCGCGCACCGCCATTTCCTGCGATCCGGACGTTTCCAAATTTTACTCGACCCTAGCCCAGCGCGCGGCAGAGCGCGGGTGGATGCGGCTGCACTTCTTGCAGGCCGGCCCGCAGCGGGTCGCCTTCGATTATTCCCTCTCTTACAAGAACCGGATCCATTTGCTTAAGGTTGGGTACGACCCGGCTTACGCTCCCTATTCTCCCTCCAACCTTCTCCTGTCTATGGTTTTGCAGGATTCCTTCGAGCGAGGCGTAAGGGAGTATGACTTTCTGGGAGACAGCGCCGACTGGAAAGCGAGCTGGACCAAGCAATCCAGACCCCATTTCTGGCTCTTCGTCTTTTCCAGCAGTTTTAAAGGCCGCCTTCTGCATCGTATCAAGTCCCGGTTAGTCCCATTGCTGAAGCGCCTGGCGGGGAGGAACTAATGTACGTCTCATCCTGGCCCGGACTGACCCTGCGGGAGTTACGCCCTTCCCGCGTGGAGGGGAAATTGCCCTTTCCGCTCAATTCCGAGAATCGGCTTGATTTCTGCGTGGCTCGCAGCGGCATCTATCACTTGTTCCGCGCGCTTCGATTCAAGAAGGGAGAGGTTGTCCTGGTTCCCGACTACCATAGCGGCAACGAAGTGTCCGCCATTCGGGCGGCTGGAGCCACCATCGTCTACTATCCGATTCTGCGCAACCTGGAGCCGGATCTGGAGGCCTTGGCGCGCCTGGCCAAACTGAGTCCTCGGGTTATCTATGTCATTCACTATCTGGGGTGGCCGCAACCGATGAAAGAGATCGAAGCGTTGTGCCGCGAGCGAGGCAGCCTCTTGATCGAGGATTGCGCGCTCTCGCTACTCAGCGAGACGGATGAAAGGCCCCTCGGCAGCTTCGGAGACTACTCGGTCTTTTGCCTCTATAAGACTCTGCCGGTGCCGAACGGCGGCCTGCTGGTGCAGAACCGCAACCTTTTGGGAGACCTGGCGGCGCTGGAGCTGGAGCGTTGCCCTCGTGCCGCGGCGGCCGGCCGGAGCGCCGAACTGGCGCTGGAAGCGGTGCGGTCCCGTTCGGACCGCATCGGGAAGGTCTTGTTCGGCATCAAACGGGCCTGCGGCCACATGCTGCGGGCGGCGCGCGTGCGGCAGGTGCCGGTGGGCAATATCGGGTGGAACGTCGCCGATGTCAACATCGCCATGTCATCCATCAGCAATACCGTAATGGGCGGGCTGGAGTATGACGAGATCCGGCGGCGGCGCAGAGAAAATTTTGTCCTGATGCAGCGCCGGCTGGAAGGCCGGGTAACCATGCTGCGGAAGGACCTGCAGGAAGGCGTCTGCCCGCTGTTCTTTCCGATCCTGGTGGAGGACAAGCATGCCGCCGCCCAAGCCTTGTGGCAGCGGGGCATCGGAGCGGTGGAGTTCTGGAACGAGGGCGATGGCGGCACGGACGCGCGCTATCTTCGGGCGCATGTACTGGAATTACCCATTCATCAGGACGTGACCCGGTCGCAGGTGGAATACATCGCCGACCAGGTGCTGCGTCTGGAATTGCAGCCCGCACAATGATAGTGACCTCCCTGACGGTGGAGAAGATCGGCGAGGGGTCGGGCTTCGCGCCCTTGCAGCAGGAGTGGAACGAACTTCTGCAGGCGAGCGACTCGGATGGTCTCTTCCTGACCTGGGAGTGGCTCTACACCTGGTGGAAACACCTCGCCGGGGATAGAGAACTTTCGATCCTGGCGGTCCGGTGCGAAGGGGAACTGGTGGCCCTGGCGCCCTGCGGTCTGCGGCGCGGGCGTCCGCTTCCGGTGCTGGAGTTTCTGGGAGGCGGCAGTGTCGGCTCGGATTATCTGGATATCATCGTCCGGCGAGGCCGTGAGCCGGAAGCGCGGCGGGCCCTGGCGTCGCGGTTGGCCGGGGAGCGGCTAACGCTCGACTGGACACAGTTGAAGCGGGGCCGCAGCCAAGCCGCCGGAGTCGCTTCGGCTTTGGGCGAGAGTGGCTGGAGCGTTGCCGAGACCGAGACCAATACCTGTCCGTTCATTCCACTGGCGGGGAGGTCCTGGGAATCTTATCTGGCCACGCTGGGCGCGGAGCATCGCTACAACTTCCATCGGAAATGGAAGCGTCTGAACCGGGACTTCGCAGTGCAGTTGGAGCAGGTGCGCACGGCAGAGCAATGCCGCGAGTCGATTGACCTGGTCATGTCGCAGCACAACCTGCGCTGGAGCGAGCGCGGCGGCTCGGATGCGTTTCACACGCCCGGTCTGGTGGGGTTTCATCAGGAATTCAGCCAGGTCGCGCTCGAGCGCGGCTGGCTCCGGCTGTATGTTCTGCGGCTGGACGGGAAGCCGGCGGCGTGTCTGTACGGATTTCTCTATCGCCGGATCTTCTATTTCTACCAATCGGGTTTCGATGCCGCCTACGACAAGTATAGTGTCGGCCTGGTCACGATGGGACTCGCCATTCAGAGCGCGATCGGGGAAGGGGCGGAGGAATACGACCTGCTACACGGCAACGAGACCTACAAGTCGCACTGGAGCCGCGATAGCCGCGAGTTGGGCAGACTCGAAGTGTACCCGCCGAGCGGCCTGGGCTGGATCTGCCAGTCGTCGGTGGAACTGGAGCGGGCCTCCCGCAGGATCGCCCGGCGGGTGTTCGCATGATGCGAAGCTGGATCAAGACGGGAGCCGCCCGCGTGATGAGCCGGACCGGCTTGGACAAGTTTGTGGGTTCGCTGTCGGGCGCGAGGGAAGTCCCGCTGGTGATCGGCTACCACCGGGTGGTAGAGGACTTTGCGTCCAGCGCCAGGACTTCCATTCCCTCCATGCTGATCAGCCGGAGAATGCTGGAACAGCATCTGGACTGGATCGGCCGGCGCTTCCGGTTCATTTCTCTGGATGAATTGGGCGCGCGACTCGAAGGGAGGGACGGGCGGAGTGACCCGGTCGCGGCCATCACCTTTGACGACGGCTACCGGGATTTTTACGATCACGCGCTCCCGGTGCTGAAGCGGAAGGGCGTTCCCGGAGCCATGTTCGTCGTGACAGACCTGGTGGGCACCCGGCGCGTGCAAGTCCACGACAAGCTCTATCTGTTGCTGGCCAAGTGGCCGAAGGCGTTTCAGGCTACCCGCGTGCTGCTAGAAACGTTGCCTCAGGCGGAGATAGAAAAGGTCATCCAGAGGCTGGAGTCGGAGGTTTCGATTTCGGAAGACACCTTCCAGCCCTTTTACTCGCTGACGTGGGAAATGCTGGATGAAATCCGCCGGGCCGGTATCACGATAGGCTCCCACACCCGGACCCATGTGCTGATAACCAACGAGAGCGGAGAGCGGGTAAAGGAGGAGCTGGCGGGATCGCGCGCGGAGATCGAAGCGAGACTGGGGACGGGCGTGCAGCATTTTGCCTATCCCAGCGGGTTATTCAATACGGCCGCAGTGGAGGCCGTCGCCGCCGCTGGGTATCGCTTTGCTTATACCACTTGTACCCATCGGAACGCCGGTCTCCCGCTGTTGACGGTGCCGCGCACTCTGCTCTGGGAGAACTCCTGCCGGGATTCTCAGGGTTTGTTCTCGGGACCCATCTTGAGCTGCCAGGTCCACCGGGCTTTCGACCTGGTGAGCGGATGCCGGCAACGCCACGCCAGCAGTCGGGAAAATGGAAATGACCGGCTATAGCGTTTCACAGATCCGTTTTACGGAGCGAAGCCGCACCGCCACCGGGGCGTCGGCCTCCTACTGGCTGCTCCTGGCGTTTCTGTTTCTCCTCTACGCGAATCTGCCGTTAGTAATGCCGGCGCTCGAGGCATTACGCCCCGCTAAGGTGGTGGCGGGCGCCGCGCTTGTCATGCTGCTGGCCGAGCGGGCCTTCGCAAGGAAGAGTCTTGAGTTCGCCTGGCCCGAAGGAATTCTGCTGCTCGGCTTTCTGGGCGCTGCGGCGCTCTCTTCCCTGACCGCGCTGTGGCCCCGCCAAGCGGCCGAGTCCGTTTCCGACCTGGTGAAGATGACCATCGTCTTCTTCTTCATTGTGAATTGCGCGAATACGGAGGGCCGGCTGCGGGGTGTGATCTGGACCCTAATCATTGGCGGGCTGTTGCCCGCGGCCGGCACGTTGAGAAACTACTTCCAGGGCAATGTGGTGGAGGGGAGAGCCGGCTGGGTGGGGATTTTTGCCAATCCCAACGAGCTGGCCTATAGCCTGGTCATCCTGCTGCCTTTGGCCGCCTATCTGGCGACAAGCCTGGGTTTGCTGCCGCGCCTGGCCCTACTGGGTATTGCGCTCGTCTACGTGGCGGCCATCCTGGTTACGTTCTCACGCGGCGGACTGCTGGCGCTGGTGGCGGTATTGGGACTCTACGCCTGGCGGAAGCGAAGTATCTGGCTGCAGGGCTTGGTGGCGCTCCTGGTGGTGGCCGGCCTGATTCTTGCCGGCCGGTTCTGGTCCCGTGGCGAGGACTTCAAAAACCTCAACGGGGATGTAAGTTTTCGGCAGCGCCTGGCCACCTCGCAGGCCGGCCTGGCCATGTTCGTCGATCATCCCCTGCTCGGCGTGGGACTGGGATGCTCGGTGGTGGCCTGGCCGCTTTACGCACCCGAGGGCCTCTATACGAGGGGAGCGCTGGTGACTCACAATACCTTCATCCAGGCGCTCGGTGAGACCGGAGCCATCGGGTTTATTCCCTTCGTCCTGTTGGTCGGTTTCGGTCTCTATCATGCGCGCCAGACGCGCTTGACCGAGCTGGGCGCGGGGATTGAAGTCTCCCTCTGGGGCTTTGTGGCCTGCGGGCTGTCCGGGGGCTACGTGCTGACTTGGTTTCCTTACATCCTGCTGGGTCTGGCGGCGTCGGCCAGACAGATAACGGGAGAGAGCCGATGAAAACCGAGTCGGTCTTTAGGCCCGCCCTGCTGTTGATGTCCGGACGCACGCTCGCTTTTGCCGCGACGTTTTTCATCCCCGTGGTCTTGACGCGGATCTTCGACCCGGCGCAGTTCGGCACTTATAAACAGCTCTTCCTGATACAGTCGACCGCCTATTTCATCGCCCAACTGGGGATGGCCTCCAGCTTGTACTATTTCCTTCCCTCGGCCGCTCACGAGGCGGGCCGGTACGTGGCGAACTCCATGTTGTTCCTGGGCACAGCCGGCCTCGCTGGCCTCGGAGTCGTCGTAGTGGCGGCGCCAAAGCTCGCGCAGTGGTTGAGCAACGCCGAGCTCGCCGGATACCTGCCTTGGATCGGCCTCTACCTCTTCCTCATGATGCTTTCGGCGGCGCTCGAAATCGTCCTGATCTCCCGCGGTCAATACTTCTGGGCGTCGGCATCCTATGCGCTGTCCGATGTGGCGCGGGCGGCGGCCTTTGTCCTGCCCGTGCTCCTTTTTCGCCAACTGGAGTGGCTCCTGAAGGGCGCCGTGGTGGTGGCGTTGCTCCGGGTGGTCCTCACGCTCTTCTACTTCCGGCGGGAGTTCCGCGGCGGGTTCACGCCCGACCGCGTGCTGTTCAAGAGCCAATTGGCGTATGCGCTGCCCTTCGCGGCGGCGGTTCTCGTGGAGATCGTACAGGCGAGCCTGCCCCAGTATGCGGTGTCCTACCTGTTCGATCCGGCCACGTTCGCCATCTTCGCGGTCGGTTGCCTGCAGATCCCGCTGGTCGATTTCGCGGCTTCGCCGACCAGCGACGTCATGATGGTCAAGATGCAGGAGAAGCTGTCGGAAGGCCGAAAGCAGGCGGTGGTCGCCATCTGGCACGACACCACCTGGAAACTGGCCCTGCTGTTCTTTCCCCTGGCGGCGTTTTGCGTGGTGGCGGCGCGGGAGATCATCGTCCTCTTGTTTACCGGGAAGTACGCCGCGAGCGTCCCCATCTTCATGGCCTGGTCCACGATGATTCTGCTCGCTACCTTGCAGGTAGACGGAGTGATGCGGGTCTTTGCGCAAACCCGTTTCCTGCTGGCGCTCAACGTGATGCGCCTGGCGATTATTGCCGGGCTGCTGCGGTGGTCGCTGTCGGCGTTTGGCCTGGTTGGCCCCGTTCTGGTGATCGTGCTGGCGACGGTGGCTTTCAAGGCGGCGGCGCTCGTCCGGATGATGAGGCTGCTCGAAATCAGCGCCGCGGAGCTCCTCCCGTGGGGCAGCCTGGCGGCCCTGACGGGCGCAGCAACCAGCGCCGCGGCGGTTGCCTTGGCTGTCAAAACACAGATGCAGGTGGCCACGGTTCCGGTCCTGATGGCGACAGGGCTGGCCTTTACGGGCACGTACACGGCCCTGGTTTGGCATTTCGATCTGCTGAATAGCGGCGAGAAACTGGCGCTGGTGAGTTGGGCGCGGTTTCGATTACGGAAAGGGATGGCGTAGACGACCATGTGCGGAATCGCCGGCATCGTTAGCTTGGAAGGCAAGCCTGTTTTCGAGCAGGAAGTGCGAAACATGTGTTCGGCGATCGCCCACCGCGGTCCCGACGACGAAGGCTTCTATTTCGGGACGGGCGTGGGATTGGGGATGCGCCGGCTGAGCATCATCGACCTCGACTCCGGGCGCCAGCCGGTTTCCAACGAAGACGGATCCGTCTGGGTGGTGTTCAACGGCGAAATCTATAACTTTCAGGAGCTGCGCCGGGAGATGGAGGGGCGCGGACACGTCTTCTCGACGCGCAGCGATACGGAAACCATCGTCCACCTGTATGAGGAATACGGAAAGCGTTGTGTCGACCACCTGCGCGGCATGTTTGCTTTTGCGCTGTGGGACGAGCGCCGCCGGCAGTTACTGGTAGCGCGGGACCGGTTGGGCATCAAGCCGCTCTACTACGCCGAAATCGGCGGCCGGATGGTGTTCGCTTCCGAGCTGAAGGCCATTCTGCAACTGCCGGAGGTGGGGCGCAATCTCAACTGGAGCGCAGTGTCGCACCTGTTCTCGTTCCTTTCCACCCCGCCCACGGAGGCGATCATCGACGGGGTACGAAAGCTGGAGCCCGGGCACCTCATGACCGTCTCGCCCGGACGCGCGCCGGTGATGGAGTGCTACTGGGACTTGCATTTTGAGCCGGATTACGGCAGGGAAGAGGACTACTTTATCGAGCGCGTGCGCGGGCTGCTGGAGGAATCGGTCCGCCTGCACATGGTGAGCGACGTCCCGCTGGGAGCGTTTCTCAGTGGCGGGATTGATTCGAGCTCGATTGTGGCCACGGCGGCGCGGCTGAGCCGGGCGCCGCTGAAAACGTTCTCGATCGGCTTTAGCGAACCGGATTACAACGAGCTGGATCATGCCCTGCTGGTGGCCATGATGAACGACACCGACCATCACGAGCTGACGCTGGGGCCGGACGCCCTCGATCAGATGGAGGACCTGGCCTGGCACCTGGACGAGCCGTTCGGCGACTCGTCGGCCATTCCGACTTATATGGTTTCCAAGATGGCGGCCCAGAGCGTGAAGGTGGTGCTGTCGGGGGATGGCGGGGACGAGTTGTTCGCCGGATATGACAAGTACTTGGTGGAGCAGCGGGAGAGGAGTTACAAGCCCCTGCCGGCGTCCGCCCGAAGCGTGCTGGGGACGATCGGCCGGACCATGCCTAACGGCATGCGGGGCCGGAATTTTCTGCGCCACATGTCGCTGGCGGGCGCGGAGCGCTATCTCGACGCCAGCACGCTGTTCCGGCGTGACGATTTGCAGGACCTGTTTCGACCCGAAGTTTCCGAACTGCTCGCGCCCTATGAACCCTGGCGGGCCAAGGCCGCTTATATGGAGTCGGGCGATCGCAACTGGCTTTCGAACCTGCAAGGCCTCGACGTGAAGAACTATCTGCCGCTGGACATTCTAACGAAGGTGGACCGCATGAGCATGGCCCACTCCATCGAGACGCGCGTGCCGTTGCTCGATCATAAGCTGGTGGAATTTGCGGCGACCATCCCGGCGGAGATGAATCTGCGCGGGGGCACCACCAAGTACATACTCAAGCGAGCGATGCAGGGAATCCTGCCCGACCGGATCATTAACCGGCCGAAGCAGGGCTTTGCCGTTCCCCTGGGCTATTGGTTCCGGGGCAAGCTCGGCTCTTATGTCCGCGACCTGCTGCTGGGAGACAGCAGCAGGCGCCGCGGATTCTTCAATACCGGCTACATCGAAAATCTGGTGGCGCGGCACGAAAAAGGACAGAACCTCGACCTGCAGCTCTGGACCTTGATGTCCTTCGAGCTCTGGTCGAGAGCGTTTCTGGATGGCGGGTCAGGGAGCCAAGCCTATGCGGCGGCCTGACAAGATCAGGCTGCTGAAGATGCTCACCAATTTCCATATTGGTGGGACGGAGAGACAAGTGGCCAACCTGGCCCTGGGGATCGATGCTTCCCGCTTCGATCTGCACCTGGCGTGCCTGCGGCATTCCGGAGAGCTGCTGGAAGAACTGAAAACGCTGCGAGTTCCCCGGCCGGAGTTTCGGATCGGCAGTTTGTATAGTCCTAAGACTTTCTGGCAGGCGATGCGACTGGCCCGGTACGTCAGGAGAAATCTGATACAGATCGTGCATAGCTACGGTTTCTATCCCAACGTCTTTGCCGTTCCGGCCGCCAAGCTGGCCGGGGCGTCCATCGTCGTGGCCTCCATCCGCGATACGGGAGACGCGCTGAGCCCCTTGCAGAGACGCATTCAAAAGATGGTCTGCCGGCTGGCCGATTGCGTCCTGGTGAACGCGGAGGCGATCCGGGAGAAGCTGATCGAACAGGGATATGACCCGGCCAAGATTGTGGTGATCCGGAACGGCATCACGCTGTCGAGATTTGCGAAGGAACAGCGGGGCGCTACGCTGCGCCAGGAGCTGGGCTTGCCGCTCTCGGCCCAACTGGTAATAGTGTTTTCCCGCCTCAACCGATTGAAGGGAATTCAATACTTCCTGGAGGCCGCGATCATCCTGGCCGGCAGATTTCCGGACGCGCGGTTTCTGGTCGTCGGCGATGGAGCAAACCGCAAGGAACTGGAAGAGCAAGCCTGTCGCTGCGGGCTGGGGCAGCGGACGGTGTTTACCGGATTCCGAGGCGACATTCCGGAGCTGCTGTCGGAGGCGGCGGTCTCCGTGCTGCCGTCCTTGAGCGAGGGGCTCTCGAATTCCCTGCTGGAATCGATGGCGGCGGGCGTTCCCGTGGTCGCCGCCCGAGTGGGGGGCAATCCGGAGGTCATCGAACACGGGGTCACCGGCCTGCTGGTGCCGCCGCGGGATGCGACCGCACTGGCCACCGCTACGGGCCGTCTGCTGGAAGACCAGGATCTGGCCGCGAGCTTCGGCGAGGCGGGCCGGCGGCGGGTGGCCGAGCTGTTCTCCGTGGAACGCTCGGTGCGGGAGACCGAACATCTCTACCAGCGGCTGGTGGGGGCCAACGGGTGCGTATGAAGATCCTGCTGATCGGTCCGTATCCGCCTCCGCACGGGGGAGTCTCGGTGCATGTGTCGGGAATTTACCAGCAGTTGACCGCCGCCGGGCTTCGCTGCGAGGTGCTGAATACGAACCGGATTCGCCTGGGGCTGGGCTTCGGCATCCTGCTGCTGCGCCATGCCTGGCAGGGGTGGACGCTGCACCTGCACACCAATGGACACAACTGGAAGAGCTGGCTGCTCGCCTTGGGGTGCGGGCTGGCCGGGCAATCCAGTGGAGGCTGCATATTGACCTTACACTCGGGAATGTCGCCCGCCTACCTAGAAGCGGCTTCCGTGTGGCGCCGGGGACTGGCCAGCCTGACGTGTTTGCTCTATACGCGGGTGATCTGCGTGAGCCCGGGGATTCGAAAGGCCACTATTTCGCTCGGGGTGCCGTGCCAGCGGAGCGAGGTGGTGCCGGCCTGCCTGAAGACGGAGCGCCCCCAGGTGGCTCTCGAGCCGCTGCTGCGGGCGTGGATTGGACGGCATCAACCCCTGTTCTCGACGGCGCTGTTCTTTCGGCCGGAATACGGTTTTGACCTGCTGGTGGCCGGTCTCGCCCGGCTGCGCGGCGGCCATCCGTCGTTCGGCTGCCTGGTGATGGGCAGCGGCGAGCAACGGGCGGAGGCCGAGAAGCGGATCCACGAAATGGGCCTCGAAGAGAACATTCTTATCATTGGGGATGTAGCGCACGACGTCTGCCTGACGTTGATGTCGATGTCCCAGGTGTTCATTCGCCCCACCCTGGCGGACGGCGATTCGATCTCGGTGCGCGAGGCGCTCGGGCTGGGCGTACCGGTGGTGGCCAGCCGCGTCGGCACGCGGCCGGACGGCGTCCTGCTGTTTCCGCCGGGCGATGCGGACGAGATGGTCTCCCAGATCGAGCTGGCGTTGGCGGCCGAGACCGGCGGCGAAGCGCCTGCCGCGGGCTGCCTGGATCGTTTGCTGGACATTTACCGGAAGGTGGCGGCGTGAAATGAGCGGAACCATGCAGAAGCTCAAGAGGCTGGGCGGCATGGCGCCGCGCGAATTGGCGCACCGGTTCCGGGAGAAGGGAATTTCGGAGCTGGAGCGGATCGGCGTCGGCAGCAGCGCTCGGGATGCTTCCGAGGGGATACCTTTCAAACAGTACTTGTCCGGGGCGCCCGCGCAGCGGTTCTACTTCGCGAATCCGGAGAGCCTGCGGCAATTGGTCCGGGAGAATTTTCCGCAGTGGATCGACCGGGCGGGGGACGAGGCGGAAAGGCTCTGCCGCCACGAGGTGGAGCTGCTCAGTTATGGGGCAGTGAAGCTAGATAGAGAGATCGACTGGCATCGGGACCCCGTTACCGGCCGGATCTGGGAGCGGCGTTTTTGGACCGATTACCGGCCGGAAGACGACAGCGCCGGACGCGATTCCAAGACCATCCACGAGTTGAATCGGCACCAGCACCTGCCGCGGCTGGCCAAGGCCTATCTCTTCACCGGAGACGAGCGCTATGCCGCCGAGGCGGTGGCTCAGCTCGAAAGCTGGATCGAGCAGAATCCGCCCGGCCTCGGCATCAACTGGCAATCCAGCCTGGAGATCGGGATCCGCGCGATTTCCTGGATGTGGACGCTATTCCTGCTGCTTCCTTCCCGGTCGCTGGAGGAGGCCGCGGCCGAGCGCATCGGCCGGTCGCTTTTCGCTCAACTGGAGCATGTCTATCGCTACACCTCGGTCTTCAGCAGTCCTAATACGCACTTGATCGGGGAGGCGGCGGCCCTTTTCATCGGCGGACTGGTGTTTCGGGATCAGAAGCGGCCGGCCGCCTGGCTGGAACGGGGTGCCGCCCTGCTGGCCGAGGAAGCGGACAAGCAGATCCTAGAAGACGGTGTGTATGGGGAATTATCATCCTGTTATCACTGCTATGCGCTCGACTTCTACCTGCAGGCGCTGGCGCTGGCGGAGCGGAATCGCTTCCCCTTTCCGGATCGAGTCCCGCACAAAGTTTGCGACATGCTCCGGTTCCTCATGCACCTGACGCGGCCCGACGGGTCGCTGCCGCTGCTGGGAGACGACGACGGCGGACGCGCGCTGGCGCTGGAGAAGAAGAATTACCGGTCGTTCAGCGAGGCGTTGTGCCTGGGGGCCGTCCTGTTCCTGAGGGAGGACTTCAAGCACCAGGCCGGCGCGTTTTTCGAAGAGGCGCTCTGGCTGCTGGGCGAGGAGGCCTGGCAGGTCTATCGTCTGCTGGGGAACGAGCCGCCGGCCCAGACGCAGGCTTTCTTTTCGAGCGCCGGATATTTGATCCAACGGTCCGGCTGGGGGCCGCTGGACAGCCACCTGGTCTTCGACTGCGGCGGACTCGGCATGCTCGCCGGCGGCCATGCTCACGCCGATGCCCTGTCGGTCGTCCTCTTCAACCGGGGCCGGGAGCTGCTCGTGGACCCCGGGACGTTTGTCTACAACTGCGCTCCGGAATGGCGCGACTATTTTCGCTCCACACGGGCGCATAACACCGTCACTATCGACGGCCAGGACCAGGCCGAACGAGGGGGGACCTTTCGCTGGAAGACCAAAATATCTTCCCGGGTGGAAAGGGAACTGGCCCCGCCCGCGATGGAGTATATCGAGGGGGAACACGATGGATATGGGCGGATGCGGCAGGGAGTAATCCACCGGCGCCGCCTGCTGCACATTCCGCCGGAATACTGGATCGTCGTGGATGATTTCCGGGGACCCGGCGAGCACACCTTCGATTTCAATTACCACCTGGCGCCGGACGTCGAGGTCTCGAGCCTCGAGCACGACGAGGCTGAACTCGTGGTGCGGGCGGAACGGGCGGGGCTGCTGCTGGGCCTATACGCCTCGCGGCCGGTGAGAACGGAGCTCATCTGCGGCCAGACGGCGCCTATCGGAGGCTGGGTGTCCCACGGATATGGTCATAAGAGGCCCAGTTCCACGGTACGGGCCACCTTGGCCGGTCCGACGCCGGCCGCGGCGATGACCTTTCTTGCGATCGCGCCAACGGCTCCCGTGTTGGGGCGGCTAAAATTGGAAGATGAAAGTGTAATCGCCTGCTCGTACGCGCACCATGGGTTCGAGGACCTGGCCATTTTCTCGACTGGCGCGTCCGAGATAGCGGTGGGGGATTTTCGCCTGCGCGGAGAGTTTTTCTGGCTGCGAATAAGAGGCGGCGTCCTGCAGCAGACGGTGGCAATTCGAGCCCGCATGTTGCACCACCGCGGCAAGGATGTCTTGGAGGACGCCCTATGTGCGCCATCTGTGGCATCGTAAATTTCAACGCCGCGGATCCTGTGGATGCGGCGGTCATCGGGAGGATGACCGCAGTTCTCGCCCATCGCGGCCCGGATGACGACGGATATTTCGTCGAGGGCCGGGTAGGGCTGGGGCACCGCCGGCTTAGCATCATCGACCGGAGCGGCGGCAAGCAGCCGATTTTCAACGAGGACGAGTCGGCGGCCATCATTTTCAACGGTGAGATCTACAACTATCGCGGCCTGGCAGCGCAGTTGGCAAATGCCGGCCACACCTTCAAGACCCGGTCCGACACGGAGACGATTCTCCACGCCTACGAAGAATACGGCGAGGACTGCGTGCAGCATCTCCGGGGCATGTTTGGCTTCGCCATCTGGGACCGCCGGGCGCGGCGCCTGCTGCTGGCCAGAGACCGGCTGGGGGTGAAGCCGGTTTACTACTACCGTAACGACCGTTTTCTCGCCTTCGCTTCGGAGATCAAGGCGCTGCTCGAGATACCGTCGATCCCGCGCGAGGTGGACCCCCAGGCTCTCGATCTGTACCTGTCGCTGCGTTACGTGGCGGGCCCTCGCACCATGTTCAAGAACATCTTTCGCCTGCCGCCCGGGCATGTCCTGGTGGCCGATGATATGGGGGTCCGAACTAAGAAGTACTGGGACATCGACTACGCGGCGCCGGAGTCGCAGTCGCCGAAGTATCTCCTGGAGCATTTCCGCGACCTGCTCGACGAGAGCGTCCGTATGCGGCTGATGGCCGAGGTTCCGCTGGGGGTGTTTCTGAGCGGCGGTCTCGATTCGAGCGCCATCCTGGCCCTGATGAGCAAGGTGGGCGGGGGCGAGAGGGTCAAGACCTTCAGTGTCGGCTATGAGGAAGAGGCCGGCGAGGCCAACGAATTCGAGTATGCGCGTCTCGCCGCCGAGGCCTTCGCCTCTGAGCACCACGAGTACCGGTTGAGCGCCAAGGAGTTCCAGGACTCGGCGTCCGACCTGGTGTGGCACCTCGATGAGCCACTGGCCGATCCGAGCGCGATCCCGCTGTATTTCATTTCCAAGCTGGCCCGCGAGCACATCACGGTGGTCCTATCGGGCGAAGGGGCGGATGAGATTCTCGGAGGCTACGGGATTTACCGGCGCATGCTGGCTCTAGATCAGATCTATCAGCACTCTCCGGCGGGACTGCTGGCGCCGTGGGTCGCGCGCCTCACGCCCTCCGAGGCGCTGCGGCATTATGTGCGGATGTCCGGCCAGCCTTTGGAAGCCCGCTACCGGGGCGTCTCCCGCGGCTTCGGCGCCGAAGGCATGCAGCGGCTGGTCGGCGCGGACCGGCTGAAGCAGTCCGAGCGGCAGTTGCAGGAAGTCTTTGGCGGCTATTTCGACGCCGTGCAGAAGGCCTCGCCGCTCAACCGGATGCTGTATGTCGATGCCAAGGTGTGGCTGCCCGACGACCTCCTCATCAAGGCCGACAAAATGACCATGGCCAATGCGTTGGAGCTGCGTGTTCCCTTCCTGGACCATAAACTGGTGGAGTTTACCGCCACCCTGCCGGACAGCCGCAAGCTCAACGGAAGTGGCAAAGCGATCTTGCGGCAGGCCATGCGCGGCGTCCTGCCCGACGCGATCATCGACCGCCCCAAGAAGGGTTTCCCCATTCCGATCGCGTCCTGGCTGCGCGGCGAGCTGCGGCCGTTCACGCGAGACCGTTTACTGGCGCGGGATGGGGCGTGCAGCAGCTATTTGGATCGCGGCGCGGTAGCCCGCGTGATCGAAGAGCACGACCGGGGCCGGACGGACCGGTCCCAGGAGATCTGGACGCTGCTGGTGTTCGAGTTGTGGCATCAGCAGTTCATTGCTGGAGGTGGCGCCGGCTTTCCGCCTCATAACAACCGGAGCGCCGACACGAGTGTCGGCGCCACGTCCGCCGGAGTCAGGGGAATGCCATGATGCAGGGAAACGACATCATCTGCTTCAGCAACGACTGGGACGGCGATCCCCTCAGCAAGAAGCACATCGCCCTGAGGCTCGCCGGGAAGAACCGGGTGCTATGGGTCAACTCCACCGGGAATCGAAACCCTACGGCTTCGGTCCGAGACTTCCGGCGAGTCTGGAAGAAACTGTGGCAGTACTGCCGCGGATGCCGGGCGGTCGCGAAGAATATTCACGTGTTCTCGCCGCTGGTCATTCCGTTTCACGGCAACCGGGCGGCGAGATGGATAAACCGCCGCATGCTGGCGTGGAGCCTGCGCCGGGCCTGCCGGAAGCTCGGTTTTCAGAACCCGATCACCTGGAGCTTCGTGCCCAGCTCGGCCGATGTGGCGGGGTCCCTGGGCGAGCGGCTGGTCGTCTACCACTGTGTAGATGAGTACTCTCAGTTTACGGGCACTAACAAGACTGCGATTCTCGACATGGAGCACCGCCTCCTGGAGAGAGCGGACCTCGTCGTCGTTTCTTCGAGCCGCCTCTATGAAACCAAGCACCGCTCCAACCCCAACACCTTTC
>JBGOUV010000235.1:0-10939 GCA_041477815.1 Terriglobia bacterium | reverse complement strand
TAGGATGACACAAGAACTTCCGCCGGCATTCCTACCGGCGCGCCACCTAGCGCCCGATCTTCCCGGCGGTTTCCAGCGCCGCGCGCGCGCCTTCGGCGTCTCCTGCGGTCGACGGTGACGGAGGTGAAAGCCCTGAATACGGAACTGGAGCGGCGCGGGGTCAAGAAGGCTTTGATCGTCACCTCCAACTTTCATACCCGCCGGGCGCGGGCGGTGTTCAACTATTTCGGGCTCAAGGGCACCCAATACATCCTGATCGCCTCCCGCGACGAGGACTTCGACCCCGCCAACTGGTGGCAGTCGCGGGAGGCCAAGAAGACCCTGTTGCTGGAGTACGCGAAACTGGTGAATTGGTGGCTGGAATGAAGCATGATTAAGCAACTGGCGACGCTGTGGCCTTACCTGGTGCGGTACCGGTGGCGTCTGGGGCTGGGCTTGACGGCGCTGGTGCTGAAGGACCTGACCGCGGCCCTGGCCCCGCTGGTGATCCGCCGGACCATCGATGCCCTCACCTCGGGTCTTACCATGCGCCTGGTCTGGGAGTGCGCCGGGCTGCTGCTGGGCATTTCCCTCCTGCGGGGATTCTTCCAGTACTGGATGCGGTGGATCCTGATCGGCGTGTCGCGGGAGATCGAGTACGACCTGCGCAACGACCTGTTCGCCCACCTCGCCCGGCTGACTCCGCGGTTCTATTCGACCCATCGGACCGGCGACATCATGTCGCGGGCTACTAACGACCTCAACGCCGTCCGGATGATGCTGGGACCGGGAATTATGTACTGGGCCGATACGTTCTTCACGTTCCTGGCGGCCATTATCATCATGGGGTCGATCGACTGGCGGCTGACGTTCTTCGTCTTCCTGCCGGTACCCGCGGTCAGCTTTACAGTGGGGTATTTCGGGCGGCTGATCCATGACCGGTTCCAGAAGATCCAGGCCATGTTTTCCGACATCAGCTCGCGGGTGCAGGAGAACCTGGCGGGGGTGCGGATCGTGCGGGCCTACGCCCAGGAAGACGCCGAACGGAAGCAGTTCCGGGGACTGAATGAGCACTACATTGCGGAGAACCTGAAGCTGGCGCGGCTGTGGGGGTCCTTCTATCCGCTGCTGGAGGTGCTGGTGGGCCTGACCTTCGTGATCGTGCTGTGGCTGGGAGGCCGGCAGGTGTTGCGGGGGGCGATTACGCTGGGGTCGTTCGTGATGTTCAGCTCGTACATGGGGATGCTGATCTGGCCCATGATCGCGCTGGGATGGGTGGTCAACCTGATGCAGCGGGGTACGGCTTCGCTGGAACGGATCAACCACCTGCTGCACGAGGAGCCGGAGATCGACGACCGGAAGGCGGACCAGCCGCGGGATTGGGTGCGCGGGGAGATCGAGTTTCGCGGGGTTAAGGTGATGCCGGCGCTGGACGGGGTGGACCTGCTGATCCGGTCGGGCGAGACGGTGGCGATCGTGGGGCCGACCGGGTGCGGCAAGACCACGCTGGTGAGCCTGGTGGCGCGGTTGCGGGATCCGGAAGAGGGCGTGGTGCTGCTCGATGGGGTGGATCTCCGGCGCTTCCCGCTGGCCAAGCTCCGGCGGGCGATCGGGTTTGTGCCGCAGGAGACGTTCCTGTTCAGCGAGACCGTGGCCGAGAACATCGCCTTCGGGGCGGGGGAGGCCGAGGAGCGCGAGATCCGGCGGGCGGCGGAGTGGGCCGGGATCGCCGGCGACATCGAAGAGTTTCCGCAGAAGTACGAGACGCTCGTGGGGGAGCGAGGCATTACTCTGTCGGGGGGCCAGAAGCAGCGGGCGGCCATTGCGCGGGCGCTCATCCGCGATCCGAAGATCCTGATCCTGGACGATGCGCTGTCGAGCGTCGATACCATCACGGAGGAGCGCATCCTGGGCCACCTGGCCGGTGTGATGCGCGGCCGTACGACGCTGCTGATCTCCCACCGGGTGTCCACGGTGCGGGCGGCGGACCGGATCGTGGTGCTGGACCGGGGGAGGATTGTGGAGCAGGGCACGCACGAGGAGTTGATCGGCCGCGGCGGCTACTACGCGGAGCTGCATCAGAAGCAGTTGCTGGAGGAGGAGCTGGAGGAGGCATGAGAGCCGCAACCGTTAGGAAGCGGTTGGGGCGGACACACGAAGGAACCGCTCCCTTACGGTCGCGGCTCGGTGGGATATGGAAGAAGAAGCTTTAGGCAAGGTATACGACACGCGGATCCTGCGCCGCCTGTTCGGCTATTTGCGGCCGTACCGGCGGTTGGTGGCGGTGTCGGTGGTACTGCTGATTCTGAGCTCCCTGGTCCAGACCGTGGGGCCGTATCTGACCAAGATCGCCATCGACCGGTATCTGAACCCCAAGCCGGTTCCGTCCCTGCTCGATGGCTACCTGTCGGCCGAACGGTGGGCCGGGTTGAACCAGGTGACCCTGCTGTACCTGGCGCTGCTGCTGCTCAGCTTTTTCTTCGCCTACGCCCAGACCTACCTGATGCAGTATACGGGCCAGCGGGTGATGTTCGACCTGCGCACCCAGGTCTTCGATCACTTGCAGAAGCTGGATGTGCAGTACTACGACCGGACTCCGGTGGGGCGGCTGGTGACGCGGGTCACCACCGACGTGGACGTGCTCAACGAGTTGTTTGCGGCCGGCGTAGTGGCCATTTTCGGAGACGTGTTGTCACTGGCCTTCATTGGGGCGGCCATGATCAGCCTGAGCCCGTCTTTGACCGGGGCGGGGCTGGTGGTGGCGCCGCTGGTGATCGGGGTGACGTTCCTGTTCCGGCGGGCGTCCCGGGACGCCAACCGGCGCATTCGGGTAGCCATCGCCCGGATCAACGCCTACCTGCAGGAGCACGTCTCGGGGATGGCGGTGGTGCAGTTGTTCAATCACGAGGCCAAGAGCCGGGAACGGTTCGCCGAAATCAATGCCGACCACCGGGATGCCTTCAAGGACGCCATACTGGCGCACGCCCTGTTCTATCCGGCGATCGAGTGGCTGGGAACGGTGGCGTTGGGGGTGTTGCTGGTCTATGGAGGCTACCAGATCACCTCGGGGGTCATGACCATCGGGGTGCTGGTGGCGTTCATGCAGTACTCGCTGCGGGTGTTCCGGCCCATTCAGGATCTGGGGGAGAAGTACAATATTTTGCAGTCGGCGATGGCCAGCGCGGAGAGGATCTTCAAGCTCTTGGACACCCGGCCGGCTGTTGTGGCACTGGCCACTGGCCACTGGCCGCAGACCACTGGGGGGAGGGTGGAGTTTCAGAATGTTTGGTTTGCTTATCAGGGGGAGGAGTGGGTACTGAAGGATGTTAGCTTTGCAGTGGAGCCCGGGGATACGGTGGCACTAGTGGGGCATACGGGAGCGGGAAAGACTACTATTTTGAGTTTGCTGCTGCGGTTCTACGATGTAACCAGGGGGAAGATACTGGTAGGGGGTGTGGATGTTCGGGAGTACGATCCGGTGGAGTTGCGCCGGCGGTTCGGGGTGGTGTTGCAGGACCCTTTCTTGTTTAGCGGGAGCATCGCCGGCAACATTCGGCTGGGCACCGATGGGATTTCGGACCAGCGGGTGGAGGAGGCGGCTGAGGAAGTCAACCTGGCCGACTTTATCCGGGCGCTGCCGAATGGGTTTCATGAAGAGGTACGGGAGCGGGGCAGCTCGCTATCAACGGGTCAGAAGCAGCTTATCAACTTCGCGCGGGCGCTGGCGCACAGTCCGGAGTTTCTGATTCTGGATGAGGCCACGTCCAGCGTGGATACGGAGACGGAGTTTCGGGTGCGGGACGCGCTGAACCGGATGGTTACCGGAAGGACCTCGATCATCGTGGCGCATCGGCTCTCGACGGTGCAGCGGGCGGATCGGATACTGGTGATGCACAAGGGGAGATTGCGGGAGAGCGGGTCGCATCAGGAGCTGCTGGGGCAGCGGGGGATTTATTGGAAGCTGTACCAGTTGCAGTATAAGGACCAGGAAACAACGCCCCGATTTGCCGAACCATCCGCTCCCTTACGGCCGCGGTTCGGTGAAGTGAAGGACCAGGAGTCTAAAGCATGACCGGCCGCACGCTGGCGCACTATAAGCTGCTGGAGAAACTCGGCGAGGGAGGCATGGGCGCGGTTTACCGCGCGGAGGACACCCGGCTGGGCCGCGTCGTGGCGGTGAAGATCCTGTCGGCCGAGAAGGTCGCCGACGCCCACTACCTCGCCCGGTTTCTCCAGGAAGCCCGCCTGGCGTCTTCGCTCAACCACCCGAATATCGCCACCATCCACGATGTTGGCGAGGCCGACGGCCTGCACTACATCGCCATGGAGCTGGTGGAGGGCGAGAGCTTGCGGCGGCGCATCAGCGGTCAGCCGCTGAAGCTGGGGCCCTTGCTCGACTTGGCGCTGCAAATCGCGGAGGCGCTCGCCGAGGCCCACGGCCGGTCCGTGGTGCACCGGGACATCAAGGGCGACAACATTCTGGTCACGCCGCAGGGACGGATCAAGATGCTGGACTTCGGCCTGGCTAAGCGGCTACCCGGTCCGCCCGACGCCACTCTTACCCTGGCGAGGAATATGACCGAGACCGGCGTGGTGATGGGGACGGTCAGCTACATGTCTCCGGAACAGGCGCTGGGCCAACCGGTGGACGCGCGCTCGGACCTGTTCAGCTTCGGCGTGGTGCTCTACGAGATGGCCACGGGGCGGCTGCCTTTTGACGGTACTTCGGCGACCTCGGTGATCGACAAGATTCTCCACGGGCCGCCTCCGGCGCTGCGGGAAATGCCGCCCGTGCTGGAGGACTTGCTGCTGAAGCTGCTGGAAAAGGACCCGGGCGATCGGTTCCAGTCGGCGCGGGACCTGGTCGTCGATCTCCGACGGCTGAAGAAGGCTTACGATCTGGGCAAGCTGGATACGACGCGTCTGCGCGTCGCCCCACGCGCGCCCTTCCGCAATCGGGTGTTGGTGTTGGGGGCGGTCGCCGTTGTGGCGTTTGTGGCCGGCATCGTCGTTCACCGCTACTGGCCCGGACGCTCGGGCGCCGGCGATACGCGCGCGGCCCCGCGGTTCAGCACCGTGACCAGGTTCTCCGGCGTGGAAGCCCAGCCGGCCTTTTCTCCGGACGGGCGCTCCTTCGTCTTCGTGTCCGATCGCGGCGGCCAGTGGGACCTGTGGGTGGGAGTGGTCGACGGCGGAAGCCTCCTACGTATTACTAACGACACCAATGTGGAGATGCGGCCTCGCTGGGCTCCCGACGGCTCGCGGATCGCCTACGCCAGGATGAATGACGGCGGCACGTTCGACATCTGGATGATTTCCCCGCTGGGCGGCACGCCCCGCAAGTTCCTGCCCGACGCCACCGATCCGGCCTGGTCATCCGATGGCCGGACCCTGGCTTATATAAATCTGGAAACCAACACCCTGTGGCTTTGTGACGCGACCGGCGCCAACGCCCGGACCGTGACCAAGCCGGAACCCCTGAGGAATCCGCGGCAACCGGCCTTCTCGAGGGACGGGCGTCGTCTGGCCTTCGCACTGCGCTACACGGGGCCGCGCGGCGACCTGGCCGTTGTCGACATTGGTTCCGGACAGGTTCGCTTGCTGACCGAAGGCGGCGCGCTGGCACTCACGCCCGCCTGGTCGCCCGACGACCGGTTCGTCTATTTCGCTTCCTATCGCAGCGGGGCCATGAACATCTGGAAGATCGCCTCCGGCGGCGGGCAGCCGGAACAGGTCACCAGCGGACAGGGAGACGACGCGGAAATGGATCTGTCTCTCGACGGCAAACGATTGTTGTTCTCCACGTACCGGGTGAACGTGGACCTGGCCGAGGTGCGGCTCGATGCGCCGGGCGGGCAGAAGCCCGCGGGTGTGAAGTGGCTGACCCGGGACGCGGCGCGGGGAGAGATCGCCCCGGTCTACTCCTCCGACGGCCGCCGGGTGGCCTATTTCTCCAACCGGCCCGGCACGGAGGTGGAAACTATCTGGACCATGGAGGCCGACGGCTCCAAGGCCTCGCCGCTTCTGGAGGATGGGCGGGTCAATATCTATCCCCGTTGGACGGCCGGCGGGCAAAGCGTCGTCTACATGTCGCGGGCCGGCCTTACCCGGTTCGAGCTACGACGCGCGGCGCTGTCCGGAGCGCCGCCGGAGACGCTGTCCGCCGATGAGGCATACAGTATCCCTTGGGGCGACGTTTCCGCGGATGGCCGGGTGGTGTTTGGATGGCAAGATGGCAAGGCGCGGACCGTGGATGCGAAGACCGGCCAGCCGCAGGATCTGGAGGCGGTGCGCTCCCGCGGGCGTCTGTGGCAGTTGCGCTGGTCGCGCGACGGGCGCCTGCTGGCGTATAGCGTGCCGCCGCGGCGGGCGGACGATCCGCAAGCCGGCGCGTGGGTCTATGACTTCCGCAACCCGCCCCGGCAGGTGTTCCAGGGGTGGGTGCTATGGCAGGAATGGACCCACGCCGGGGAACTGCTGGTGGCCCAGGGCCGGGCCGATTTGACGGCGACGCTGTGGAAGGTTCGACCGGACGGCTCCCCTCCAGTTCGAACGATCACCCTGCCTACGTTTTATTCCTATTATGTGAACCCACTCCTGATGTTCATGTTCGACGTGCACCCCGACGGACGCCGCGTTATCCTTCCCATGCTGGAGTCCCACGAGGCCGACATCGGGATGATCGAGAACCTAGTAAACTAACGGTATGCTGAACAACCCGCTTCCGGAGGCTCTCACCTTCGACGACGTGCTGCTGGAGCCGGCGCGGTCGGCCGTGCTGCCGGCGGAGGCCGATACGCGCACCTGCCTGACGCGGAAGATCACGCTGAACATCCCTGTAGTGAGCGCGGCCATGGATACGGTCACCGAATCGCATCTGGCCATCGCGCTGGCGCAACAGGGAGGCTTGGGGTTCATCCACCGCAACATGCCGGTGGAGCGGCAGGCCGAAGAGGTGGACCGGGTGAAACGCAGTGAGAGCGGGATGATCGTCGACCCGGTCACCATCTCGCCCGAGAACCGGATCTACGAAGCCCTGGAGGTGATGAAGCGCTACCGCATCTCGGGCGTGCCGGTGACGCAGAGTGGGAAGCTGGTGGGAATTCTCACCAACCGGGATCTGCGGTTTGAGACCCGCTACGACCTGCCGATCTCGGAGGTCATGACCAAGACCAACCTGATCACGGTGGCCGTGGGGACGACGCTCGAAGAGGCCGAGAAGATCCTGCACAAGCACCGCGTGGAGAAGCTCCTGGTGGTGGACGACGATTACAACCTCAAGGGGCTGATCACGGTCAAGGATATTCAGAAGAAGCTGAAGTATCCCAGCGCGGCCAAGTATTTCCAAGGGCGGCTGCTGGTGGGGGCGGCGATCGGGGCGACCGGCGATTTTCTGGAGCGGGCGCAGGAGCTGTACAGCAAGAAAGTCGACGTGCTGGCCATCGATACGGCGCATGGGCACAGCGAGCGGGTGCTGGAGGCGATTGAGCGGGTGCGCCACGCGCTGCCCGACGTGCAGCTCCTTGCCGGCAACGTGGCCACCCAGCAGGCCGCGACGGATTTGATCCGGCTGGGCGTGGACGCGGTGAAGGTGGGGATCGGGCCGGGGTCGATCTGCACGACGCGGGTGGTGTCGGGGGCCGGGGTGCCGCAGATCACCGCCGTCTCGGAGTGCGCCAAGGCGGCCAAGGGGACCGGGGTGCCGATCATCTCCGACGGCGGCATCAAGTACTCGGGCGATGTGACCAAGGCCATCGCCGCGGGCGCCCATACGGTGATGATCGGGAGCCTGCTGGCGGGTACCGATGAGAGTCCGGGAGAAGTGATCCTGTACCAGGGCCGGACGTTCAAGAGCTACCGGGGTATGGGGTCGATGGGGGCGATGGGAGCCGGCAGCGACCGCTACCCGCAGGTTTCCAACGCCAAGCTGGTGCCGGAGGGGATCGAGGGTCGTGTCCCGTACAAGGGGCCGCTGGCGGAGCTGGTGCACCAGCTGGTGGGCGGGCTGAAGGCGGGCATGGGGTACTGCGGCTGCTCGACCATCCAGGAGTTGCACGAGAAGTCGCGCTTCCTGCGCATCTCGTGGGCCGGACTCCGGGAGAGCCACGTGCACGACGTGATCATCACCAAAGAGGCGCCGAATTATCAGGTGGAGCCGACCTGAAGAAGCTTTTGGCTGTTAGCCAGTAGCAACCCGTTTGGAGGTGGGGAGGCGGCATAAGTGAAGCGATCTTCTCCCTGGAGGACAGCTGGGTAACACATCATAGCGGTGGCTGTGCTACGATTTTCAGTATGGTCCCATTTTGGAACCGGACCTATGGCTACCATTACCCTGAAGAATGTTCCGGACGAACTGTATGAGCGGCTCAAGAGAAGTGCTGCCGAGAATCGCCGCAGCATGAATAACGAAGCGATCACGTGCCTGGAGAAGATGCTCCGCGTGCCTTCGGTGGATCCGAAGGCCTTCCTGGCGGAGGTGCGGGCCATGCGGCGCCGGATGAAAGGGGTCTGGGTTACCGATAAATTCCTGAACGCCGCCAAGCGGCAGGGACGGCCCTGATCGTCGCCGACACGAATCTGATCGTCTACCTCACAGTCCGGGGAGTGCATACCAGGCAGGCCGAGCGGGACCCCGCGTGGATTGCTCCGCCGCTGTGGCGATCCGAGTTTCGAAACGCGCTGGCCATTCACCGACGGACCGGAGCGCTGTCCGCCGGGAAAATCTTCGAGATCGTCGAGAAGGCGGAGAGAATGATGCGGGATAAGGACGTGCCGGTCGACTCACGTGACGTGCTTACGCTGACTTTTGGCTCCCGATGCGCGGCCTATGACTGCGAGTTTGTCGTCCTGGCACGGGAATTCGGCGTTCCTCTGGTGACCAACGACCGCTTGGTTCTTTCGGAATTCCCCGAGTCGGCGGTGTCGATAGAGGCTTTCGCGGCATGAAGGCACGGAAGCTGGCGCTGACTTGTCCGGTGTGCGGGTCGGGGGACATTACCTATAGCTGCGAGCCGAAGTGCTGCTTCAACCACGTGTGCGGCGACTGCCGGTCTACGTTTGAGCCGGTAACGCGCGTCGCCGGGGGGCGGGTGAGCGGGGTGGAGATGCCGGATCCGCTGCCGGAATGCACGGACCCGGCCGTGGCCTGCGCGAAGTGTGAGTCCACGCGGGTCTACGTGCTGGAAGACGGCAGGCTGGGGTGCGCCGCTTGTGGGTTGCTGCTGGAGCTGGAGCTGACCGAGATTTGCCCGGCGTAGGGGCGTCCAGGGCCGGTCTGCACTCCCGGCGGGTTGCTAATAGCTGATAGCTAATGGCTGATAGCTTCTTTGTTGAACGCCAGGAGCTGCCGGTCGGGGGTGTCGTTGGGGACCGAGCATCCGGGGGCCAGAATCCACTTGGGTCCGGCTTCGGCGCGGGAGGTCTCGATCTGGCGGCGCATCTGGTCGGGGGTTAGCTCCTTAAAGCCGATCTCGTCCACACCGGCCATGAGGACTCCCTGGTAGGATTGCCGGACCGTGCGGAGGGGGACGCCGGTGCCGGCGACCGAGTGCTGGATGGCGCGCGTGGGCCAGTGGTAGAACAGATCCAGGTACACCTTGGCGCCGTGAAGGTGGAGGATGTTCAACTCGGCGTCCTTGACGGCGTCGATGACCATGCGGTCGAAGGGCTCGCTGAACTTGCGGTACTCGTCGCGCGTGAGATAGCCGTCGTTGGCGTTGGAGATGGCCAGGAAGATACCGGCGGCGCCGGTCCGGACGGCCAGGCGGGCGTGGTTGGCTTCGGCGCGGGCGATCGTCTCCAGGCGGTCGAGAAGGGCTTGGGGGTGGTCGCGGAGGAGGGCCTTCACCTTCTCCGGGGAGGAGGTCTTCTCGGCCTGGTTAAAGGGTTGGAAAATGGTCTCGACAAAGAGCGCTTTGCCTTGCAGCTCGCGGCGTATGATTTGGAGGGCCTTGACCTGCTCGGGGAAGGGACTTTCGGGGTCGCCGCCGAATGGGTAGTCGCTCATCACCTTGACCAGGTCGGTCGAGAACTTGCGGTGGAAGGCGAGGGTGGAGGCGGCGTGGCGGTCGCCCGGCAGCTTCTCGTCGAGGAAGTGGTACCAGTAGGTATAGGGCGGCCGGTCCACGTCCTTGCCGTCCAGGGCGCGGCGAACCCGGTCGACAGGGGACAGGGGCGTGGCGGGGAGGGCGGCGGCGCTGAGGGTGGCCAGAAAACTTCGGCGGGTGTGCATGGCTCCTTTATAGCGTATAATGGGGACCGAGATACAGGTTCGACGCGGAGAAGACGCCTATGAAGAAGCTGAGCTTTTTCATGGTGGCGGTATTCTTTGCGAATGTCACTTCGCCGGCTCTGCTGGGCGGCATCCCCAGCGATAAGGCGGCCTATCGCGGCGGCACGGTCGCCGCGGTGGCCGAAAACACCGAAGGAGCCGTCACCACCACCAACGAGCAGTATTTTCAGTTTGGGTACAAGGGGGGAGAGTTTCGCGTCCCCTACGAGCGGGTAAATTTTCTGGAGTTCGGCCAGAAGGCGGGCCGGCGGTTGGGGCTCGCCATCGCCATCTCGCCGCTGCTGCTGCTGTCGAAGAAGCGGCGGCACTTCCTCACCATCAACTTCCTGGACGAGCAGGGGAAACAGCAGGCCATGGTGTTCGAGCTGGGCAAGAACATCGTGCGGGCGACGCTCGCCTCGATGGAGGCGCGCACGGGCAAGCGCATCGAGTACCAGGACGACGAGGCCCGGCGGATGGGGAGGGGGTAAGCCATGCGCTGGTGGATGCTGTGGCTGCTGGCGCAGGCGCCGGCGGCGGAGGAGATGGAGCGCCAGCAGGCTCATGAGCTGCTGGCGGTACGGCGGGTGTATGTGGACCGCCTTTCGGGAGGGCAGAACAGCGGGGCGTTGCGGGACATGATCATCGCCGCGCTGCAGCGGACGCGGCTGTTCGTCGTCACGGAGGACG
>JBGOUV010000518.1:0-3911 GCA_041477815.1 Terriglobia bacterium | reverse complement strand
GCCGGACGATGATGTTGGGGAGAAAACTGGACATGGTCTGCTCGACGCAGCCATAGGGGAACGAGGTCAGGTATTCGAGCGCGCCGAGGAGCGACCCGGCGAGCGACGGCGAAACCCGGATGGCCAGCCTTCGCGAGCCGGGCGCTGCTTGCGGAGGAAAGGTCAGGTCGAAGGCCGCGGCACCGGTGCCGGGCACCGCGCCACCTCGGGCATGAGCTAGCTTGACGCCCGGAACATTCACCGGCAGCTCGAGTTCCAGAGCGTCGGACTCCTCATCGGTGAGCGCCCGCCCGGTGACGGTCGCGCCGCGCACGGCCTTGGCGCGCACCCGCCAGTCCAACTTCGCTTCGCCTCGGGAGGGGATCTGCACCTCCTGTGCCGCTCCTTCCAGGATGTCGAGCCCGGTCACGTTTAGTGAGACCTTCGCCGTCTTCGCGCTGGTGAGGTAGTTGTGGACAATGGCCGAGATCACCACCTCGTCGCCTTGCACGAAGAAGCGCGGAACGGCGAGGCGCAGGATCAAATTCTTGCGGACGATGGTCTTCAGGATGGCGCCGCCGACCTTCGTGTCTCGCGTGACGCCGCGGGCGGTGGCGCGCCAGGTGGTGAGCGAGTCGGGAAACGGCGCCTTGGCCTGGGCGCGGCCGGAGTTGTCGGTCACGATGTCCGCGGACCAGAAGGCCGTGTCGGGGAACACCTTGCGCACCTTGGGCAGCGCCAGGCGATCGGGCTTGAGCTGGGCCAGTTTCGACGGCGGCCGCAGCTCGGCCAGGCGCATGCGGCGTTTGCCCGCCTCCCCGCTGAAGTAGTAATCGAGCGAGTGGTCGGTGTAGACGCTGTTCCACTCGCGTCCGAAGAAGAACCGCAGGATATCCGGGGTGGTGTCCCGACGGATGGCGTAGATGGCCTCGTCTACAATGCCGAGGCTGAACTCGGCGCGGGGCACGGGTTTGCCGTCGGCGCCGGTCACATCAATCTGATAGGTAGCGGTCTCGCCGGGCAGATACTGCGGCTTGTCGGTAGCAATCTTCACGTTCAACTTGTGCCCCTCCGGCGGCACCTTGAGGTACTTCGAGCTTTGGTAGAAGGCGCCGCCGCGAATGAATGCGGCGTTTACGTAGAATCCCGGCTCGTCGGTCAGCGAGACGGGAACCTCGAACGCGATGGTCGAGTCCTTCGAACGGAGCAGTTGGTGCTGGCGAAGGTCGCGGCCCTCCACCGACACCAGCACCGGGGTGCCGGGCTGGCCGGTGAAGATCAGCAGCTTGGCCGTATCTCCGGGCCGGTAGGTCTTCTGGTCGGGTATGATCTGGATGGTCTTGGAGGGGTCGGACGCCAAGCCGGCGTGGCCCCTTCCGGGGACCCACAAGAAGGTGTACTGCTCGACGTCACGGCCTTCCGGGGTTCGCGCCGTGACGCGCACCCGGTAGAAGCCGCCTTGCGGCGGGATGCTCAGCTCGGCGGCGGCCGCGCCATCGGCGCCAGTGACCACGTCGGTGGCGGCTTTGACCTCCGACTTCTCGGGGGCCCGCCAGTTCCATTGAATCAGCTCGACATGCACCTTCGTACTGACCGGCTTGCTGTCGTAGTCGCGGGCCTGGATGGAGACGACGGCCTTCCCGCCCGGCTCATAGAAGTAGCGGTTCGGGGTGACATTCAGCAGAAAGCTGCCATACGTCGCGACCAGCCAGCCGGAGCCCGAGATCTCCCGCCTGGCTTGGTCGCTAACGCGCGCCTCGATGCGGTACTGATAATCCAGCTTGTGCTGGGAGGGCCGGGTCTCTACCGGGATGGTCAGCTTCCCGTCCTGGTCCAGTTTCCCCTCGCCTTCGGCAAGCTGCTCGCCATCGCCCCCCTCGTCTTCGGGAGGCGGTTCTCCCGAGTCCTCGTCGGGGTCGTACCACAGCGGGAACCAGTAGCGGCCTCGGGACACGGAGTACTTCACCGTGGCTCCGCTCACCGGCTCGCCAAAGTAGTACCGGGAATCGATCACCGCCTGCACGGTCTCTCCTTGCAGGACCCGTGTCTTGGCCGGAGCTACCCGCACCTCGTACTCCGGCTTCTTATACTCTTCCACCTCGAAAGAGCCGTTCATGACGTAGGCTTCGCCGAAACGGCCTTCGATCGAGTAATAGCCCAGGGCCGCGCCGGCGGAAAGCGGAATCTCGTCGTGAATGCTTCCGCTCGCGCTGACGGTGAGCTGCTTGCGATAGACCGGCTTCTCGCCGCCCTCCTTGACTTCCACTGTTACCGTTCTCCCGGCCGGAACCTCATAGCCCGCCGGGGTACGGGTCCGCAGAATTCCCTTGAAATGCACGGTGTGACCGGGACGATACACCGGCCGGTCGGTGTAGACGTAGCCGGCCCAGCGCTCGATGCTCGTGGAGAAGGCGTAGCTGGACAGGACGTTGACGGCCACATCGGCCTCGCGCCGGCCGATGACCCGAACGCCTTCCGGCGGGGCGGCGGTTATGGCGATTTCGGCGATGCCGTCGGCGTCCGTCTTGGTGACGGTCTTCCCGCCGTCGCGCGTCAGCATCCAGATCTCCGCTCCGGGCAGGGGCTCGCCGGTCTGGCGGTCGACGACCAGGTTTACGAGGCGGCCCCTTGCGGCCTTGGTAATCATCACGACATCGGAGACGATCAGGATGGTGTAGGCGCGCAGCTCGCCCCGGACGGCTTCCACCAGGTACACACCCTTCTCGCGCACACCGACTTCCACGGTCTGTCTCTCCCAGCGCGAGTGACTGCGGACCGGCTGCACGAACGACAGCGCCAGTTGCTGCGAATTGAGGAGCGGAGCCTGGGCGTAATACGTTTCTCGGCTCACCGGTTTCGCCGGAGTCGACCGGCTCGGGAACAGCGTCTCCAGGCGCTCGCTCGGGGAGGAGGTGAACTGGGCGCGCAGAGCCCGACGGACGTTCGCCCGCAGGCCCCGCTTCCAGGCGCGGAGCCGCTCCAGCGCTGTCCGCTGGCGGGCAGGCGCGGGTACGCGGCCTCCAAACTGGCGCGGATCTTCCAGTTGTTGGAAGAAGGTTACCGGGTCCTGGATGCGGTAGACGCGGAACTCGAGCGCATCGACGTTCCAGGCGCTCAGCGCCACCGTCGGCTTTCCCTTGGAGGCGAACGTCCGGCTGCTGCTGAGCGCGAAGTACGGCTCGGTCTCGCCTTGCCCGATGACGGGCGCGGCCAGGGCCACCAGCAGCAACAGTCGGAGCAGGCGCGTCATCGCAATATGTTCCACCGATAGATGCCCAGGAAGCTGGGGTTGCCGGGCAGGGGGCGCCATTGCGGATCCGGATGGCGCAGGATTTCCTCGATGCGGGGCCGTCGGATTTCCCCGGGGTCGGAGGCGTCCGGGCCGGTGTGGTAGAGCACGTAACGCAGACCGTCCTTCCGCATAGGACTGTCGCCGAGGTAGATCATGCTGTGGAAGGGCATTTCCTCCCGCTCCCGCCGGAAAAACAGGACGTCGCCGGGTGCGGCCTGGGCCAGGTCCCGGCTCCGGAAGTGCATGTTGTGGCGTAGCAGCGTCCGCGCATCGGCGAACTGGGCGAAGGCGCCGGCGGCCGGGTCGGAGGGATCGAAGGACCCCGGACGCACCCGGAACAGCGCGGCCCCCAGCGGTGTATATGGGTATTGGTACTTATCGACCGCCTCCAGGCCCGGCAGCAGGGGCAGTTGGGCGGCGGCGGCCCAACCGCTGTCGTGCGGCCGCAACGCCTCTCGGTAGGCATAGCGCAGCAGTGCGGCGCAGTCGTTGATCTCGGCGGGCCGCACCCCCGGATCTTGAAAATACTGCGCCTCGGCAAGAAAGGTGAACCAGCGGCGAAAAGCCTGCCGGTCGTGTTCGTCGTCGAGGCGCAGGAGGTCGGGGGTGCCGTCGCCGGCGCGATCGCCGGTTTCCGGAT
>JBGOUV010000052.1:0-23744 GCA_041477815.1 Terriglobia bacterium | reverse complement strand
GAAGTATGACCAGAAGCCATATTGGGACGTGGAGCGGGCCCGGGTGGGCACGACGCGCCGGGTGGCGGTGGAGCTGGTGGTCAACGGGGTCGCCGTGGCGCGCCAGGAGATCGAGGCGGACGGGACTTTGCGCGGAGTATCGTTCGAGCGCCGCATCGACCGCAGCAGTTGGGTGGCGCTGCGGGTGCTGCCTTCGTCGCATACTAATCCGATCTGGGTTTTGGTCGGCGGGAAGCCGGTGCGGGCTTCGCGGCAGAGCGCGGAGTGGTGCCTGAAAGCGGTCGATCAGTGCTGGAAGCAGAAGGTCAAGCTGATCCGGAAGGAGGATCGCGGGGAGGCTGAGAAGGCTTACGAGTTTGCGCGGCAGGCGTATCGGGCGCGGCTCGGGGAGTCGGTGGAATGAGGGGCGCGCGCGGAGAAGCCGGCCTGGGGGCCGGCTGCGGCCCGGGGGGGCCGCCCCACTGGGGCGGGATGATCCTTCTACTGTTGCTCGCCCTACTCGGCTGCGGTCAGAAGCATATCGACGCGCCGCCCATGACCCCCCAGGAATCCTTGAAGAGTATGCGGCTTAGCGAGGACTTCCACGTGGAGTTGTTTCTTTCCGAGCCCCAGGTGGTGGACCCGGTGGAGATGGTCTTTGACGAGAACGGCCGCATCTATGTAGCAGAAATGCTGGACTATCCCGATGATCCGCCGCCCGGCAAACCGGCTCGCTCCCGCATCAGGCTGCTCGAAGACGCCGACGGCGACGGCCGCTACGAGCGCTCGGTGATTTTCGCCGACCAGGTGCTGGAGGTCAGCGGGCTGCTGCCGTGGAAAGGGGGCTTGCTGGTCACCAGCGCCCCGGACGTCCTGTACCTGAAAGACACCGACGGCGACGGGAAGGCCGACGTCCGGCAGGTGCTCTACAGCGGCTTCGCCAAGTCCAACCCGGAGAGCCGCATCACCAACCTGCGCTACGGCCTGGACAACTGGGTGTGGGCCGCCAACAGCGGCCACGACGGCCAGATCAGCTCGGTGCAGCATCCGGAGAGGCCGCCGCTGCTGGTGCGGGGCGCCGACTTCCGTTTTCATCCGCTCCGCGACGTGGCCGAGGTAGCTTCCGGTCCTACCCAGTTCGGCATGAGCTTCGACGACTGGGGCAACCGCTTCCTTACCCAGAACACCATCCATCTCCGCCATGCCGTGCTCCCCATGCACTACCTGCGCCGCGCGCCGCTGCTCGAAGTGGGCTTGGTTTCGGAAGATATCTCCGACCACGGCAAGCCTTCGGCGCCCATGTTCCCGCTCACCAAGCCGCAGGCCTGGCGCCGCGAGCGCACCCAGCTCCGCCAGAAGCGCTACGACGAGAACAAGCTGGAGAAGGTCGAGCAGGTGGCCGGCTATTTCACCGCCGCCGCCGGCGGCACCGTCTACACCGGAGACGTGTTTCCGAAGGAGTATTGGGGCAATGTCTTTACCGGAGACGTCAGCGCCAACCTGGTCCACCGCGACATTCTCAAGCCGGACGGCGTAACCTTCCAGGCCAGCCGGTCCAAGGAGGGCGTCGAGTTCCTGGCCTCCACCGACGTTTGGTTTCGTCCGTGCAATTTCGCCAACGCGCCGGACGGCCAACTCTACCTCACCGATATCTACCGGGAGTTCATCGAGACCCCCGAGTCGATCCCCGAGGAGATCAAGAAGCGGATGGATTTCTACAGCGGCGACACCATGGGGCGGATCTACCGGATCGTCCCCAACCAGCCGCTGCGAAAGCGCGCCTTGCAGGTGAAGCTTGGCCAGGCTACGACCGCCGAGCTGGTGGCGCTGCTGGCCGAGCCCAACGGCTGGCATCGTTACACGGCCCAGCGCCTGCTCGTCGAGCGCCAGGACAAGGCGGCCGCCGCGCCCTTGCGGGAGATGGCCCAGAAGCACGCCTCGCCGCTCGCCCGCGTGCATGCCCTGTGGACCCTCGAAGGCCTCTCCGCCCTCGAAGAGCCGCTGGTGTTGCGGGGTCTGAAGGACGCGCATCCCGGCGTCCGCGAGCAGAGCCTGCGCATGGCCGAGCCGTTTCTAGCGAAGTCGAGGCCGGTACTGGACGCCGCCCTCGCGCTGGCCAAGGACCCCGAGGTCCGCGTCCAGTTCCAAGCGGCCCTGACGCTGGGCGAGTCAAAGGACGCCCGTGTCCTGGACGCCCTGACCGATCTCGGCCTGCGTCATGGCGGCGACCGCTGGTTTCGGATGGCGATCCTCAGCTCCGTGGCCGACCGGGCGTCGTCGCTGTTCCACCTGCTGCTCACCCGGGGCAAGCCGGAGAGCGAGCTCCTGGCCAACGCCGCGTCGCTCGTCGGCGCCCGGCACGAGCCCATGGAAATCGGCAAGCTGCTGGCCGCGCTCTCCCAGACCCCGCACGCCGAAGCCTGCCTGGGCGGACTTGCCCGGGGACTCCGGCTGGCCGGCGTCGGACGCCTGCGGGTCCCCGGAGCGGAGGCGGCGCTGGCGAAATTCTCGTCGACAGACGCCGCCTGGGAGGTGGCCCGCTACTGCGAAGTGCCGGGCCTGATGAAACGCGCCGCGGCCGACGCGGTTTCGGCCCAGGTTCCCGTGGAACGCCGGGCCGTAGCCATCCGCGCCCTGCGCGGCGCCGACTTCGGCGTGGCTCAGGGTGTTTTTCGCCAGATCCTCGAATCCCACGCCGTCTCCGACTTGCAGATCGCCGCCGTAGAAGCTTTGGCCGCGTTCGATGACGCCGGCGTCGCCGCCACGCTGCTTCCGTTCTGGACCGCCTACAGCCCGGAGGCGCGCGCCAAGGCGGTGGGAGCGCTGCTGAACCACCGCGCCCGGGTGACGGTTCTGCTCCAGGCTCTGGAGGAACGGAAGATCGAGCCCTCGACCTTGGAGGTGGCCGCCCGCGCCCGTCTGCTCGACGACCCCGACAAGGCGCTGGCCCAGCGCGCGCGCGCCATCCTCGCCTCGGCGGGCGGGGATCGGGCCAAGGTGGTGGAGTCCTACCGCGACGCGATCCGGCTCCAGGGTGACGTTTCCCGCGGCAAGCAGCTTTTCGAAAAGCACTGCGCCAAGTGCCATATGCCCCGCCGTCTGGGCGGCGGCCGCGTCGGGCCCGACCTCTCCGGCATCAACAACAAGACCAAAGAGGAGCTCCTGACCTCCATGCTCAATCCCAGCTACGCTATCGAGGCGCGGTTCACCAACTACATCGTGACTACTAAAGATGGGCGTGTCCACGACGGCGTCATCGCCAACGAAACCCCCGGCGTCCTCACCCTGCGGGGCGGGGCGGAAGAAGGCGACGAAACTGTCTTGCGCCAGAACATTGCCGAAATCCGGGCGTCGGCTATCTCGCTAATGCCGGAGGACCTGGAGAAGTCACTGAGCCGTCAGGATCTGGCCGATGTGATTGCGTACTTACGGGGAGGGTTGTAGCGGTGACGGAATCTATTAGATAGAGGCTGCGGGCATAACTGCCGCGGGCTTCGTTGTAGCTCTGCATGATGTCGTTGAAGGCGCGCTGCGCGTCCAGGAACTCCACCAGGGTCGCCTCGCCGCGCCGGTAGGAATACTCCGTGGTCTGCCGGACCTCTCCGGCTTTCGCCACCATCTTCTGCTCGATATCGTCGAGAAGTCCGCGAGACGTGGAGTACTGCTGCCAAGCGCCCGTGACCTCCGAATTCACGCGGGCTTCCAGGGCGCGGATCTGCGCTCCGGCCTGGGCGGACTCCCGCTGCGCTCGCGCGATTTCTCCTTGATTCCGATTGAACACGGGGAGGGGGGCGCTGAAAAACACGCCCAGGGAATTGCCCATGCCGGAGGGCGCTTGCTGGCGGCGGTATTCCACGCCCGTGGTGTAATCGATCTTGCCTTGGGCCAATTGCAGTCGCAGGTCCGCCTGGTTGCGAGCCTGGGTTTGCCGCACCAGCAACAAGTCCGGGCGCTGGGTCTGGGCGCGACTTCTTACGCCCTCCAATTGCAGGCGCTGGTCATCCCGGCGAATCGGTCCGGTGACATCGAAATCTTCCGCGTAGTCGCGTCTGCCGAGCAGAAGCTGCAACCGGTTTCGGGCCTGCCGAAGCTGCAACTCGGCCAGCCGGACGGCGGTCTCATACTGCATGGCCGCCACTCGAGACCGCTCCAGCTCCACTCCGGCCAGATCGCCGGTCCTCACCCGCTCGGTGTTGATGGCTACTATTCCGTTCAGGCTGCGCAGGTTGTCCTGCGCCAGGGCCAGGGATTCTTTCGCCAACTGCACGTCGACAAAGGCGCTCTCGACGTCGAAGAGGAGCCGGCGGATAGCGTCCTGGAAGCCCAGTGCGGCCGCGGATCTCTCGGCCGCCGCCAACTCGAGGCGCGCCGTCCTCTTACCGCCCCGCTCGAGAATGAAATCGGTGCGCAGCGAGTACTCGTTGGGGCCGCCGTTATTGATCGAGTTGTAGCCGGTTCCCAGCAGATCCAGGTGATCGCCGCTCGCGGTCATCACCGGATTCGGGCGGAGGCCCGCGGTGATCTGCCGCGCTTCGGCCACGCTGATGCTGTAGCGGGCCGCGGCCAGGTCCAAATTGCCGGCCACGGCTTCGCTGATGGCCTGCTCCAGGGTGACGACAGGCGGCGTCTGCGCGGCGGCAGCCAAGGAAAATGCAAACAGAAGGCGAGTCATGGACATCACAATTCTTTCAACTCGGGGCCGGCGTGAAACATCAGGTACAACGCCGGCAGTACGATCAGAGTCAGGATCGTCGCCGACACCAGGCCGCCGATGATGACCACGGCGAGCGGCCGCTGCACTTCCGAGCCGATACCGTGTGACAAAGCCATAGGCAGCAGACCGAGCATGGCCAGCAGCGAGGTCATCAAGACCGTGCGGAGACGCGTCTGCGCCCCCTCGAACACGGCGCGGTACGGCGTGGCGCCCACTTCCTGAAGCTGATTGAAGTAGCTGACCATCACCACCCCGTTGAGCACCGCCTGTCCGAATAGCGCGATGAATCCGATGGCGGCCGAGACGCTGAGGTTGATGCCGGTCAGGTACAGCGCCAAAATGCCGCCAATGAGCGCGAAGGGCACGTTGAGCAGGATCAGGGCGGCGCTTTTCACCGTTTTGAAGGCCTCGAAGAGCAGAATGAAAATCATCACGACACTAACGGGAATGATCATGAGGAGACGTCCCATGGCGCGCTGCTGGTTTTCAAATTCGCCGCCCCAGGTGATGTTGTAGCCCGGCGGGAGCTGGACTGTGCTCTCCACCGCTTTTTGCATCTCCTGGACCAGACTTCCCATGTCACGGTCCTTGAGGAACACGCCGATCGCCGCCATGCTCCGTCCATTCTCGCGGCTGATGTTCATTACGCCCTCCTGCACGCCGATTTTGGCGACCTGGTCGAGCGGAACCTGCGAGTGGTTCGGCGCGTCGAGCAGAAGACCGCGCAGGGCGTCAATATTACTGCGTAACTCCTCCGGCAGCCGGACCACCACGCCGAAGCGCTTCTCGCCCTCCCAGATCTGCGTCGCCGGGCGGCCGCCCAAAGCGATCTCGATCACGTCCTCGATGTCCGCGACATTCAGTCCGTACCTCGCGGCGCGCTCCCGGTCGACTTCCACCTGAAGCTGCGGAATGCGGCCGGCGCGGTCCACGAAGGCGCGCGCAATGCCTCGGATCGGCGAGATCACCTTCAGGACCTCTTCAATCTTCTCCTTGAGCACATTCGAATCGCTGCCAAAAATCTTGATGACAATCTGCCCGTCGATCTGGGAGATCGATTCGAGTACGTTGTCGCGGATGGGCTGCGAGAAGGACGGTTTGATGCCGGGCATGTCGTCGAGCATTTTGTCCATCTTTGCGATCAGCTCTTCCTTGGTGATATGCGGCCGCCACTCGGACGCCGGCTTCAGGTCAACCAGCAGTTCGACCATGTTGATCGGTTTGGGATCGGTGCCGTCGTCGGGACGGCCTGCCTGGGAAACGACACGGGACACCTCGGGGATCTCGAGCAATGCCACGCGGGCTTTGTGGACGGAGCGAGTCACTTCCCCGGGGGAAATCCCCGGAGGCAGGTTAAAGTTCACCCAGATACTGCCCTCATTCAATTCGGGAAGGAATTCCGAGCCGAGCAGCGGGACCAGGAACAGGCTCGCGACCAGCGCCACCGCCGAAACACCTAAGACCACCCTGGGGCGCGATAGCGCCATTCTTAGGACGGTGTCATATATTCTGTGCGACAGGCGCACCAGGAAGTTCTCCTTCTCCGGGTGGGGGTGACGCAGAAGGTACACGCATAGAACGGGCACCAGCGTGAGCGAGAACACGAGGGAGGCGATCAGCGCCGAGGTGATGGTATAGGCCATCGGCGCGAAGATCCGGCCTTCGTGCCGCTGTAAAGTGAAAATCGGGATATGGGCGATGATGACGATCAGCATCGAGAAGAAGGTAGGTCTGCCCACCTCGGAGGCGGCATCTACCACCAGTCCCTTGAAGGAGGGGTGCTGCTCGCCCTCCTGGGAGACGCGGCGGAAAATGTTCTCCACCACGATGACCGCGCCGTCCACGATAATGCCGAAGTCCATGGCTCCGAGCGACAGAAGGTTCGCCGGAATGCCTTTGATCTTGAGACCAATAAAGGTGCCCAGCAAAGACAGCGGGATCACCACGGCGACGATCGCCGCCGGCCGCAGACGTCCCAGGAACAAGTACAACACCAGGCAGACCAGCACGGCGCCTTCAGCCAGATTCTTGAATACCGTCTTCAGGGTGTTGTCGATCAGCCAGGCGCGATCGTAATAAGGCACCAACTGGACACCCGGGGGCAGAATACTCTTGTTGAGCTCGTCGATTTTCGCCTTGACGCCTTCCAGCACCACAGACGGGTTTTCGCCCTTTCGCATGAGAATGGTGCCGTTCACGATCTCGTCCTGCGCGTCCATGCCGACCATGCCCTGGCGCTGCTGATAGCCGGTGTTCACCTCGCCGATGTCGCCGATCAGGACGGGCACGCCGCCGTGCTCGGCGACCACTACCTTGCGGATATCCTGGGGCGACCGGAGCAGGCCGACGCCGCGGATGATGAACTGCTGTTCGCCTTGCTCGATGTACCCCCCGCCGGCGTTCATGTTCCCGCGTTGCAGCGCCCCGAATACCTGCGGGAGCGTCACCCCGTGCGATTTCATCCTGGTGAGGTCGGGCTCCACCTGGTACTGCTTGATGTAGCCTCCCCGGCTGACCACGTCGGCCACGCCGGGAACGAGCTTCAAATGGCGCTCGACCACCCAGTCCTCGAGGCTGCGCAACTCCATGGCGTCGTACTTGTCGGACTTCAGGTAGAGGCGATAGATTTCGCCGATCGGGCTGGACAAGGCAGCAAGCTCGGGACGGATACCTTCGGGCAGATCCACCGTCTGCAGGCGCTCCAGCACCTGCTGCCGCGCAAAGTAGTTATCCGCTTCGTCATCGAAGGTGACATAGGTGGAGGACAACCCGAACTGCGTGTGCGAGAAAGCGCGCAGGGCATGAGGAAGCCCGCTGAGCGCGATTTCGAGCGGGATCGTTACCTGCTTTTCGACTTCTTCGGCGGCATGCCCCGGGAAGAGCGTTACTACCGTGACTTGAATATCGGTAACGTCCGGAAACGCCTCGATGGGCAGCGTGCGGAACGCCGAGATGCCCGCGGCGATGAACAGCGCCAGCAGGAGGAACAAAAAAAGCGGCTGATGAACAGCCGAGAAGATGAGCTTGCGGAGCATCGAATCAGAGCGCGGCTTTCAGGTATATGGAGCCTTGTGTGACTACCCGGGCGCCGGCCGGGAGCCCTCCGGTGATCGCAAAGCCTCCTTTGTGAGGCTGCCCCAACTCCACGGCTGTGGAAAGGAATCGACCGGGAGCCTGCTCGACGAATACGAAATCCTTGTCACCGATGCGGACCACCGCCGCGGCGGGGACCCAGGGAGTGGCCACCAGCCCGCCGGCATAGCGGAGGCGCCCGAACATTTCCGGACGCAAACGGCCGGCGCTGTTTTCCAGCTCCGCGCTGACCTTGATGGTGCGGGTCTCACTATTGACCGTGTCGGCGATGCGGGTCACGCGCGCGCGGAAGGTTTCGCCGGGATAGGCAATCAGCTCCAGAGCGGCCGTGCCGCCCACCTGGCAGAAGCGGATCTGGCTCTCCGGCACCTCCGAGGTCGCCCAAACGCGGCTCAGATCGGCGATCGTGATCATCGGCGCGTTGATTTCGTTGCGATATTCCCCGTCCACCACGCTGACCTCGAGCACCTTCCCGGACACCGGAGCGGTTACCGTAATCTTCTGTTCGAAGCGGCCGGCTTGCAGGCCGAGAAGTTCCAGACGCCGCCGCGCCTGGTCCCGCGCGCTCCGCGCCTGTTCGACGGAGGCCTTGGCCAGGGCGGAGGTGGTCTGTGCGGCCAAGACCTCTTTCTGGGCCACGGCTTGATGCTCGAACAAATCGGCGAGGCGCGCCAGGTCGGCGTCGGCCTTGACCACCGCCAGCTCCGCCTGGCGAACGGAGGCCTCCGCCTGCAGGTGCGCGGACTCCGCCTCCGCCACCGCGGAGCTTTCGATCGTAACCAGGGGCTGACCCTTGGTGACCGCGTCCCCCAGTTTCACCATCACATGCACGATGCGTCCGGGCGCCGGCAGCACGGCATGCCCGACGCGGTTGGGGTTGGCTTCGATCTTGGCCGTGGCGGTGACCTCGTCGGCAGGAGCCGGGACACTGCGCACGGCCTCGATCGTCATCTGGCGAAGCTCGGGCGCCTCCGGATCCAGAACCACCAGGCCTGGCGCGCTGATCTGAACCAAGGCCGCGGCCTGCGGAGACTCCTTGCCTGCGGCCGCGGCATCTTGGTGCTTCCCGCAGCCGCCTGTGGCCACCACAGCGATGCCACACAGCAAACTCTTGCTGAGGAAAAGGCGGATGGGGGTCATAACGTATGCGAAAAGTTGTTCCAGCGAGGCCGGAGGGCTCGCAGTCTTACGGGTGTCCGCCGTTACGAAGAGCCCTTCTTCGGTTTTTTGGGTTTCTTGGGTTGTTTCTTCTTCCTTTGTGTCTTGGTCTGGTCTTGCGATTGTCCCTGGGCAGGCTGTTCCCGCGCCGATACGATCAGCGGCAGGGTGAATGCGGCGAGCACAAGAGAGATGATTGTTTTCTTCATGTCAGTACCTTTCTCGGACCCCGGGCCGGGGTCTACTTCCAGGTTGAACTGAAATGGAGCAAACCCGCTATGGTGTCTCGACACTGATATCGGCAACGAAAATACAGGGAGGTCCCTCGGGGACTGGCGCTTCGGACGGCTTGCCCTCCGCTCGTGGCTCGTGCCGAGCGCCAGGAGGCGGGAGGCCCGTCCTGCCTCCTATCCCCGAGCCAGGGCTCGCGCCGGCCTTCTCGATACGCAGGGGTAGACGATCTGGGAGAGCGCCGGGCCTCCTGGAGGGCCCTGCCAGGGCCAGGTAGAACCCCTTTACGGTCGCGGTTCGGTGCAACTGAGTCCTTCGCGGTCGTAGACTACTTTGCCTTCCCGGAGGGTGAGGAGGCACTCGAGTTTGCGGTTGCCCAGGCGCTTGATGTGGTGGGAGTCGATGAAGGCGAAGACACCCGTTTGGAGCTCGAAGACGGCGACGTCGGCGGTGCGGCCTTCCTCCAGGGCGCCTAGTTCGGGGTAGCGGTGGATCGCTTTGGCCGGGTGGAGGGTGGCGCGGCGGAGGGCGTCCTCCAGGGTCATACCCAGAGTCAGCAGCTTCGAGATGCAGTTAGGCATGCTGACCTGGGGGAGCAGGATGCTGGAGGGGTGGAGGTCGGTCGAGATGGTGTCGGGCGGGAAACCTTGCTGCATGGCCGCGGCGGCGACGGGCCAGAGGAAGCTGCCGCCGCCGTGGCCCAGGTCGAACAGGACGCCGTGGCGGCGGGCTTCCTGGGCGACCTCGGTGAGGCGGCCGTTGCGGCGGTCGACCAGCTCCAGTTGTTCGTCGTTGTACATATGGGTATGGAGGTCGCCGGGGCGCAGGATGTCGAGGAGCTTTTCACGGGTGGTGCGGCCCTGGCCGGTCAGGATGCTGTTGTCCACCAGCACGGGCACGTTAGCCAGGCGGCCCGCTTCCACCGCGCGGCGCAGGGCGACGAAGCCGTTGTTGCGGTAGTGGGCGGTCTTCACGCCCACGATCAGGTGGGGGTATTGGCGGATCTTGGCGGCGACGACGGCGGGGTCCATGTCGTTCTCGTTGCTCTCGCCTTGGGAGCCATCGCGCATGCCTTGGCCTACGATGTTCAGGAAGGCCAGGACGCGGGTCTTGGACCGGTCGATGATGGTCGCCTTGAAATTGTCGAAGGTCCGCGGGCCGGAGGTGCCGGCGTCGACGGCGGTGGTCACGCCGGTGGGGAGGCAGGCGTCGTCGGGGAACAGGGTGCTCTGGCGGGCGCGGGTGTAGACGTGAACGTGGAGGTCGATGAGGCCGGGGGTCACGTAGAAACCGCGTAGGTCGATGACCTGGCGGGCCTCGGAAGCGGGGAGATCAGCGGCGACGCGGGCGATCTGGTGGCCGGTGATGGCGACGTCGCGCGGGGCGCTGAGGTCCTGGGCGGGGTCGATGACGTGTCCGCCCTTTAGGAGGAGATCGTAGGGCATCAGAAATACACCTTGACGCCGAATTGAATGATGCGCATGGGGAGGCGGAGGCGGCGGATCTCGGCGTCGCGGGGGCCATCGGGGACGACGGTGTCGAGGGAGTTGAAGGAGATGCCGTTAGGCTGGCCGAACTCCGGGGTATTGAAGGCGTTGAAGAATTCGGCGCGGAACTGGAGACGCCCGGCTTCGCCCAAGGGGGTGAGACGCCAGTTCTTGTAAACCGAAAGATCGAAGTTGCGGCCGCCGGGGGTGTTCAGAACGCCGTAGCCGGAGGTGCCGTAGTGGCAGAGGTCGGCGCGGTTGGGGATATTGCAGTCGTTGCGGCGGAAGGCCTGGGGATCGAACCAGCGCTGGCGGCTGGCGTCGCTGCCCAGGCGGCCGTCGGCGATGCGGTCGGGGCGGGGGTCGTCGGCGCCGGTGTTCAAGCGGCCGCCGCTGAGGTTGAAGGGGAAGCCGGTGCGCAGGGTGACCACGCCGTTGGTCTGCCAGCCGGCCAGGAAGGCGCCGGGAACGCCTTTGAAACGGTTCAGGAAGGGCATCTCGTAGACGAAGTTGGCGACGGCGTTGTGGGTGACGTCGAAGCCGAAGCGGGAGCGGGAGGAGCGGCGATTGCGGGGGTCCTGAAGGCCGTTGCCGATGCCTTCGCCGCTCTCGTTGCGGCCGTAGCCTTCGCCCAGGGCCTTGCTGTAGGTATAGGCCAGGCCCATAGTGAGGCCGTGGCTGGAGCGCTTCTCGACGCTGGTCTGGAGGCCGTGGTAGGAGCCGTTGCCGAAGGCGTCGAGGTAGCGGATGTTGCCCAGGCCGCGGGCCTGCGCGCCTTCGCCCTGGCCGACGTAGGCCTGGTAGGGACGGCGGGTATTGAAGTCGGTGTCGCGGGAGGGGTCCGGGTTGTTGTAGTTGGCGACGCTGTTGTCCAGGTGGCTGGTCTTGCTGCCGACGTAGCCGATGGTGAGCTGCACCTGCGCGGGCAGGGACCGCTGAATATCGAGACTCCACTGGACGTGGTTGGTGGACCGGTTGTCGGGCGGCATCAGGATCAGGTTGGCCCGGGCGGGCGCCGCGTTCGAGCCGGGGAACAGGTTGTCAAGGGTCAAGACAGGACTGCCGGGCCGAAAACGGCGCGTCTGGATGGAGTAGTTCTGGCCGGAGTAGGGGACCTGGATTACCTGGGCGGTATCGGTAACCTGGTTGAAACTGAAAGTGCCGGACTTGGGGGGCATCAGGATGAGGATGCTGAAGTTGTTGATCTGTTGCGCGTTGGCAAACCAGCCGAAGCCGCTGCGCACCACCCACTTGTCGGTAGCCCGGTAGGCGAGGCCGATGCGGGGCATGAAGAAGCGGTTCTCCCTCTGGTGGAACTTGAAGTTCGGCGTGTCGGGGGCGGGGAGCAGTGTGGGAAGGGAGCGGCCGTCGGCGGCGGGGGTCAGGACGTCGAGCCGCAGAGAACGCCAGCCGCCCAGAGCATCGTAGGGAGGCTGGAAGAAGTCCCAGCGGAGGCCGAGGTTGAGGGTGAGCTTGCGAGTGGCCTTCCAGTCGTCGAGGAAGTAGGCGCTCCAGCGGTTCTGGCGGGCGTTCATGGTGGCCGAGCCCTCGCCGGTGGTGGACGAGGAGGGGAAGCCCAGAAGCCAGCCGGCCAGGCTGTACCCGCCCTCGCAGCAACCGGTCGAGCCGCGCTTGAGGTTGCCGCCCGCACGGTCGAGCATCACCCGGCGGTATTCGAAGCCGATCTTGAAGTTGTGGCTGGACCGGGCGAGCGACAGATTGTCGGCGAACTGGTGGACGGTGTTGAAGTCGAAGCCGTTGCCGAGGTCGCGGTCGCCGCCGATCAACGTGGTAGGGATGCCGATCTCGAACGGGCGCAGCTTGCGGTTGCTGTCGGTGGCCACGCGGTACTGGCCGATGCCGAGCGAGTCGAGGTCGAAGTCGGTGTTGGTCCGGGGATTGGTGAATTCGTCGTCGGCTTTGTTCTGGCCGTAGCGGAACTCGTTGAGGGTGGTGGCGTTGAAGATGTGGACGTACTGGACGGCGATGTTGTTGGCGCGCGAGGTGGTGGAGGTGGGGAAGTTGGGGTTGATGACGCGGTTGGCGTACTCGGAGCGGTCACCGGCGTAGCGCACGAAGGCCTTGTCCCGGGGGCCGAACTGGTGATCGATGCGGAAGAAGTACTGGTTGGAGTTGATGGTGTTGGGGATGGAGGCGCGGGCGTTGATATCGAGGATGTCCTCGGGGAGGAACATGGGGAGCGGCTGGAACTTGTTAACGAAGTTCTGCGCATTCTTGTTGATACGGCTGGCGGGAATGACGTTACGGGGGAAAGGGTCGCCGGTCAGGGGGTCGTAGATGACGACCGGGGCGCGGATGGCGCGGCCGCCCCGGACCAGCGGGGTCAGGAGGGCGGAAAAATCGCCGTTGCGGAACGGCTCGGGGAACCAGAAGGCTTCCTGGACGGCCTCCTGGGTCTCGCGGCGACCCTCGTAGTTGAAGCTCCAGAAGGTACGGTCGCGGCGGACCGGGCCGGAGGCGAAAGCGCCGAACTGGTTGCGGCGGAGGCGGTTTTTCTGGGCGAGGCGCGTGCCCGCCGGGATCTGGAAGTTGAGGAAGTAGTCGCGGGCGTCCAAGGCGTCGTTGCGGAGGAACTCGTAGAGGGTTCCGCGGAGGCGGTTGGCGCCGCTTTTGAGGACGATCTGGACAATGGCCCCGTTGTTCTGGCCGTACTCGGCGGAGTAGGAGCTGGTCTGGACCTTGAACTCCTCGACGGCGTCGATGGATGGCGTGAAGACCATGGTATTGATGCGGGGTTCCGTGGCGATGACGCCGTCGAGGGTGATCTGCTGGTTCACCTCGCGCTGTCCGTTGGCGCTGACAGCGACGATGGCGCCGGGAATGGGGAACCCGCCCGACCCCAGTCCGTCGAGGCCCATGCGGACGCCGAATTGGACCCCCGGGGTGAGCACCGCCAGGGCAGCGACGTTGCGGCCGTTGAGCGGCAGCTCGACCACGCGGCGGTTGTCGATCACCTGACCGACCGCGGCGTCGTCGGTCTTGAGAGCCACGCCGGTCGAGATGACCTCGATGGTTTCGGTGGTCTGGCCGACCTGCAGACGGAAGTCCACGCGGGCCTTCTGCTGAAGCTGTACGACGATGCCGCGCTGCTCCTCGGTCTTGAAGCCTTCGGCCTGGACGCTGACAAGGTACTCGCCGATGTCGATGAGAGGGAAGGAGTAGTCGCCGGTGGAAGAGGTGACGGTTTCGCGGCGGGCTCCGGTCGAGACGTGGCGGATGGACGCTTTGGCGCCGGGCACGACGGCGCCGGAGGGGTCGGTGACGGTGCCCAGGATCTCGGTGGAGGTGGTTTGCGCCGGGGCCAAGCCCGCGAGCGCGCCGACTAACAGCAGAAGCCCCGAAGTTCTCATGCCGCTATCGTATATCATGGTGGGGATGCGGTTCCGAACAATATTCTTCGTCGTGTTTGTGTGCGGCGCGGCGCTGGCGGCGCCGCCCGAGTGGGTGAAGCGCAGCAACGAGTACGCCCGGGTGCTGCTGGAGGTGGACGCGAAGTTCGGGCCGGAGGGCGCGGGACGGATCGGCGTCGAGGGGGTGGACGAAGCCATCACCGATCTGAGCCCCGGCGTGAACGAGCGGGCCCGGCAGGCGTACCGCGAGGCGGCCCAGACGCTGCGGGGCAAGCTGAAGGCGGAGAAGGATCCCAAGGTACGGCAGGACCTGGAGATTATGATCCGCGCCGCCGAGCTGCGGGTGCGGGCGAGCGAGGCCGGCGAGAAGTATTTGCTGCCGTACGGCGACGTGGTCAACATGGTGTTCCAGGGGGTAAGGGCGCTGCTGGACGACCAGGTGCCGGAAACGCGGCGGCGGGCGGCCCTGGTCCGGTTGCGGCGATATGCAGGTATGGAACAGGGTTACCGGCCCATCGCCCAGCTTGCCGAGCTGAGGGTCCGGGAGAAGCTGGGGCAGAAGCATTTGCTGGGGCCGTTCAAGAACCGCGTCGACCAGGATTTGGCCAACTCCCGGCTATTCCTGGAAGGCATTGCGCCGCTGTTCGAGAAGTACAAGATCGCCGGATACCAGGAGGCGCTGGCCAAGTGGAAGGAACAGGCGACGGCGTTTCAGGACTTCGTGCGCAAGGAAGTTCTTCCGCGCGCCCGCACCGACTTCCGGCTGCCACACGAGCTGTACCGCGTGAACCTGGAGAATTATGGCGTGGATCTCCCCCCGGCCGAGCTGGCCCGCAGAGCGCGGGCGGCGTTTCAGGAGATCCAGGGGCAGATGCAGCCGCTGTCGCTGGAGGTGGCCAAGACGCAAGGCTGGAGCCTGAACGATTATCGCGACGTCATCCGGGAGCTGAAGAAGGAGCAGCTTGTGGGGGAGGCTATTCTGCCGCACTATCAGAAGCGGCTGGCGGAAATCGAGGCAATTGTCCGGCGGGAGAACCTGGTGACGCTGCCGGAGCGTCCGGCGCGCATCCGGATTGCGTCGGCGGCGGAGAGCGCGGCCGGCCCGGCGCCGAACATGCGGCCTCCGCGCCTGGTAGGCAATACGGGGGAGATGGGCGAGTTCGTCCTGCCCCTGAACATCCCCGACGCCACGGGAAAGATGCAGAGCTACGACGACTTCACCTTCGCCGCGGCGTCCTGGACCCTCGCCGCGCACGAGCTGCGTCCGGGGCATGAGCTGCAATTCGCGTCGCTGGTGGAAAAGGGCGTCTCCACGGCCCGGGCGGTCTACGCGTTCAACAGCACCAACGTGGAAGGGTGGGGATTGTACAGCGAGTGGGTGATGCAGCCGTATTTGCCGCCGGAAGGCCGGCTGATCACGCTACAGCACCGGTTGCTGCGGGCGGCGCGGGCGTTTCTGGATCCGGAGCTGCAGGCGGGCAAAGTGTCGCCCGAGATGGCTACGCAGGTGCTGACCAGGGACGTGGTGCTCTCGGAGGCCATGGCCCGGCAGGAGGTGGAACGATACACGTTCCGGATGCCGGGGCAGGCCACGTCGTACTTCTACGGGTATTTGCGGCTCCTGGAGATCCGGGAAGAGGTGGGGAAGAAGCAGGGCGCGGCGTTCCAGCCGAAGAAGTTCCACGACTTCCTGCTGGGGCAGGGCCTGATACCGCCCGGTCTGCTGCGCAAGGCGGTGCGGGAGGAATTTCTCAAGGCTGGATTGTAAGGAGCAGATAGTTGGAGGGGAGCTCGGCGAGGGCGTCGGCGTCCACTACGTCGACGACCAGGACGCCGGCAGTGGAGAGGAGCCGCGCGGGAACGGCCACGCGCAGCGATTGCGGGGAGCCCTCGGTGAGAGCGCCGCGCACCACCGTGTTGCCGATGCGGAGAGCGCTGGAGGGGGCGAGGTTGATGCCGCGCAGGGTGACGGCGACTTCGCTGCCCGCGCGAACTTCCGAGGGCGAGATGTCGTAAAGACCGGGACCGCCGGCGGAGAAGCGGTTGGAGGGCGCTCCACCGACCTCGATACTCATTTCCGGGAAGCGGCGGGATAACGACGCCGGCAGGGTGGCCACCACCAGTTGCAGTCCGCTGAATCCGGGGGCGGCGCCGGCGTAGAGGACCTCGGCGTCCTGGCCGTCGGCGACGAGGCGGACGGGGCCGGTAGCGCGGGGCAGGGGATCGGAGGGAGCGGGCAGGCCGTCGGGGAAGGCGGGGTTCAAGGGTCCTAGGCCGGTTAAATACACAGAGACGGTTTCGCCGGGGGTGAGGGGCGCAGAATGGGTGACCAGGGAGCCGTCAGAGTGGGTCACCGCGCCGGCGCCGGCGCCGTTGCCGAGCATGGTGAAGACGCCGGGGGCTTGGCGCGCTACCCCGATTCGGACGGCCGGAGAGGTTTGGCGGCCGTTGTAGACCACCAGAGTGGTGCTGGAACCTGTCAGGTCGGCCAGCGCTGCCGGGGTAACCAGGTTGATCTGCCGGGGGGACACATAGAGGAGGCGTGCCGGGAGGCCTCCGACCAGGACGCGCGCCTCGCCGAGTTCCGTGGGCAAGGGGAAACCAGCGGCAGAAGCGGTGGCAGCGGCCAGATTCTCACCGAAGATGCTCAGCAGCTCTCCGGCGGTGATCGGCTGATCGACGGCGAAGCTGGCCGCGTTGCCGACGCCACCGTTGCGGACCAGGACACCGGCCGCAACCGTGAGATGGACCGGAAAGGACTGGGAGACGCCAAAGGCAGTGATGGTAAGGGCGGAGTCGTAGGCCCCGGCCAGCAGGGACCCGGCGGCGGCGCACACGCTCAGGGTGGCGGGCAGGCGTCCGGAGGCCGGCAGGACCGCTAGCCAAGGCGCGGCGGGGGCGGCGGTAAAGTCGCCGGCGGCGCTCCCGGCGGCCAGGTCCAGCGAGGAACAGATGGGGAGGGTGCTGCCGGCCGGGCCCGAGAACGAAAGCTGCGCCGGCGTCATCACGAGCCGGGGTTGGGCCGAGACGGAGAACTGTACGGCCACCTCGCGGGTGATCCCGGCGGCGGTCACGGTGATGCGTCCGGCATAGAGTTGGGGGGTGAGGGCGGCGGGTATTACAGAGATTGTGGTGGAGGCGGGGAGCGTCCCGGAGGCAGGGGACACGCGGAGCCAGGACCCGCCCGTAATGACGGAGGCGGCGAAGGAGAGTCCGGCGGTGCCGGACACCAGGAGACTCTGGGGGCCGGGAGCGTCGCCGCCGGCCAGGGCCGAGAAACTCAGGACGCTGGGGTTGAGTTGCAGGGTGTTGGGCGCGCTCAGGTTGAGCGCCACGGTCACCTCGCGCGTGAGGCCGGCGGAGAGGATGGCGATGCGTCCGGAGTGGACGCCAGCGGGGAGATCGGCGGTCAGGGCCAGAACGTTCACGACGCCCGGAACCGAGCCGTTGGAGGGCGCCAGTTGGAGCCAGGAGACGGAGGGAGACGCGGTCCAAGTGAGACCGGCGGCGCCGCTCAAGGTAATGTTTTGCGACGGGGGGACGATGCCGCCGGCGAGACCGGTGAAGACCAGGGTGGAGGGCGCCGCGGTGAGGACCACCGGCGGCGGGGCGGCGGGTGGCGGGGCGGCGCCGGAACCGGAGTACAGATAGCGCAAGCCTTCGATTTCGGGCGGCGCCAGGCTGCGCCTCTGCGTGTCGGACGCGATGGCCGATTGCATGACCGTCCGGGTCGTGTAGCAGCCGTCATTGTGGTCCAGCCCCAGGCCGTGTCCCATCTCGTGCAGAGCCACGGACTCGAAGTCGAGCCCGCTGCCGGTGGTGGTGAGGTTGTAAGCGGGATTGAAGAAGATGTCGGAATCATAGATGGTGCCGTCGCCGGCGCCCCGGATCATGGTGGTAGCGAGCACGCCGGAAGGAAAGGAACGCCCGCCCCCGCTGACGACGGTCATCTGGCCGTCGCCCGTGGATGGTAGAGCGGCGGTGTAACCGGAAAAGTTGTAGCGCCAGGAGGAACCGCCCACCGAGCTCCAGGTGGACATGGCGGAACGCAAAGCGGCGTCAAAGGCGTTGCCCTGGTAGGCGGAGTTGTCCAGGTTGACGTTGAAGCTGCCGTCGGGTTTGGGCCGCGCTACTACGCCGCCGGAGAATTGCAGCAGGGTAAAGCCTCCGGGCTGGCAGGCGGTCTGGGGTACTACGGGCCCGACCTCGGCCGCCGCGCACAGTACCGCGAAGGCGAGAAATGCACCCGCGCCTCTCCTGACTGTCATATCCACTCTTATCGACCGCAGAGCGGGGCTGGGAATTATAACGCATTATAACGCATCTACTATTTCAGCCAGGCGGGTTACGGCCGTCAAGTAGGAATCGAACCAGGAACGGGCTTCGCCGGGCTGGAGCTGGCGCGCGCCGGCGCGGACTTCGAGCAGGGCGTCGAAGGGGGCGGGGCCAACATGGAAACGCTGGGCGACTTCGCGGAACACCTCCGGCTTTCGCAGCGGCGCCTCGAAACCGGCCACCAGCAGGGCGTGGCGGAACAGGGTGGCGAAAGTGGGGAGCGAGTCCAGCATGAGGCCGGCCACGGCCTTGTCCTCGTGCTGCGTCTCCAGAAAGCGGCGGCGGAGGCGGAGCAGGCGGGAGCGAAGCTCGTGTTCGAGCTGGCGCCGGTGATTGACGGTGTTGATGTCGATGGCCGCCACCAGGTCGGGGCCGTGGAGAAGGCGGTAACCGGCGCGGATGTCGAGGAACTCGATGGGGAAGACGTCCGCGGCATCGCGAATCTCTTCTTCGGAGAGCAGCAGGGGAGGGGTCTGGCCGCTCTTGAGCCACCACTGGAGGGGCTTGGCCAAGCGCTCCAACTCGCCGAGACCGACCTGGCGAAGGATGCAGAGCACGTTGAGGTCGGAGTGCTTCTCGTGATACTCGCCACGGGCGGCCGAGCCGTAGAGCACCACCGCGAGGAGGTCGTCGCCCAAGGCCTCCGTGAGCCGCTGGACCAGTTGTTGGAGTTGTTCGTCGATGTTCATGATTACCAGTCGCTGGAGGCTCCGCCGCCGCCGAAGTCGCCGCCGCCGAAGCCGCCGAAGCCGCCACCGTCCCGGCCACCGCCGCCATCGCCGCCCCCTCCGCCGCCCAAGCTGCCGAGCAGCCATAGAGGGTTAAAGCCAACCTTCCAGAAGAGCCACAGCGCGCCCAAGCCTCCCAGGCCCAGGACCCACAGCGGGAGGGCCGGCCCAGCCGGCTGCGATCGCTGCCGCGGCGGTGGCCGGGGCAGCGTGGGATCTCCCAGGGTAACACCGGCGGACTCGGCCAGCACGCCGGCGATCTGGCCGGCAGCCTGCCAGACGGCGTCATCGTAACGGTTCTCGCGAAGCGCCGGGCGCATGGAGCGCAGGATGGCGCCCACGCGTCCATCGGGCAGGACGGGCTCGAGACCATAGCCGACCTCGACCCGCATACGGTAGTCGTCGACGACCAGGAGGAGCAATACGCCCGTGTTTTCCTTCTTTTGCCCGACGCCCCAACGGCGGGCGAGGTTGATCGAGTAGTCCTCGATGGGCTCGCCCTGCAGAGAGCGGATCAGGACAATGGCCATCTGGGCGCGGGTCTTCTGTTGCACCTCCCCGGCCAGACGGTTCAGGCGCTCGATTCCCTGCGGGCTGAGGACCCCGGCAGCGTCCGTGGTATAGCCGCTCGGCTCCAGCTTGGGGCCTTGGGCCGCTAGAGCCAGACAGGCCACACAGGCGGCCCGTATGGCTCGGGTGATGGGTGATGGGTGGTGGGTGTTGGGGAGAGGCTTACGCACGTAGCGACAGTCCTCCGTCGACGGCCAGGACTTGGCCGGTGACGAACGCCGAGGAATGGAGAAAGTTGACAACGGCTTCGGCGATCTCTTCGCCGGTACCGGGGCGGCGCATGGGGGTGGCGGCGATCAGGCGAAGGTGGCGCTCGCCGAGCTCCCCTTCAAAGGGTATCACGCCGGGCGCGACGCTGTTGACCGAAATGTCCGGCGCCAGGGCCTTGGCCAGACACTTGGTGAGCATGATCACGCCTGCTTTGGAGGCGCAGTAGTGGGCATGCTGGCTCCAGGGACGGAGGCCGCCCAGCGAGCTGATGTTCACGATCCGGCCGCCGCCGTTTTGTCGCATGATCCGGGCACCGGCCTGGCAGCAGAAGAAGACGGCCTTCAGGTTGACGCTGTGGATACGGTCCCAGTCCGCTTCGGTGATGTCCAGAACGGAGCGCCGCTCGAAGCGGGCGGCGTTGTTGACCAGGAAGTCCAGCCGGCCGTACGCCTGCTCGACTTCGGCGAAGAGACGCTGGATCTCGTCCACGCTCTCCAGATTGGCGCGAAACAGCCGGGCGCCGCATTCTTCGGCGGTGCGGCGGGCGTCGGCTTCGGAATCGTGGTAGTGGAGGGCCACGGCAGCCCCGTCCTGAGCGAGTCGCAGCGCGATGGCGCGGCCGATTCGCTTGGCGGCACCAGTGACTAGCGCTACCCGCCCGGGGCGGGTAGCGCGGGGGTCGGGGGCCGGGGGTCGGGGGTCGGGAGTCATGCCTTCTTGCCGAGGGCGTTCCGGAGGGCGTAGAGTTGCTTCCCTAGGGACTGAATCTGCGCCAGCAGGGCCGCCAACGCTTCCGTGGTCAGATAGCTGAGACGCGCGGCAATTTCCAACTGCGTTTCCACTTCAGCTAGGGACGCTTGGGCCATAGATTATGTGGTTCAGATACTCCTTCGTATGCTCGCGGGTATGGCCTTCGGCAATGTTGGAAGGTACCGATACCGCCGCCCTGCGCAATTGGTTAGTCAAGCCGTACATCTCCCGGGGCGGAAAGTGTTCGGATGCCCGGTAGATCTCCTCTACCAATTGTATGCCCTGCTGCCAAACCCTAAGATCTCGAAACCCTCGTATCATAAGTTCCTCCCTGACCCCCGACTCCCGTCTCTGGCCCCCGGCCCCCGACCCCCGACCCCCGCCGTCAGGCTGTGGGCTCTCCGTGGATCTCCAGCTCATCCGGCTCGACGCCTTCCTCGGCGGTCTCGCGGAGGCGGCCGGTGAAATGGGCCCAGGCCCAGAAAATGCCTGTGGAGGCGGACAGGACGCCGGCGATGGAGCCGATGGTGCGGGGACTGTAGAACTGCGACCCGATGCCGGCCAGCATCATCGAGATCATCATGGTGGTCCAGACCATGGTCTCGACGGTGGCGAAGACGCGGCCGCGGAATTGGTCGGGGACGGTGTGGAGGAGGCGGCTGAAGTTCAGGACCGAGCTGACGGCGATGGCCAGGCGCGAGAGCAGGATCGCCGCCAGGGCCCAGGCGAAGACCTGCATCTGGGTGAAGACCACGTAGAAGGCGCCGTGGAGCAGGAAGCAGACCATGATGGTCTTCTTGTAGCCGTTGAAGGTGAGGCGTTTGGCCAGGGCGTGGGCGAGGGTGCCGCCGATCAGCAGGCCGATGCCGGCGAACCCCCAGATGGTGCCGATGCCGGCGGCCCCGCGATGGAAGACCAGCTCGCCGAAGATGCTGAACAGGATCTGGGCGGCGCCGCCGCCGGTGGCCCAGCCTACGCCGGCCAGCGAGATGCCGAGCACTACTGGTACTGAGCGCATGTAACGCAGGCCTTCGGTGTACTCGTGCCAGGGGCGGACTACGTCGGTCTCGGTGAGCGAGCGCTTGGCTCGGAACTCTCCCTTTTCCAGACGCAGGCCCCACACGGCCCAGGCCGAGACCAGGAAAGAGAAGGCGTTGAAGAGAAATGCTCGGGCGAAGCCGAAGTGGGCGATGATCCCGCCGGCCAGCAGCGTGCCGACGGTCAGGGTGGCCCACTGGGTGGTTTGGGTGAGGGCATTCGCCGTGTGCAGCTCCTCGGGGCTGGTGATGGTGGGCAGGATCGAGGAGCGGCCGCTGGTGAAGAACGGCGAGGCGAACATGGTTAGGCCGCTGATCAGGTACAGCAGCCAGGTGTCCTGGGGCCGGTGGTAGAGCAGGAAGCCGAGGGCCAGCACGGCGCGGACCACATCGCTGGTGATCATGGTGTACTTGCGGTTGAAGCGGTCCAGGATCACGCCGGCCAGGGGTCCGGCCAGGACCATGGGAATGGCGCGGGAGACCATGATCCAACTGATGACTAAGGGAGAGCGGGTGGACTCCAGGGCCAGGCTGAAGACGGCGATGTTGTTGAAGTGGTCGCCGATCTCGCTGACCACCTGACCCATCCAGATGCGGCGGTAGTTGCGGTTCTGGCCGAGGAGCTGCCGGAAGGAGAGCATCAGGCGCGCTCCGTGAGATAGACGCCGCTGAGGATAGCGACGCCGCCGGCGACCAGCGTCGTGGTGATGTGCTCGCCGAGCAGCAGGACGCCGAACAGCGTGGCGGCCACCGGCTGCACGTAGGCGAGCATGGTCAGGCGGGAGGCGGCCACGTATCCGAGGGCGTGATAGAAGATCAGGTAGCAGACGAACGACGGGAACACGCCCATGTAGAGCATCGACAGCCACCCCACTGCTGAGACATGAGCAAAGTCGAACGACCAACCCTGCCAGAGAACCAGCGGGAACAGGAACAGGGATCCGGCGCCGAACAGGAAGGCATTGACCGTGAACGCGCTGTAGCGGTGGTTCACGTGTTTGCCCAGGACGGTATAGAACGAGAAAGCCACGCTGGCGAGGAGGGTGAGAACATCCCCGGCCAGCGAGGGGCGGGGGCCGCCGGCTTTGCCGTGCTCGAGCGCCAGCAGCACCACGCCGCCCAGGGCCGCAGCCAGGCCGGCGATCTTGCGGGCGGTGACGCGCTCCGCGCCTCGCGCCGCGGAAAACAGCAGCACCCACACCGGACTCATCGAGATCATGATGGCCGAGTGGGCGACGCTGGTGCGGCTGAGGCCGATGATGAACAGTCCCTGGTTGAGCCCGACTCCGATCACTCCCAAAAGGAGCAGCATGGGCAGGTCGCGGCGGGTCCATTGATCCCGCCCGTGAACCTTCCACCAATAGAAGGGCAAGGCGCAGGCGAAGGCCACCAGAAACCGCAGGCCCGCCACCAGCGGGGCCGGGAACTCCCGCAGGGCCACCTTGGCGACGAGGAAATTGGCCGTCCAGAAGAACTGCATCCACCCGATGAGCGTGTACAGGAGCCAGGGGTTGGGATGTTTGGGTGAGGCGCCCTGGGTCAACGCAGGGTCTCCTCCCGAACGGTGATCTGGCGGAGGTAGTCGAGGTCCAGCGTGTAGCCGAAGCCGGGCTCGTCGCCAACTTTTATGGTTCCGGCCGGCGTGACCTCGACCGGGGGCGTCACGATGTCGCGCTTCCAATAGCGCCGGCTGGCCGAGACGTCGCCGGGCAGGACGAAGTTATCGAGCGTGGAGAGCGCGATGTTGTGGGCGCGGCCGATGCCGGCCTCGAGCATCCCGCCGCACCAGACCGGGATGGCGTGCTCGCGGCAGACGTCGTGGACGCGCCGGGCCTCGGCAAACCCGCCCACCCGGCCCAACTTAATATTGATGATGCCGCAAGAGTGCATCCCTATGGCCTGCTCGGCCATGTGCGCGTTGCGGATGCACTCGTCGAGGCAGATCGGGGTATCGAGCTGAGCCTGGAGCTTGGCGTGGTCGATGATGTCGTCGTGGGCCAGGGGCTGCTCGATCATCATCAAGTAGAAGGCGTCGAGCTGCCGGAGGCGGGCGGCGTCTTCCAGGCGATAAGCGGAGTTGG
>JBGOUV010000502.1:0-4147 GCA_041477815.1 Terriglobia bacterium | reverse complement strand
GGCGCCGATCTTGCACCTGGATACTTGCCAGGGCCCCCGCGTGCGGCAGATCGCGCAGGTAAAACCGGCCGCAAGCTCCTGTGCCCTTGCCTTCGGCCAGCAGCAGGATGGTGTCCTCATTCAGATCCGGGAACAGCTTTTTCCGAAACGTGAGGAAACTGATGTGCTGAAAAGTGCGGCTGAGGTGTCCCAACACCGGCTGAGCATAGCTGGCGTGGAACATTTCGAAGGGAATGACCATCGCTAAGCGTCCGCCGGTGCGCAGGAACCTGACACTGTGAACCAGGAACGGCAGCCACGAACTGGTGAGTTCGCTTAGCTTCAGCCCCTGTTCCGACGCGCGCAGCAGAGCCCGGGCACGGGTCTCGCCAGTAAACCGCTGATACCGGATAAACGGCGGGTTCCCGACGACCACGTCGACCGGGAGGAGGCGATCGGATCCCACCTCGAAAAAGTCGGAACAGAACAGGTTGGCCTGGTCCACACCGAACTCGTCACGCAACTTCTCCGCAATGCGGCTGTGAACCCCGGCGTCGAGTTCGATGCCGAACACCTGGCCCGTCAGATCGCCCCCCATCTCGCGGAGTCGCTTGCAAGCCGAGCGAAGAAAAACGCCACCCCCGAAGCTAGGGTCGAGAACTGTGTCCTCTGGGTTTCGAGCGGCCCACCAAATCAAGAAATCCGCGACCTGGGAATCGGTATAGTAAGCTCCCAGATCCTTGGGGCTATCGCAATGCTGCGCTGCCGTCTCCTCACTCACACCCGAACATTGTACCTCCATCGCAGCGAAGGGCCGTGTTTCACAAAACGGAAAGGATTCTTGAACCACAGGCACTACATCGTCAGGGCCGACGTGGTTGTGTAGTGTTTTGACTTTCTGCGGGGCCGCGTGTTACAAACCAATCACGATGGAGCTTTCTCGTAGAGGATTCCTCCGCTCGGCCGGGAGCGGCGCGGCGCTCACCACCGCCTTCGGATTTGACGCCCGGCCGGCCCTGGCCGAAGCCCGCGAGCTGAAGATCTCCCGCACCACTCAGACCCACAGCATCTGCCCCTACTGCGCCGTCGCCTGCAGCGTGATTATTCATACCCTGGGCGACAAGTCGCGCAACGTCAAGCCCACCGTGGTCCATATCGAGGGCGATCCGGACAGCCCTATCAACCGCGGGGCCTTGTGTCCCAAGGGCATCACCCTCAAGGAGTTCGTGGTCAACGACGACCGCATCACGCGGCCGCTCTACCGCGCCGCCGGATCATCCGAGTGGAAGCCGCTCGCGTGGGATGAAGCCCTCGACAAAATGGCCCGGCTCATCAAGAAGACGCGCGACGCCGGGTTCCAGACCGATCTGAACCGGGCCACCAACCTGGCCATGATCGGCGGCTGCACCGACACCAACGAGATCAACTACCTGCTGGGAAAGCTGCGGTTCGGCCTGGGCATCGTCGCGTACGAAAACCAGGCCAGGCTTTGACACGGCCCTACGGTGGTCAGTTTGGCCGCCACGTTCGGACGAGGGGCGATGACCAACGGCTGGACCGACGTCGCGAACGCCGACGTCATCCTGGTGATGGGCGGCAACCCGGCCGAAAACCACCCCGTGGGGTTCCGGTTCGTCATGGAGGCCAAGCGAAACCGCAAGGCCAGGCTGGTGGTGGTGGACCCGCGCTTTACCCGGACCTCGGCTGTAGCCGACTGCTACGTACCCATTCGAGTGGGCTCGGACATCGCTTTTCTGGGCGGGCTGGTTCACTACGCCCTCAGCCGCAACCTGCACCAGGCCGACTACCTGAAGCTCCACACCAACGCGACGTTCCTGATCAAGGAAGGCTTCGGCTTCGAGGACGGCCTCTTCTCCGGCTGGGACGAGCAGAAGAAGTCCTACGACAAGGCCACCTGGGCTTACGAGCTCGACGGGCAAGGCTACGCCAAAGTGGACCCCACGATGGAGCATCCGCGCGCGGTGTTCCAGCTCCTGCAGCGGCACTACGCGCGGTACACGCCGGCGGTGGTGGCGGCCACCTGCGGGTGTACGGCGGAGGAGTTCGAGCGGGCGGCGGCGATTATTTGTTCCACCGGCAAGACCGACCGCCAGGGGACGATCCTCTACGCCCTGGGCTGGACCCAGCACAGCCACTCGGTGCAGTTGATCCGGACCGCGGCCATTCTGCAGCTTGTGCTGGGGAACATCGGCGTTCCGGGCGGCGGGGTCAACGCGCAGCGCGGGCACTCCAATATCCAGGGCGCCACCGACATGGGCGCCTGGAACATGCTGCCCGGATACCTGAAGGTCCCCCGAGCGCATCAGAAGACCCTCGCCGACTACTCCCGCGAAAACACCCCCAAGCCCCTGCGGCCGAATGCGATGAACTACTGGTCCAACACGCCGAAGTTCATCACCAGCCTGCTCAAGGCCTACTACGGCGATGCCAAGGACTTCGGCTACGCGAACCTCCCCAAGCTCGCCGAAGGAGAGAACTTCAGTTGGGCCTACATCTTCGACCTCATGTCCCGAGGCGAGATGGAGGGCATGATCTCCTTCGGCATGAACCCCGTAGCCAACGGACCCAATACGCCGAAGATGCTGGACGCCCTCGGCAAGCTGAAATGGCTGATCGTGGCCGACTGCTTCGAGACCGAGACGGCGGGCTTCTGGAAAGCCAAGGAGCTGGCGCGTAAGTATTATCCCGGGGCGCCGGAGTCCTCCGGCGTCCAGACCGAGGTGTTCCTGCTCCCGGCGGCCTGTTTCGCCGAAAAGGACGGGGCCTTCGTCAACTCCTCGCGCTGGGTGCAGTGGAAGCACGCAGCGCTCGATCCGCCCGGCGAGGCCATGCGCGACCAGGAGATCATCGCGCGGCTGTTCCTGAAGATCCGCGAGCTTTACGAGAAGGAAGGCGGCACGGCGCCCGAACCCCTGATGGCCATGCGGTGGGACTATCAGAACCCGGTCGCGCCGTCCCTCGAAGAAGTCGCGCGCGAGATCAACGGACGCGACGCGGCCGGCAAACAGCTCCCCGGCATGTCCGCCCTGGCCGACGACGGATCGACGCTGTGCGGCAACTGGATCTACGCCGGCTCCTACACCGACGCCGGCAACCAGATGGCCCGCCGCGGCCAGGAGGACCCCAGCGGCCTCGGACTCTACCCCAACTGGTCCTGGAACTGGCCGGCCAACCGCCGCGTCCTCTATAACCGGGCCTCCGCCGACGCCGCCGGCAAACCCTGGGATCCGACGCGGCCCCTCCTCCGCTGGACCGGCAAGTCCTGGACCGGCGACGTCCCCGACTACAAGGCCGATGCCGGCCCCGAAGCCTACGGCGCTTTCATCATGAATCCCGAGGGCGTGGCCCGCATCTTCGCCACGGATTTCGTGGAGGGCCCTCTTCCCGAACACTACGAGCCGGTGGAGTCGCCCGTAGAGAACTCTCTGCATCCCAAAGTCGGACGCAACCCCGCGGTGAAGCCCTTCCAAGGACCCCTGGACAAGCTGGGGTCGGCCGCCGACTATCCCTATATCGCTACCACCTACCGGCTCACCGAGCACTTCCACTACTGGACCAAGCACATCAAAGCCAACTCCCAGCTCCAGCCCCACTTCTTCGTCGAGCTGCCCGAGGGCCTGGCCCGTGAGAAGGGGATCGCCACCGGAGACTGGGTGCGGGTGCGATCGGCCCGCGGGTCCGTAGAGGGGCAAGCCATGGTCACGCGCCGCATTCGGCCCCTGCAGGTAGGCGGCAAGACCATTTACCAGGTCGGACTTCCCATCCATTGGGGCTTCATCGGCCGCGTCACCGGACCGCTGATCAACAACCTCAGCGCCAGCGTAGTCGATCCCAACTCCGGTACGCCGGAATACAAGGGCTTCCTGGTGCAGGTCGAGAAGGTATGAGCGGCGCCCCCGTCAAAGCGATCTCAGCGACTCCGCAGCCGGGCCCGGGCGCGGGCCGGAACGTCCACACGGTGGCCAAGCTCATCGATACGACTCTATGTATCGGATGCAAGGCCTGCGAGGTCGCCTGCCAGGAATGGAACGACCAGCCCTTCACCCTGGGCAGCTACTCCGGCACCTACCAAACCATGCCCGACCTGGCGCCCAATTTCTGGAACCTCATCAAGTTTAACGAGCGCGAGGAGGGCGGCGACTTCCTG
>JBGOUV010000322.1:0-8038 GCA_041477815.1 Terriglobia bacterium | reverse complement strand
TTGACGTCCCAGCGGACGCGGCCGGTTTTGGCGTCGAGGGCCAGGAGGTGCGCGTCCACGGTTCCCAGGAAGACCAGGTCGCCGAGGATGGCCAGGCCGCGGTTTACCAGGCCGCAGCACTGGCGGATGTCCGGCGGCAGCGTCCGCTGGTAGCGCCAGATGGGACGGCCGGTGCGCAGGTCGAGCGCCGCGGCGTTCGAGGGTGGCTCGCTGATGTACATCACGCCATCCACTACCAGGGGCGAGGTCTCGAACTTGTTCAGGTCGTTCACCTGGTAGATCCAGGCGACTTTGAGCCGGGCGACGTTGCCGGCGTGGATCTGGTCGAGCCCGGAGTAGCGGTGTCCGAGGTAGTTGCCCGAGTAGGTGAGCCAGTGCTGGGGTTCGGAGGCGGCGTTCTGGAGGCGCTCGTACCCGACCTGTGCGCAGAGCGATAGCGCGAATAGGGTGGCCAGGCAGGCGGCTCGGGTCATGGTTCCCCTCGCTGCGCGACCAGGTAGGCTACCAGATCGTCCAGCTCCTCCTCGCTCAAGAGGGTGCGATAGCTGGGCATGGGGGACTTGCCGCGGTCCTGGTGCAGCTCGGACAGCTCGTCCTTCCAGAAAGAGTGGAGGCGGTCGGAGGCATCGCGGACCTGGATCGAGAAGGGGTCTTCATTGACGCGCGAGCCGGTGATGCGGCGGCCGTCCTTGGTGACTACGCGGACCTGGAGGAAGTTGTCGGGGATCAGGCTGAAGAGACGGTAGACCATGAAGCTCTCGGGGACGGCGGCCTCGGGGTCGAGGAGGGACTCGCGGAGGTAAGCGGGGCTGCGGCGGCCGCCGATGTCGGTGAGGTCGGGACCGGTGGCGCCGCCAGTGCCTTGGAGGGTGTGGCATTGGGAGCAGTTGCCCTTGGTCCGGTAGAGTTGCTGGCCAAGGATAGCGTTGCCGTGGGAGGGAGGGGGGGAGGCCTTTTGGAGGCTGTGGAGGTGGGCGATTACGGCTTGGATGTCCTGGTCGGTCAGGTGGCGGGTTAGGGGCATGGCGGTGTTGGGGAGTCCGAAGCGGATGACCTCGAACAGAGCTTGATCGTTGGGGGCGTGGCGGTAGCGGGACGCGGTCAGGTCCGGGGCTTTGCCGCCCGTGCCGGTGGGTCCGTGGCAGGGGGCGCAGTTGGCGGAGTAGAGGCGCTGGCCTGGTGGGGATTGGGCGAGGCAGTGGGCTGTTGCGAGTAGCAGTACAGCACCGAGCGGCGAGCGTAGGGCCACAACGAGGGGTGAAAATGTAGGGCGGCCCCTGTGGGCCGCAGCCGACCCCCCGGCCGGCTTTGTGCATCTATTGGAATTCGGCAGGCCGGGCCAGGGGGCCCGGCGCGGCCCAGGGGGGCCGCCCCACATTATCCTATTCCAGTTCGAAAGCAAACAGCGCATTGCCTGCCGCTATGGCTACCTGTTGCTTGCCGCCGCTCAGGTAGGAGATGGGATTTGCTTTGACCTGGGTGCCGGTTTGGAAGCGCCAGAGGAGCTTACCGGTGGCGGCATCGAGCGCCAGGACGTCGCCTTCGTTGGTAGCGCCGAAGACCAGACCGCCGGCGGTGGACATCACCCCGGACCAGGGAGGACTGAAGAGCTTGAACTCCCAGGCCAGCTCGCCGGTAAAGGGCCGCAGGGCGCGGATGGCGCCGCTCGGCTCCTCGCCCGGGATGCTGCGGAAGCCGCCGGCGTTGAACTGGGCGCCGGGTTTATACTCGGCCTCGCCCATGTGGTAGATACCGCCCTCATCGCGCGCGGCCACGTAAAAGAGATTGGCTGCGGGGCTGTAGGACGGGCTGAACCAGTTGGTGCCGCCGGGGACGCTCGGATAAACCATGTTCCCTTCCACCGTCGGCGACGTGTTGGGCAGCGGGAGGGGGCGGCCCGCATCGTCGAGTCCCTGGGCCCAGGTCTGCTTGGCGAATGGCTTGCCTGCCAGGAACTGGCCGCTCTGGCGGTCGAGTACATAGTAGAAAGTATTGCGGTTGGCGAACAGCACCAGCTTGCGCTTCTCGCCCCGCACCACGCCGTCGACCAGGACCGGTACCTCGGTCGAGTCCCAGTCGTGGACGTCGTGGGGCGTGAACTGGAAATACCACTTCATCTTTCCGGTGTCGGCGTCGAGGGCCAGGAGGCAGTCCGAATAGAGGTTGTCGCCTTTGCGCACGTCGCCATTCCAGTCCGGCCCGGGATTACCGGTGCCCCAGAAGACGAGGTTCTGATCGGGGTCGAAGGCACCGGTGACCCAGGTGGTAGCGGCGCCGGTCTTCCAGCTCTCGCCGGCCCAGGTCTCTACGCCCTTCTCACCGGCCACCGGGACGGTCCAGAAGCGCCAGGCGCGCTGGCCGGTCTTGGCGTGGTAGGCGTCGACGAACCCGCGCACCCCGTACTCGCCACCGGCGATTCCGACCACGATCTTGTCCTTCACCGCGAGCGGCGCCACCGTGATCGAGTGGCCCACGTTGTAGTCCGCGACGGTGGTGTCCCAGCGCACCACGCCCGACTTGGCGTCGAGCGCCACCAGGTGCGCGTCGAAGGTGCCGACGTAGACCGTATCGTCCAGCAGCGCCACGCCGCGATTCACCTGGCTGCAGCAGCCTCGCACCCCTTTGGGCATCGTCCGGTGGTAGTTCCACAGGGGCCGGCCGGTCCGGGTGTCCAAAGCGGTGACTTCGCCGCCCGGCTCGGAGAGGTACATGACGCTGTCGGCGACCAGCGGCGTCGCCTGCGTCTTTTCGCGTGCCGGGATCTGGTACACCCACGCCGGCCTTAGCCGCTTCACGTTCGAGGTGTTGATCTGGTCCAGCTTGGAGAAGCGGTGGGAGCTGTAGTTGCCCGAATAGGTCAGCCAGTTGCCGGGCTCGCTGTCGGCGCGGCGAATCCGGTCGTAGGGAACCTGGGCTGTTGCCGATACGGTTACGCAGGCCAGCCAAGCCTTCCAACTCATGAGGCACCTCGGAGAGAAGCCAGGTAGGCCACGATATTGTCCAGCTCGGTCGCCGTGAAGATGCCCCGGTAGCCGGGCATGGGCGACTTGCCCGGATCCTTATGGAAGTCCTTCAGGTCCCGTTTCTCGAAGGAGTGCATGCCGTCGAGGTCGCGGACCTGGATGCTAAAGGTGTCCTCGTTCAGCCGGACCCCGGTAATGGTTTTGCCTTCCCGGGTGACGATGTGGACCTGGAGGAAGCCTTCGGGGACGGTCTTGTCGGGCTCCAGCAGCGCCTCGCGCAGGTAGGCGGCGCTGCGGCGGGTGCCGATCTCGGTGAGGTCGGGGCCGAACGTCCCGCCCCCCTGACCCCGCACCGTGTGGCACTGGGAGCAGTTGCCCTTGGATCGGTACAACCCGGCGCCACGGGCCGGGTCGCCCGGGATCTTTTCTTCGGCGGTGCGCCCCAAACTGCGGACGTAGCCGGACACCTGCCAGACTTCCTTCATGATCATGGCCCATCCCGCGGGCATCTCGGTGCCGGGAATCCCGTCGCGGATCAGCTCGAACAACGCCGCGTCATCGGGCGCGCGGCGCAACCGGGGACGCGCCAGGTAAGGCCCGCGTCCGCCCTCGCCCCGGGGCCCGTGACACCCGCCGCAGTGCGCCTGGAACAACTGTTCGCCGCGCTTCAGGTCCGCCGGCGAGGTCAGCGGGTTCTGCTTGGGGACCACGTACTCCGGATCGATCTGCGCCAGCACTACGGCCGCGCCGATCCACGCCAATAGGAGGGTCCGGATCATAGGAGCAACCTCAGAGTTCGAGTATAATACGGCGGAAGGAGATTCCAAACACATGAGCACTACCGCTGCTGCTGCCCCTCCGCCCATGGTCGCGCAACTCTTGCAGACCTTCGGGATGGAACACAAGACCACGACGAAAGTCCTCCAGGCGCTGCCTGGCGACAAGCTCGACTTCAAGCCGCACGAACGCAGTTGGACGGCCGGCGAGTTGGCCTGGCACATCGCCGCCTCCCAACTGGGGATTGCCAAGGTGCTGGCCGCGGGCAGCTTCGAGGCCTACCAACAGGCGCCCACCCCGTCAACTCTCGAAGAGATCCTGGCCGGTGACGCGAAGTGTCACGCGGAGGCCTGCCAGATCATCAGCGGGCTTACCCAGGAACACCTGGCCCGCTCCATCCCGCTGCCGAATGGCCACTCCATGCCCGTCGCCGGGTTCCTCTGGGCCGGCGTAGTGTTCCACCAGATCCATCACCGGGGACAGCTTTCCATCTACATCCGGATGATGGGCGGCAAGGTTCCGTCGATCTACGGACCCTCCGGTGACGACAACCCGTTTGCCTGAGTTCACGGCCAAGCTCGACCGCGTCCGCCGGTGGCTGGAAGTCGAGAGGCGGGACGCGGTCGAGCTGACCCGTTACTCCTGGCTGGCCTGGTTGTTGGGCGGGGCGGAAGCGCGGGTACTGGCGGCCGCCGAGCGAGGCTCCTGCGCGGTGCGGGTCAGCGGTGACCGGGTGGTGGTGGTCACTAACAACATCGAGGCTCCCCGGCTGCGCGAGGAGGAAGAGCTGGCCGGCCTGCCGGTCGAGTGGGAGGTCTACAACTGGTGGGAGCCTCCGCTGCCGTCGCAGTTGGTGGAGGATCCTCCGCCTCCCCGGCTGCGCTTCTCCCTCCTTCCGGAAGAGGTGGCGCGCGCCCGCCGCTTGTCCGGCGACGCCCGCGAGTCCATCGAAACTGTGGCCCGGTCTCTGGAACCGGGTCTCACGGAACACCAGATTGCCTCCCGGTTGGCCGAGCAGGTGACCGCGCGCGGCATCGTACCGATCGGCCTGTTCGTGGCCGCCGACGAGCGGGGCAAACAGTACCGGCATCCCATTCCGACCGCCAAGATCGCCCAGCGTAACGTGATCCTGAGCATGGTGGTTCGGCGCGCCGGCCTGCACGCCAGCCTCACCCGCATGGTCTCGTTCGGCCCGGCGTGCGAGTCGATGCACCAGCGCCATCGGGCGGTGACCGAGGTCCACGCCGCCATGCTGGACGCTTCCCGACCCGGCGCCACTCTGGGCGCGGTGTTCGCCGCCGCCCAGTGCGCCTACGCCGACCAGGGCTTCCCCGACGAGTGGCGGCTCCATCACCAGGGCGGGCCGACCGGCTATGAGCCGCGCGAGGTGAGGGCCACGCCGGAGTCGCCGATCCCGCTCGAAGAGAATCAACTGGTGGCCTGGAACCCCACTATCCGCGGCGCCAAGTCGGAAGAAACGGCCCTGGTGACGCCAGGCGGGGTGGAGGTGCTGACCGCCGGCGAAGCAGTGGCCAGTGTCCAGTGGCCAGTGTCCAGCAGGGTCGCCCGGTTATCCGATATCCTCATCTTGTGATCGACGCCTCCGTCCCCGCTGGCCACTGGTATCGGGGCCTGACCGGCTATCACTGGTGGATCCTGATCGTGGCCTCCCTGGGCTGGATGTTCGACACCATGGACCAGCGCATCTTCGTCCTGTCCCGCGGCCCGGCCATGAATGCCCTGCTCCCGCCCGGTACGTCTCCGGCCGACGTGACCTGGTATAGCGGTCTGGCCACGGCCGTCTTCATGGCCGGCTGGGCCATCGGTGGTTTTTACTTCGGCATCCTGGGCGACCGCTGGGGTCGTGCCAAGACCATGATGGTGACTATCCTGATGTACTCGATGTTCACCGGGCTCTCGGCGCTCTCCCAAAACCAGTGGGACTTCATGGCCTACCGCTTCCTCACCGGCCTCGGCGTGGGAGGCGAGTTTGCGGCCGGCGTGACCTTGGTGGCGGAGGTGATGCCCGACCACGCGCGTCCCCATGCCTTGGGACTCTTGCAGACCCTCTCCGCTCTCGGCAATATTATCGGCTCGGCCATCAGCTTCGTGATCCTGCCGCTGGGCTGGCGCTGGATGTTCGTGGTCGGCATAGTACCGGCTTTGCTCGTTGTGGCCGTCTTCCGCAAGTTGAAGGAGCCGGAAGCCTGGCAGCAGGCCCGCCGCGAAAACAAGAAGATGGGCTCGGTACACGACCTGTTCGCCCACCCCCGCTGGCGGCGCCACACCTTCATCGGCCTGATCCTGGCCATCTCCGGCGTGGTGGGACTGTGGGGCATCGGCTTCTGGACCCCGGAGCTGATCCGCGAAGCCCTGGGCAGCGCCCCGCCGGCCACCAGGAACTACTACGTAAGTCTGGGAACCTTGCTCCAGGACGTGGGGGCCTTCTGCGGCATTTACACCTTCACCCTGTTTACGGCGCGGGTCGGACGGCGCCCGGCGTTCGTGGTGGCCTACCTGTTCGGGCTGGCCGCCACAGTGATGACGTTTGGCTGGCTGCACCAGCCCGGCGATATCCTCTGGATGATCCCGATCCTGGGCTTCTGCAACCTGTCGGTGTTCGGCGGCTTCTCGATCTATTTCCCGGAGCTGTACCCGACGCGGCTGCGGTCGACGGGGGTCGGGTTCTGCTACAACGTGGGGCGGATCATTGCGGCTCTGGGTCCGTTCACGCTGGGCGGCCTCACCGTGGTCTTTGCCGGGGCCGGCTTTGGCGCCCCCTTCCGGGCGGCGGCCATCTCGCTCGCTTCCATCTACTTGTTGGGAGTAGCGACTATGCGTTTCGCACCCGAAACCCGCGGCCAGCCGCTGCCGGAGGAGACATGAGCCACGTCGCGGACTTCCTCGAAGCCTCTGTCTGGCACGGCTCCCTGGAGCGCGCCGAGGCCATCCTGGCCGCGCATCCTGAGATCGCCGGCAGCGACATCCATACGGCCGCGATCCTCGGCGACGATGCCGCCGTGCGCCGCTTCCTCGCGCTCGATGCCGGGAACGCCACGGCGAAGGGAGGCCCCCACGGTTGGGATGCGCTCACCCACCTCTGTTTCTCGAAGTATCTCCGGCTCGATCGCGCGCGATCGGCCGGGTTCGTGCGGGCGGCGGAGGCGCTGCTCGACGCCGGCGCGAGCGCGAACACCGGGTTCTACGATAAGAGCCACCAGCCCGACCCCGAGTTCGAGCGCGCGCTCTATGGCGCCGCCGGAGTCGCGCACCACGCGGAGCTGACCCGCCTGCTCCTCGAGCGGGGCGCGGATCCGAACGACGCCGAAGTCCCGTATCACACGCCGGAAACCTACGACAACGGCGCCCTGAAGGTCCTGGTCGAGAGTGGCAAGGTCACCGACGACAGCCTGGCGACCATGCTGCTCCGCAAGCACGACTGGCACGACTATGACGGCATTCAGTGGCTGCTCGAGCACGGCGCTGACCCCAATCGAATGACCCGCTGGCACCGCACCGCGCTCCATCAAGCCATCCAGCGCGATAATGCCATCGAGATCATCGAATTGCTGCTGGACCACAAAGCCGACGGCAAGTCGGCCGTGGCGATGGCCGTGCGAAGAGGACGGGGTGACGTCCTCGAGTTGTTCGAGCGACGGGGCATTGCGGTCGAGCTTCAGGGGGTCGAGCGGCTCCTGGCCGCCTGCGCCAGGAACCACGCAGCCGACCTCGATCCCCAGCTTGTGGGCGAGGTCCTGGCCCAAGGAGGCAAGCTGCTCGCGGAGTTCGCGGGCGTGGGAAACACGGACGGCGTGCGGCGCCTCCTCGACCTCGGCGTGGACGTCGGGGCGCGGTTCCGGGAGGGCGACGGCTATTGGGACGTTGCGAAGGACAGCACGGCGCTGCACGTCGCGGCCTGGCGCGCGCGCCACGCCACCGTGAGGCTTCTCCTCGAACGCGGAGCGCCGGCCAACGCGCCGGACGGCAAGGGGCGCACCCCTTTGGCCCTAGCCGTACGGGCGTGCGTGGACTCGTACTGGGCCGGCAGGCGCTCGCCCGAGTCGGTGGAGGCGCTGCTTCGCGCGGGAGCGTCGGCGAGCGGGGTGGCGTTTCCGTCGGGTTACGCGGAGGTGGACGAGTTGCTGCGCCGATACGGAACCCCTGTGGTATAACGGTTCCTCGTGCCCCGCAGCAAATTCTACGGCTGGTGGATCACCGCTGCCGCCTTCTGTACCTTCGGCATCTCGGTAGGAATCCCCTACTACAGCATGCCGTTTTTCTACGATTACTACGAGAAG
>JBGOUV010000500.1:0-4171 GCA_041477815.1 Terriglobia bacterium | reverse complement strand
GGGCACATCGAGCAGATCCGGTCCTTGACGGCGATGGCAGAGGGGCATGGCCGGGTGCAGATTCCGGGGGTGGACGTGTTCCGGTCGTTTGATCACATGCGGGTGTCGCCGGTGGGCGCTGAGAAAGGTCTGGAGGGGAGGAACTTTTCCGTACCCTTGGTAATACCAGGGACATACGACGTTCCGCATACGCAAAAACGGCTGGTCGTGGAATTAAAGGAGCCGGACGGGAGGGATCGACGGTATAATGAGAAGTCGGCCTGCCTCGATTGGGAGCGCGTGCCCCGGCCCCTGTGGTTGCGAAACTGGCGCCCCGGGGACCATTACCATCCCGTCGGGTGGAGCGGGCCGGAGAAGTTGAAGGCGCTGTTCCAGGAGCGGCGGGTGCCGTTGTGGGAGCGGCGGCATTGGCCGGTGGTGGCTTCGGGAAAGGAAGTCATCTGGGCGAGAAGCTTTGGGGCGGCCAGCGCCCTGGTCGCCGGACCGGAGGCTCGGATGGTGCTGGAGATTACAGAAACCGAAGGCGGAATGCCCGGTTCGAGCGTCTATAGGGAAGGGCGCGGAGGAAGTTCGTGAATTCTACCGTCAAGACCGCAATCTTTTGGGTGGTGATGCTGTGTACCGCCTTTCTGCTCTGGAATGTTGTCAAGAGCGGAAGTCCGGGGCGGGAGAAGTCGTATACCTTCTCCCAGTTCATGGAGGAGGTGCGCAACGGCAATGTGATGGAGGTGACGATCTCAAACGGCAACCTGGTGACCGGGAAGCTGCGGAACCTCCAGGGGGTGACGCTGAAGACGGTCATTCCGGCCAACTACCCGGACATCTACAAGGTGCTCGAAGAGAAGAAAGTTTCTGTGGACGTGAAAGAGGCGCAGTCGAACAACTGGGTTACGCTGCTGGTGAACGCCTCCCCGTTCATCCTGCTCATCGCGTTCTGGATCTTCATGATGCGGCAGATGCAGACGGGCGGCAATAAGGCCCTGAGCTTCGGCAAGAGCCGGGCGCGGCTGCTATCGACGCAGCAGAAGAAGGTTACCTTCAAGGACGTGGCCGGGGTGGAGGAGGCCAAAGAGGAGCTGCAGGAGATCATCGAGTTTCTGCGGGAGCCGCAGAAATTCCAAAAACTGGGCGGCCGGATTCCCAAGGGGGTACTATTGGTAGGTTCGCCGGGGACGGGCAAGACCTTGCTGGCGCGGGCCATCGCGGGCGAAGCGAACGTGCCGTTCTTCTCGATCTCGGGCTCGGACTTTGTGGAGATGTTCGTGGGCGTGGGCGCCAGCCGGGTGCGGGACCTGTTCGACCAGGGCAAGAAGAGCGCGCCGTGCATTATCTTCATCGACGAGATCGACGCCGTGGGACGGCATCGCGGCGCCGGGCTGGGCGGCGGCCACGACGAGCGGGAGCAGACGCTGAACCAGTTGCTCGTGGAGATGGACGGGTTCGATTCGAACGAAGGCGTCATCCTGATCGCGGCGACGAACCGGCCGGACGTGCTGGATCCGGCGCTGCTGCGGCCGGGACGTTTCGACCGGCGGGTGGTGGTGCCTCGTCCGGACGTGAAGGGCCGGGAGGCGATCCTCAAGGTGCATACGAAGAAAGTTCCGCTGTCGGACGACGTGGAATTGAACGTCCTGGCGCGGGGGTCGCCGGGATTCTCGGGAGCGGACCTGGCCAACCTGGTGAACGAGGCCGCGCTCTACGCGGCGCGGCAGAATCGCAAGGTGGTCGCTATGTCCGACTTCGAGATGTCCAAGGACAAGGTGATGATGGGCGTGGAGCGGCGGTCGATGATCCTCAGCGAGGAGGAGAAGAAGACCACCGCCTACCACGAGGCCGGGCACGCGCTGGTGGCGGCGCTGACGCCGCACGCCGACCCGCTGCATAAGGTCACCATCATCCCGCGCGGCATGGCCCTGGGGCTGACCATGCAGCTCCCCATGGATGATAAGCATACCTACTCCAGGGTGTTCCTGGAAACGCAGCTCGCCATCCTGATGGGCGGGCGCATCGCCGAGGAGAAATTCCTGAACCAGATGACCACCGGGGCGGGCAACGACATCGAGCAGGCGACTGAACTGGCGCGGCGGATGGTCTGCGAGTGGGGCATGAGCGAGGAGATGGGGCCCCTGACCTTCGGGAAGAAGGAGGAGCAGATCTTTCTGGGCCGCGAGATCGCTCAGCACCGTGACTACAGCGAGGCGACGGCGATCAAGATCGACGCCCAGGTGAGCGGCTTGGTCAAGGATGGCTACGACCGGGCCAAGCAGACCATCGAGGAGAACGCCGAGGCCCTGGTGCGGATCGCCGAGGCGCTGCTGGAGCGCGAGGTGCTCGACGGGGCTGAGATCAAACAGTTGATCGAGGGCAAGACGCTGGCGCCGCCGGTCGGGAATATTCCGATCGACGACGACGCCGCCACGCAGAAAGTGCTGCGGCCGGATCCGGGGAAGCGGGTACCGGGATTGTCGGAGGGACAGCAGCCGGCCTGACGACGGCGGGTGATGGGGATTGGGTGGTGGGTGTTGGTTAGGCGCCTGCCAGCTTGGCGGTCAGGAGCCAGATCAGGGCGGCGTTGGGGCGGGAGGCCAGGGACTCGGTGTCCACGCGGGCCAGCGCCCCTTTTTTCATTTCTACCTGGCCGCCGGTCAGGAATTGGACCAAAGAGCTGAGTTGGGGTTCGTGGCCGGTTAGCATGATTTGTTCGGCGTCACGATGGAGGCGGATTTCGTCCCAGACTCGCTCCGGCGTGTAGGCGGGGGTGAGGACGTCGGTTGGGAGGATGCGCTCGGTGAGGCGCAGGACTTGGCGGGCGATTTCGGCGGTTTCCATGGCGCGTTGGTAGGGGCTGGACAGGAGGACCTCCGGGTGGACTCCGGCCTGGCGGGCGACGGTGAGGATACGGCGGAGTTTTTCCTTGCCTTCGGAGGTCAGGCGGCGGGCGGAGTCGGACTGGCCGGGCGGGGCGTCTTCGGCGATCCCGTGGCGGAGGATGTAGATCTGCATAGAGTTTACAGAATGGCACAGTCCGGGAGCGGTATGATGGTTCCGGTTTGGCTTGGGGGAATATGAAACGGTGGAATGGTCTTGTAACAACACTTGCCCTATTCCTGTCGCTGCCGGGCTCGCAGGCGTTGCGGGCGCAGGCGGTGGGCGGCACCATCCTGGGATCGGTTTTGGATTCCAGCGGAGCATCGGTGCCGGGCGCTTCCGTCACCATCGTAAATTCCGATACGGGTCTCCTCCGCATGGTGACCACGGATTCGACGGGCGAATACAACGCTCCTTCTCTGCCGCCCGGCTCTTACAACGTCTCCGCTGAGATGCGAGGCTTCAAGAAAGTCTCGCTGGCGGGGATCCGGCTCAACGTCGATCAGAAAGCCCGGGTCAATCTGAAGCTGGAAGTCGGCGAGATAACCGAGTCGATTCAGGTGCAGGCCACCATTCCGCTGGTGCAGTCCGACAGCTCGGAGATGGGCGCGACGGTCAACGAAACGCAGGTGAAGGAGCTGCCGCTGAACGGCCGCGATTTCATCCAGTTGACCCGGCTGATTCCGGGCGTCTCCCGCGGGGTGCCGGGCGCCAACAACGACGGGGCCGGCAACGAAGGCTGGCGCATGTCCTCCACCTTCGTGGCCAACGGCATGCGCACGCGCGACAACAACTTCCTGCTCGACGGGGTCGACAACAACGAGTTGAACCTGAACACGGTGGTGGTGTTCCCCAGCGTCGACGCTATTGAGGAGTTCAAGGTCCAGACCAGCACCTTCTCCGCCGAATTTGGCCGCGCCAACGGCGGCGTGGTCAACCTGCAGATCAAGTCGGGCACGAACGCGTTGCACGGCAGCGCCTTCGAGTTCCTGCGCAACGACAAGCTGGACGCCAACGATCTGTTCAACAACAAGTTCGGCCGCGCCAAGCCCGCCTTCCGCCAGAACCAGTTCGGGGCCACGCTGGGCGGTCCCATCCGGCGGGATCAGACCTTCTTCTTTATGGATTATCAGGGGTGGCGGGTACGGGATGCCAAGACCTACTCCTCCACCGTGCCAACCGCCTTGATGCGGTCGGGCGACTTCTCGGAGCTGAATCGCGCCATTTACGATCCGCTGGGACAGTCGGTGTTTCCCGGCAACCGCATCCCCCTGGCTCGCAACGACCAGGCGGCCCGCAACAT
>JBGOUV010000330.1:0-7859 GCA_041477815.1 Terriglobia bacterium | reverse complement strand
GTGGGTCCAGGAGAAATCGTCCTTGAACTGGATGGTGGTGTCCCAGTTGACGAAGGGGCAGTCGTTGCAGTCGCCGGAGCTGGAGAAGCCGCTGATCTGGAAAAAAGGAACGCCGTTGTACAGCGGGAAGTCGCGCGAGACGTCGGGGATGTTCAGCTCGGCGACCACGTTGCGGCCGAAGGCGTTGGTCTGGACGTTGCCGGCTTCCAGGCGGCTGACGCCGAACTTCGCTTCGTTGACCTTGTTGGCCGAGAAGATGTGCGTGTTATTCATGATACCTTGACGCACCTTGACGTCCACGTTGTTGCCCTGGGCGGGCGGGATGGTGGTGAAGTTGGGAATATAGGCCAGCTCGTTGGCGTGGCTGAAGCGGAAAAACCACCGGGAGTTGGAGTTCTCGGCCCAGTCGACCTTATAGGTATACTGGTCGCTATCGCTGGAGCGTCCCTCGTTGCTCACGTAGTTGGCGGAGGTGCTGGGGGTGTTGGGCAGCGGGTAGAAGTCGGTGAGCACTTTCGCCGAATTGCGGTGGATGCGGCTGGCCGGAATGACGTTGTTGGGGAAGGCGTCGGTGGCGGTGACCCCGCCGGCGGCGTTGTAGACGCGGGTATTGGGGTCGTAGATGACGCGGGAGAATCCGGCGAAGTTTCCCGCGCGCTCCGGGCCGATGGGCAGGAATCCGGTGCGGGTCAGCGCTTTCCGCTCGCGCAACGACTCCCAGTCGAAGAAGAAGAACAGGCGGTCTTTGCCGTTGACCAGCCGGGGGATCACCACCGGTCCGCCCACCGTGACGCCGTACTGGTTGCGCTTGAAGGGCGGGATGGCGTCGCCCGGACGGTCGAAGTAATTCTTAGCGTCCAGCTTGGCGTTGCGCAGAAACTCGAACAGGCTGCCGTGAATGTCGTTGGTCCCACTGCGGGTGGTGACGTTGATCTGCGAGATGGCGCGGCCGTACTCGGCCTGAAATAATCCGGCCTCGACCTTGAACTCCTGCAGCGCGTCGAGCGAGGGCAGGAACAGGTAGCTGTTGAAATTGGGGTCGGTATTCTCGAGGCCGTCGAGGGTGTAGTGGTTGAAATGGATGCGCTGGCCGGCCACGTTCAGCGAAAAGCTGTTGCGCGCGCCGCCCATGCGCTGCTGGCCCTGCGAGGAGGCCGGACCGTTGGTGGTGGAGCCGGGGATGAGCGCGGCAAGCTGGAGATAGTTGCGCCCGTTGAGAGGCAGCTCCAGGATGCGCTTGTGCTCGATGACGGCGCCGATCGAAGTGGTCTCGGTTTCGAGCACCGGGGCGCCGCCGACTACCTCGACCACTTCGGTGACGTTGCCGACCTGGAGCGTGAAGTCCAGCCGCGCGTTCTGCGCCACCTGCAGCTCGATGTCGTTGCGCACCTCGGTCTTGAAGCCCTGCATCTCCAGCTTGAGATTGTAGGAGCCGGGCGGCAGGGCCGGGAGGTTGTACAGGCCCGAGTTATTGGAGGTGACGATGCGTTGCGTGTTCGTGGCCGGATGCACCAGCGTGATCTTGGCGCCGGCGACCACGGCTCCGGTGGAGTCGGTGACCAGGCCGCCGATTTCTCCGGTGGGACCCTGGGCGCGGGTCGCCACCGCCAGGAACGTCGCTAAAAAGCAGATCGAGCGTAGCCCCTTCATGTCTATCCTCCCAGAGGTGAACTCTTTAGAAACTTATCAGACCTCGCTCTAGAGGCCGGAAGCCTGGCCCACAGGCAAGCTACATCTTCAGGCGGCATACTATACCCACGTCGTCGCAGTACCACATCGTGCCCTGCCAGATGGTCATTCCATGAGGCAGCGGATCGCTGTCGGCCAACTGGATCTTCTCGACGATGGCGCCGCTATCGGGGTCGTGCTTGAAGAAGGCGTTCAGGTTGGAATCGGCGCACCACAGATACTTGCCTTCCCAGCCGATGCCGTGGGGGCGGTTGCCGGCCGTCGGGAACATATGCTCGATGATCCACTCTTGGGGATCGAGGCGATAGATCATGCGCGAAGGCGGCACGGCCATCCAGAGTTTGCCGTCCCGCCACTCCAGGCCGTGAGCGCCGGTGCCCAGGGCCCGGGCCCCCTGCACCTGTCCTTGCTGGAAGCCGCCGACTTGCTGGCCTTTACCGCGGGCCTTGCTCCCGGCCGGCGCCGGCTCCCGCTTGGCCAGGGGACTGCTGCGTCCCGGCACGTCCTTCGTCATGCGGTAGATCACGCCGGCTCCGGGGGTGAAGAATCTCTGGATGGTCTTGCCGGTGTGGGCGTCGGCGCGGATGATCTCGCGGCCGTAGGTAGAAGCCAGCCAGACGGCTTCGCCGTCGAACGTGATGCCGCTGGCCCGGTCGGCTTCGGTCCCGAATTCGCGCAGGACCTTGCCGCCCTCGTAGGTGACCAGATAGACGCGATTGCCTTCGCCCTGATCCATGATCCACAGGCCCTCCTTGGTGGCCTGTAAACCGTTGGGCTTGGGACCGGGGGATTTAAAAACTGTTTCCACCTTCCCAACCTTGCGGGCGGGGATCTTGCCGAAGTCGATGACCGCCGCGGCCAGGGCCAGGAAATCTCTGCGTTGCATGGCGTGAGGTAGCATGGGGGCCTCCTGGGTTAAATGATATATCACCCATTGCGTCTCCGGCCTGCTCGTGCGATAATTTCTGCCATCCGCTGAGCTTAGGGGCGGTACGGGGCTGTTATGGAGGGAGTAAGGATGAAGATCCGGCTGGGTGGTGCCTTGATTTGTCTTCTGCTGGGCGCGGGAAGCGTCTTCGCCCAAACTTTCGGTGAAATCACCGGGGAGGTTCGCGATCCGACCGGCGCCGTGGTGGCGGGAGCCGCCATCGCCTTAACCAACATCGGCACCAACGCCGCCCGCACCACCGAAAGCAACGACGTCGGCGTCTACGCCTTCCCCGCCATCCCTCCGGGCCAGTACAACATCAAGGCGGAAAAGCAAGGGTTCAAGACGTACACCCGGACCGGGATACAGATCCAGGTCGAGCTGCGAGCGCGGCTGGACATCGACATGCAGGTCGGCCAGCTCTCCGAGGTGGTGGAAGTCTCGGCGCAGGCGGCGCTGCTGACGAGCGAAAACTCCACGGTGGGGACGGTCATCGAAGGCAGGCAGATCGTAGACATGCCTCTGAACGGCCGTAACTACTTGTCCCTGGTTGCGCTGGCGCCGAACGTAAGCTTCGGCTTCCCCAGCGCCGGCCAAGCCGGCTCCCGCCAGGGGGGCATTCGTTCCGAGCAAAGCATCTCGGTGGCCGGCCAGCGCGCCCAATACAACCGCTTCACGCTGGACGGCGTCGAGAACACGGACCCGAACTTCAACACCTTTGTCGTGCTTCCGAGTATCGACGCGCTCCAGGAGTTCAAGGTCCAGAGCGGCATTTATCCCGCCGAATACGGTCGCGGCGCCGTGCAGATCAATGTCTCCACGAAGTCCGGCACCAACGACTATCACGGCACCCTGTTCTCCTTTGTCCGCAACGAGAAGCTGGACGCCAAGAACTACGCCTTCACCAGCGCCCGCCCTCCCAAGGATCCCTTCAAGTGGAACCAGTTCGGATTCACGGTGGGTGGTCCGGTCAGCGTTCCCAAGCTGCTAAAGGGAAAAGACAAGCTGTTCTTCATGGCCAACTACGAATGGTTCCGGCAGCGCCGCAACGTGCAGGCCGTGAACAGTTTGCCCTCGGTGGCGATGGATGGCGGCGACTTCAGCGAGCTGACCCGCCTGCCGGCCAGCAACGCCCTGAACATCGCCGGAATCTACGACCCGCGGACGCGCACGCCGTCGGGGAATACGCTGACAGCAACTCTGTTCCCGAACAACATCATCCCGGCCTCGCGTCTCCATCCGACCTCCAAAGCTCTTCTGGAGTTCTACCCGACGCCGAATCTCCCCATCGTGGACTTACGGAACAACTTCATCCAAGCGCAGGGGCGTCCCATCAACCGCGACCAGTTCATCAGCCGGTTCGATTGGGTGGAAAGCACCAAATCGCAGTGGAACGGCCGTTATAGCTGGGGAGACGAAAACCAGCTCACCGAGGCCCTGCGGCTGAACGGAAGCAAGATCGTCACCAACTTCAACCAGTACATGGTAGGCAATACCCGTGTCCTGTCGTCCTCGATGGTCAACGAGGCCCGCTTCGGCTTCACCCAGTTCTACAACACCACGGGTCCGGAGCTGGCGTTTTCCAGGGATGTGGTGGGCGCCCTGAAGATCCCCGGCCTCAACTCCGGCCCGCCGGTGCAGTGGGGAATTCCCAACGTATCCCTCTCCGGCGTTTACGCGGGCTTCGGGAACGATTCGGAAGGACCCTACGAGAACAATAATTCGGCCATCCAGCTCATCGATAACTTCTCGCTGATCCGGGGCAAGCACTCCTTCAAATTCGGCGGCGAGTTTCGCAACGACCGCTATAACCAGATCGGCAACCAGTTCGCGCGCGGGCAGTTTACGTTCACCCGCAACGCCTCCAATAACCTGGCTATCACCCAGCGCTCCGGCGATCCGTTTGCCGACTACCTGCTCGGCGAGACCTACCAGGCGGAAGCCGCGGTTTCGATCGCGAATGCGAAGTTCCGTTCCACCGGGTTCGCGCTTTACTTCGACGACAACTGGAAGCTTACGTCGAAGGTCACCCTGAACATCGGCCTGCGCTACGAGCTCACCCCGTCCTGGGAGGACCAGACCGGCACGCTGTTCAATGGCATTGTTCCCTTCGATGCGCGCATGACTCTGGAGAATCCCAACGTCGCCGACCGGAACCTGTATCCGTTCTTCCAGCGGCAGGGCGCGGCGCGCCAGGACTGTTACGAGGGGCTGCGGCTGCGCTGGGTCAACATCGCCACCAAGTGCGACGGGTTGCTGGGGAACCGGCTGGTGGGCGTGGACAAAAACGACTTCGCGCCGCGTTTTGGCATCACCTGGTCGCCAAGCCCGAAATGGGTCATTCGTACCGGCGGCGGCTACTTCTACTCGCAGGACTCCGGCAACCCGCGCTTTGACATGGCGCGGAATCTCGCCGGCCGTCTTCGCTACAACTCCAACACCAACACGCCCAACCTGGACTGGACCACGGCCCTGGCTTCGATCTCCGGCGGCCTGGCTAACGTGGACCACCCCTACACCTTCGCCAATCCTTACGACCGGCGCACGCCGTACGCGATCCAGTACATGTTCAACGTCCAGCGCGAGCTGCCGATGGGCACGCTGCTGGAGCTCAGTTATCTCGGCAGCTTGACACGCCACCTGGAAGCCATGCGCGCCGTCAACGAGACGCTGCCCGCCGATCCCCGCGTGGATCGCCGGGGCATCCCGGACCGCGCCCCCTTCCCCACGTTCGGGCGCATCCAGCTCGTCGATAACGGAGGCGTCGGCAAGTACAACGGGCTGGGTGTCAAGCTGACCAAGCGGTACAACAGCGGCCTGACCTACCTGGTCAGTTACACTTATTCCAAATCGATCGACACGGCCACCGCGATCCGCAACCAGGGCGGCGACGTGCTGTTCCCGCAGAATAGCTACTGTCGCTCTTGCGAAAAGGCCCGTTCCAGCCACGACGCCCGGCACCGCCTGATCCCCAGCGTCCTTTGGGAGCTGCCTTTCGGTAAGGGGCGCAAGTTCGGGATCGACAATCCGGTGGGGAACGCGCTGGGCGGCGGATGGCAGCTCAGCACCAACCTGACACTCCAGACCGGCTTCCCGGTGACCATCACCAACGGGCTCGATACCTCCAACACCGGCTCGATCAACGACCGCGCCCAAAACAACGGCCAGAAACCGGATCTGCCGCGGGGCCAGCAGGACCCCCAGCGATTCTTCAATACCAGCGTTTTCTCTGTGGCTTCTCCGGGCACGTTCGGGAACACCGGCCGTAACACGCTCATGTCCCCGGGCATCATCAACTGGGATTTCGCGGCTCACAAGAACTTCAGGCTGATGAGCGAGGCTCGCTATCTCCAGTTCCGGTTCGAGGCGTTCAACTTCCCGAACCACCCGAACTGGGGGAACCCGAACACTAACGTGGCCAGCGGCGCGTTTGGGCAGATTACGGGGACGCGCACCAACATGCGCAACTTGCAGTTGGCCCTGAAGTTCGTTTTCTAAGCTCGGGGTTCCAACCGGCCCGCCCTTACCCTGGGGGCGGGTGTGTATAAGTACTTTCCCCGATTGCGCCGGACCACGCGTTGGCCCCAAGATTGCTATTAGGGTAAGCGGCGCACATGAACCTGAGACTCCAGGCGGGTAAGACCATCTACAGCGTGGCCGAAGCAGCGCGCGCCTTGGACGTCACTGTTGGCCAGTTCCGCTCCCTGCTGCTGCGCCTTCTGCTCGAATCAAAAGCGCTGGAAGCCGTTCAATTGATGCGGTTTCGCCCTTCCGACCTGCAGATTCTCCGGTTGTTCGCCAACCAGGCGCCCGCCGTCCCGGTCAGGCGTTAGGCCCCCTTCCCATCCCCTCCTGTCCGAGGGCCTACGCGGCGAGGGTAATGAGTAGATTTGATATAGCCTTACGGCCGGGCCGGCAACCACCTTCCAGACGCTTGCAGTTTTCCAGCACGTGATACCGGGCGAGCCTACGGGGACGTGAATTCGGCGCGCTGGTCGGGCGTGAAGCGGCAGCCGGGCGGGAGTGTGGAGACTTCGCGCCGGCGGGCGGGGTCGCCGCGGTGTCGGTATAGCAGAAGAAGGTTGTGGCGGGCGTTGTAGTGGCAGGGTTGGAGGTCGAGGGCGCGGCGGAAGTCGGACTCGGCTTCGCCCAGGCGGCCCAGGAGAAATAAAGCCGTGCCGCGGTTGGAGAGGGTGTCGGGGCTGGTGGAGAGCCGGAGGGCGTCCTCGAACTCGCCGACCGCGCCGTAGGGATTGCGTTGCTCCAGCATGAGCGTCCCCATCTGGGTGTAGGTTTCCGGGTTGCGGGGCTCGAGCCGGCGGGCTTCGAGCAGCAGGGATTCGGCACGCTCGGGGTCGGACTGGAAGAGCGTACGGGCAAGCTGGAGCTTGGGGCGGAGCTTGTGAGGGGACTTGGCGGCAGCGTCGGCCCAGAGGGATTGCTCGGAGGTCCAGACACGGGCGCGGGCGAAGGTGGTGGCGGCCAGGGCGAGAGCGAGGAGCACCTGCACCGGACGCGGCAGGCGTGTGAGCCAGAGGGCGGCGGCGAGGGACAGGGCGATCAGGGGGAGATACATGCGGTGTTCGTAGGCGAGGTCGGCCAGGGGGATCACGCTGGAGGTAGGGGCGAGCAGGAGGAGGGAGCCGAGGAGCCAGGACGCGCCAGGAGGGCGGCGCCAGGCGATTAGGGCGACTAGGGCCATCAGGGTGCCAAGGGCGACCGCTGACAACGTGATGTGATGGTCGAAGTTCTGGCCGCTAGGAAATAGGAAGAGTTGGAGATACTTGGCGATTGACGCCGCCTGCTGGAGGAGATAGTGGCCGGACGGGGCCGGGGTGAGGCCGGAGCCGGGGGTGTGACCGGCGACCCACAGAAGGCGTAGTCCGGCGGCGACCGAGGCGGCCGCCATGGCGGCCAGCGGGGGCCGGCGGCGGGGTGTATCGCGGGTGGCCAGCCAGAGAAAAATGGGGAAGCTGACGGCTTCCTCCTTGGCCAGGAGGGCCAGGCAGAAGAGTCCGACCGCTGGCCACGGGCGGTCGTCGAGCCACTCGCGCCAGGACAGGAGACAGAACAGGGTGGTCAGGAGGCTGGCGCGGGCGAAGACGTAACAGACGGCCTCGGACTGCAGGGGATGGAGAGCGAAGATGGCGGCGGCGAGGAGGGCGGCCGGCGGCGAGGTCAGGCGCCGGAAGACGGCGAGGCGGCGGAACACGGCGTGGGCCGCGGCCGTGGCGGCCAGGTG
>JBGOUV010000349.1:0-7548 GCA_041477815.1 Terriglobia bacterium | reverse complement strand
TCAATGGTTGGCTCACTGGAACAACCACCCACGACCGTTCGTCTGGATAGCCACCGCCAACGTCATCCTCGACAAGATCCGCCGCTGCCGGGAAGCTGTTGTAAAGGATTAGACCGGACAGGAGACTAGTAAAGCCGCGCTCTCCGCCGGGGTGGGAGCCACAAATCGTTGATTCGGTGGGACCTATCGACCGCAAATCGGCGGGCAGTTTCCTCTTGACACAGGCTGCTGGGAGGAGGTGGGGGCGTCTACGGTCCAATTGGGATCTTGATGATCTTCTTCTGAATCGCGTATTGCACCAGGTGGGCCTTGTTGTGGATGTCCAGCTTCCGCATGAGGTTGAACTTGTGCGCCTCCACGGTCTTTACGCTGAGGTTCAAACCGGCGGCGATCTCCTTGACGCTCTCCCCCTCGGCCAGCAGCTTCAGGATCTCCTTCTCGCGCGCGGTCAGGGTGGCGAAGCGGGGTTGCCGGTGGGCCGTCTTGATGCGCGAACGGAAGTCGTCCTATAGTTGCGACAGCATACGCGGGCTCAGGTAGCTGCCGCCCCGGTAGACATCGCGCAGAGCCGCCAGCAACTGCTGCGCCGGACTGTCCTTCAGCACGTATCCGCTGGCCCCCACCTCCATGCACTGCACCAGGTAGTCCTCGTCGTCGTACATGGTGAGAAACAGTATCTTGGTGTCGGGCCGGAGCTTCTTGATCTGGCGGGTGGCCTCGAAGCTGCTCAGGCCGGGCATCCCGATGTCCATCAGGACGATGTCCGGACGAAATTCGGTCACCTTCTCGACGGCTTCGGCCCCATTGGCCGCCTCTCCGACAATCTCCAAATCCGATTCCGCGCTCAGCAGCGTTCTGATGCCCTGCCGGAACAGCGTGTGGTCGTCCGTCAGCAGGATCCGTATCTTGGCCATGCCGTGTCCTCCACTCCGTGTTTCTCAGATCGGGATCCGGATGCTGATCCTGGTCCCTTCGTGCCGCCGGGTCTTGATCTCAATATCGCCGCCGAGCAGCGCCACCCGCTCTCCCATCCCGGTGAGTCCGAAGGAGCCCCGCTTCTGCGAGGCTTGGTCCAGATCGAATCCAATCCCATCATCCTCCACGCACACATGCAACCGGCCCTCCGACCGGTGGACGGCTAATAAAACATTTTCTCCCTTAGAATGTTTTATCACATTCGTGAAGCATTCTTGTACCAGACGGTATAACATTATTTCCGTATCCGGGGACAGCCGGCCCAGGGGAGCCAGCTTCAGCCGGACGTGGAGGGGGAAGTTGCGGCTGAAATTGGTCGCAAACTGGCGCAGGGCGGCCTCCAGTCCGAGTTGCGCCAGCACGCTGGGGCTCAGGGCCGCGATGAGCCGCCGCATGTCGCGGATGGTCCCGTCGATCATCCCCAGGATCTCCCCGACTTTCCCTACCAGGGGCGGCGCCTGGGTCCCCAGGTCTTTCTGGAGCATCTCCAGGTAGAGCCGCACCACCAGCATGGCCTGCCCTACCTCGTCATGCAACTCCCGGCTGATGCGCCGCCGCTCCTCCTCCTCGACCTTGAGCATGTGCTCGCCGAGCTCCCGGATCTGCTTTTCGCGCTGGGCCAGGGTCTCCATCAACTGCGCCTTCTCCAGCGCCAGGGCGCAGCGCTCGGCCACCGCCTCCAGCAGCCGCATCTCGCGGGGCAGGCAGTTGTACTCCCGGGCGAAGTTCAGGTGCAGCACCCCGGTTACCTTGCCCTTCACGATGAGCGGGACCCCCCACAAGCTGCGGAACGCCTTGCGGATCTCGGGCGACCGCACCAGCGGATCCCGCCGGATATCGAGCAGGATCTTCGGCTTCCCGGTGCGGGCGATCCGTCCGGCAAACCCCTGCTTCACCGGCCCGTTCCAATGCTTCGCCAGCTCCGGCTGCAACCCCCGGCTGGCCTTCAGCTCGAGTTGCCCGCCCGGCCGCAGCAGCAGGACGGCGCCCCCCTCGGCGTGGAAGGCCCGCATCAGGCTGTCGAGCACGCGGTTCAGCAGCTCGTCGACGCTGAGAGATTCCAGCTCGTCCTGGAACACGTCGTAGAACGCCTGCGCCTCCCGGTCGCGCACATGGAAGTACGCCGTGTTCAGGGTCAGCATGATGCAGAAGTACAAGTGCTCCAGCGACCAGATGTAATTGGTGGCTTCGCGCCCGAACAACCGGCGCAACACCGGCACCAGCGCCTCTTCATACTCCCGCAGCGAAGAGATGACCTCCGCCGGTCCGACCTCCAGCTTGGCCAGCCGGCGGCCGTGGTATTCGACGTTCTCGAAGAACTCGCTGAGCTTCCCGGCGGCCAGCAGGTCCGCCGAGGACCCCGGATTGATCGCCCCCAGCGCCCGTAACCGCGGGTCCTCTCCCTTCATGCCGGCCCGCGCCCGCCTCTTGCGCCACCCCGCCTCGATGGCCCGCCGCTGCCCTTGTAGCTCCTCCCCCAGCCGCCGAATATGTCCCTGTACCTGGTCGCTTAGTACGACCGCATCCTCGACCAATATGGGCGTGCTTTCCAGGCCCTGCATCTGGGTTCCACCGAGCCGCGACCGTCCGGGGGCGATTTCCGCGCTCGAACAAACAACCGCTTCCTTACGGTCGCGGCTCGGCGCATCGACTCCATGTTACCCTGAAACCTTGAATACCGATTTGAAACTACAGGTCATTCCCCTGGGCGGGCTGGGCGAGTTCGGCATGAACATCCTGGCCCTTCGCTGCGGCGACGACATCCTGGTGATCGACGCGGGCATGATGTTTCCCGGCGCCGAGCTGCTGGGCGTCGATATTGTCGTCCCCGACATCACCTATCTCACCGACCACGCCGCGCACGTCCGCGCCCTCGTTCTCACGCACGGCCACGAGGACCACATCGGGGCCATTCCGTTCCTGCTCTCCCAGCTCGATATCCCGGTCTACGGCACCGAGTTCACCCTGGCCCTGGTGGAGCGGCGTCTGGAAGAGCACGAGCTGCCCCAACCGCCCCGCCTCCACAAGGTGAAACCCAAGGAGAGCGTCCAGATCGGCTGTTTCTCGGTGGAGTTCATCCACGTCACGCACTCCATCGTCGACGCCGTGGCCCTGGCCATCACCACGCCGCTGGGCGTGGTGATTCATACCGGCGACTTCAAAATCGACCCGACCCCCACGGACAACGAGTTGTTCGATCTCCACACCTTTGCCGACTACGGCAAGCGCGGCGTCCTGCTCCTGCTCTCCGATTCGACGAACGTGGACTGGCCCGGCTACACGCCCTCGGAGCGGGCCATTCGAACGCGCCTGGAAGAACTCTTCCACCGCGCCCCGAACGCCCTGATCATCTCTTGCTTCTCGTCCTCCACCCATCGCGTGCAGCAGATCCTGGACCTGGCGAATGAATACAACCGCAAGGTCGCCTTCGTCGGCCGCAGTATGACCTCCACGGCCGAGATCGCGCACTCGCTGGGGTTCCTGCGGGTCCCCGACGGCCTGCTCTGCCGCCCCCACGATTTGCGCCAGCTCCCCCGCCACGCCCGCACGGTCGTCATTGCCGGCAGCCAGGGGGAGCCCATGAGCGCGCTGTCGCAGGTGTCGGTGGGCAAACACCGCCACATCACCGCGGAGCCCGGCGATACGGTGGTGCTCTCCTCCCGGCTCATCCCCGGCAACGAAAAGGCGATTTTCCGCATGATCGATCACCTCTGCCGCCGCCGCACCGAGGTCATCTACGGCAACACCATTCCCCCCATTCACGTCTCCGGCCACGCCAGCCAGGAAGAGCTTACCCTGATGCTCAACCTGGTCCGGCCACGCTTCTTCGTCCCCATCCACGGCGAGTACCGCCAACTCGCCCGGCACGCCGCCCTGGCCGAACACCTGCTGCACTCCGGCCTGGAGCAGACCTTCGTCATGGACTCCGGTGAAGTCCTGGAAATCGACGCCGCGGGCGCCAGCAAGGCCGGCACGGTTCCGGTGGGCCGCGTCTGCATCGACTCCGGGTCGGTCGACGAGATCGTCGAAGACATGATCATCCACGACCGCCGGCATCTCTCCGAAGAGGGCTTGGTCATGACCGTGATCGCCATCAATCGCCATACCGGCGAGCTGGAGAGTCCTCCCGAGATCGTCACCCGCGGTTTTGTAACCCCCGAGGACGGGGAGCTGGTCGCGCAGGCCCGCGACGTCGTGGCCCGTACCCTGGAAACCTCCTCTGGCGAGGAGCGTAGCGACTATACGCTCATCAAAGCGAAGATCTCGGCCGATCTGAAGCGGTTCATCAACAAGCAGACCAACCGGCGGCCGCTCATCCTCCCGGTCATCCTGGAGGTTTAGAATTAAACAATGGAAAAGGACACCAGGGAAGCTCTGGACCATCTCTCGCAGAGAGTGGATTCCCTGTCCGACGACGTTTCGGCCCACGATCGAAATATCGGCACTCTGAGCGAGAGCATGGCCCAGCTTTTCGCCATCGTTAGAGAACTCGCCCACGAGGTTAGACAACTCACGCACGACGTCTCCGAACTGACCCAACAGGTCCAGGCGGGGGCTCGGGAGGCCGCGGAACTGCGAGTCTCTTGCACCGAGCTGCGAGTCTCTGTAACCGCCCACGATCAGCAGTGGGCCGAAACCCGCGCCGGTATCCACGACCTTCTCCTGGACACCCTGGCTCACCGCGATCGGCTGGACCGGAACGACCAAGCCCATACGGAGTTCATGCAGGGGATTGCCGCCATGAGGGAGGTCATGGACGCCAACGAGCAGAAGCACCACCGGGAGATGGACGAGCTCCGCCAGCTCATCGGATCCCTGGCCCGCCTCATCGACCAATGGATACGGCATGATCGGGGCAACGGGCACCCGCCGCGCTAAGAAGGCAGAAGATGTATTCTGCCTTCTGCCTTCCAATCCACCCCGCCGCTCACCCTCGCAGGCGCAGGACAAACCATCCCAGCCCCACCACCAACAGGGCCCCCGCCCCCACCCGCACCACGCGTTGCACCTTGCCCAAGCCCCACCCGAACAACGTCACCAAAGCCACCTCTACCGCCGTTACACCCGCCAGAACAGGCAGAGGATGCATCTGTCCTTCCCGCAAGAACAATCCGAAATAGAACCCATGAAATACCCCCAACACGCCTGCTACCGCCCACCGGCGCCCCGCTTCCGGCAACAATAGAATCTCCACCGCCATATACGCTACGGTCAAGGCCGCCGCGGCCTCCACGAACCGCGGCGCCGGAGACCAGTTTCCGTACACCAGGTAGAGGGCCGACCCGCACTCGGCTGCCAGGAACGCTGCCGTCATCGCCACCAGCTCCCGCCGGCTCCGCGCCGCCATGGCCAACGCTACCAGGAACAGCAACTGCGCCCACCCCGACACCGCCCGCACCATCCCGCTCCACACCTGGCCAACGGCCATGGCTGCCCGTCCCGGAGGCAGGAACGTCAGCTTCATCCGGGTGTAGCTGAAATCGAAGATGGCCTGATCCCAAACCCCTTCGCGCAGCGCCCGCAGCAGGTGTACGTGGTTCGGCACCGTGACCGCCGCGAAGGTGCACTCGACTTCCAGCTCCTGCACCGGACCGGGGAACTCATACTGCGCCCGGCACAGGTAGGCGTCCTGTGCCGGGCTGGCCTCGCACAGATGCTTGACCAGCTTGGCCTCGCCGCCGCCTCCCCGCATGCGGATATTATCGAACAGGATTTTCTCCGGCTCCTTCAGGTGTTGCAGCTCATAGAGCGGCATACGGAGCTCGTAGTCGCCGCGCGCGCCCTCGAGCCGCACTTCCCCCGTGCTCATGCTCATCATGTGGGCCGCCGCCGGCAGCGCCGCCGCCAGCGCCAGCCCCGCCAAGCGCCTCATCGCCGCCGCACTCCCGCGGCGCGCCGCACCAGAATTCGCACCGTGGCCATGGTGGGGATTGACAGAAACATCCCGGCTACGCCGCCTACTTCGGCCCCCGCCAGGATCCCGAAGATCACCAGCAGCGGATGCAGCTCGATGCCGCTCCCCAGTACCCAGGGCATGTTCACGTAGTCCTGCAGTATCCGCCACACCACCAGAAACACCACGATCCAGACTATGTGAGGATAACCGGCCACCCAGGAGGCTACTAGAATCACCGCCCCGGCCGTCAGCGGCCCCACCATGGGGATGAACTCCAGCACCCCCGCCAGCGTCGCCAGCAACAGGGCGTAGGGCGCTCCGATCACCAGAAAGACCAGGGCGTGCGAGCCGAAGGTCAGGAGCGACAGCAGAATCAAAGCGCGCATGTACTGCGCCAGGAGCACGTGCAGATCGGTGAAGATCTCGCGCATCAATCCCCGATGCTCTTCCCGCTCGAAGGATCTCTCTACCGCCTCGGTCAGCTCCTCGGCGTCCTTCAGAAAGAAGAACGCCAGGATCGGCACCAGCACGGCCAGCCACAGGTTGGACGCATAGCGGAGCACCTCCACGCCGGCTCTCTGGGCGTAGGACAGCAGTTCTCCGGCGTGGGAAATCACCTGGTCCCGGATGGCGTACAACGCCGGCAGCGACCACCCGCGCTGTGCGCTCATCTGCTCCAGCAGTTGCCCCTTCTGCACCCCCTCCACAAACCCCTTGACCCTCCCAAACAAAGTCGCCGCCTGTTGGGCGATTTCGGGCGCCAGCCCGATGGCCGCCACCGCCGCCGCCGCGATGAGCACCGGATACACCACCGCCAACGCGGCTACCCGCGTCGCCTTCAACCCGGGCCACGCCCGCTTCCATAGTCGTTCCGCGACCGCTACCAGCGGCCACACCACATAAGCGAACAGCACTGCCAGCACCATTACCAGCAGCGGCTGCCGCACCAGCCACACCAATCCGGCCAGACCCAGAGCCACCATCACGGTCCAGGTGGCGCGGAAGGCGCGTCCGTCTACCCCAAGCATGGACCGTATCTTAACAGAACGGCGGATGTTAACCTTTGAGGTGACAACCAGCCATGATCACCGCGGTCCAGGTGGAGTATTTCAAGCGATTCGAAAGCCAGAGGTTCGAGCTTTCCGACCATATCGTACTCGCGGGTCCGAATAACTCCGGCAAGACCACGCTGCTGCAGGCCATTGTGGTCTGGGATCTGGCCTTGCGGCGCTGGAAAGAAAAGCGAGTTGGCTCCGCTGCCACCCAGCGCACCGGCGTTCCTCTTACCCGCAAGGACTTCACGGCCCTTCCTCTTCGGGAAATGAACCTTCTTTGGACCGAGACCCTGACGGCTCTGCGAAGAGAGGACGTTGGAGAAGGCCAGAAACCCGGACAGCCGCGTGTTCTCGCCATTCGCATGGAAGGGCGCACCCCGGACGGACCGTGGGAGTTGACGTTCGAGTTTCGCTATCAGAACTCGGAGTTGATCTACGTCAAGCCCTCCCCCGAGCATATCGATGACCTCCCCAAGGCGGCTGAGGATCTACAGGTAGTCCATGTGCCGCCCTTCTCCGGCATCGGCGCCGAGGAGACGCACTACGATCGTCCTTATCAGGATCTGCTGATCGGTCAAGGAAAGGCCGGTGACATCCTCCGTAATCTTCTGCTGGAGGTCT
>JBGOUV010000268.1:0-9784 GCA_041477815.1 Terriglobia bacterium | reverse complement strand
GACACGTTGGTGCGCCGCGGAAAGCGCGGGTGGCCTTCGATCTCGCGGCCCAGGGTTTGCCAGTCGAAGTCGAGCGAGTCAACCAGCAGGGCGCACTGCGGATTGCCCACGTCCAGAAGGGTCACCCGCTGCGGTCCTTGGGACGTGTCGAGCAGGCAGTCTACCTCCTCGGGCGAGTACGCCGGACGCCCCATCCCCATTTCCAGCAGAAACAGGTTGTCGCGGCGCTCCAGCAGACGCAGGTGCTTCGAGCCCGCCTGGGTCTCGATGGTGACACTATCCCCGGCGCGGCCGTCGGCGATCAGCAAGGCGGCGGCGCACCGGGTGCCGTTGCCCGATAGCTCAGCTTCCGAGCCGTCGGAGTTGAACAGGCGGATCCGGTTGGTTCCCGTGAAGACAATCAGGCCGTCGGCGCCGACCCCGCAGTGGCGGTCGCACATAGACACAGCGAGGGCGGCGTAGTCGGCCTGCTCCAGCGCCTGGACGAGCAGGAAGTCGTTGCCGGCCCCGTGGGCCTTCACGAAGGGAATGGTCATGGGAGTTTCCGGTAGATTTCGATGACCGGCTCGCGGTCGGCGGTGAACGCGGCGACGCGCTCCGCCAGCCGCGCATAACGGCGCGGGTTCACGAGCTGGAACGACATGGCGTCACCGGCCACGCAGACGATCCAGCGCTCGCGCAGGAACAGGTCCGGCCGCTGCACCGCGGGCAGGTAGGCCGGCCCGTAGCCGTCGTTCAGCGTCTCGCGCAGCGGGATGCCGGCCGTCTGGTAGACTGCCAGGACGTCGCCCGAGGCCGTAAAGATACCGTCCCCCGGCCGATACGCGCGGCGAAAGAACTCGGCGGCCTCGCCGGTCCACAGGCGGCGGCCCCGGGAGTTGACCTCCGATTCCTTCCACGTAATCCAGGACTCGACCGAAGGATGCAGCAGCCAGCCCCCGAGTCCCGCAATCAGGATGACCGCCGCCGCCACGGCCCGCAGAGCGGGGCGGGGAAGCATCCCCACCAGGACCCCGGCCGCGGCCGCGCAGGCCGGCAGGACGGCCAGCGCGTAGCGGGTATTGTAGTACGAGTGGGGATAGAGGTCGGGTACGTGGATCGGCGTGCCGCCGGAGTGCAGGCTCAGAATGTAGAACGGCGCTGGCAGGGCCAGCAAAGCCAGGGCGCGCGTGGGTCTGCGGACCAGGGCCAGGGCCAGGCCCGCCGCCACAAAGAGCAGCGGCCGTCCCAGCGCCAGCTCCGCTGCGCGGCGATAGTACCGCGCGGCGACAGCGAGGTGGTGGTCGGCCGGATGGCGGGCGTAGCCGCGATCGAGGCCGCGCTGGTAGATGGCTCGGGGTCCGTGCGGACCCCGGTAAAACTCCAGCGCGTCGCTATATAGATATTGATTATGGGCCAACCAGTACAGCGGCCCCAGTCCCGCCAGCAGCAGGAACAGGACCGCGGCCTTCACCGAGCGTCCGAAAAGGAAAAACAAAACGAAGAAAGGAATCAGGAACCAGCCCTCGTAACGGGTGAGGGTAGACAGAAGAATGGCGATCCCCGCGCCCAGAGCCTGGCCGCGCACGGCAAAGTAGACGGCGGCGGCGAACAAGCCCAGAAAGATCGGCTCATTCATAGGCGTGGACTGCAAGTAAAGCAGATTAGGATTGCCGGCAAACAGCCCGGCCGCCACCACCGCGGCGGCCCGGCTCCCCGTAGCGTGCCGCACGGCGGCGTAAAGGAACCCCGTGCCCAGGACGAAGAACACCGCGCCCGGCAGCGCGCCGGCCAAGCCCGACCGCCACAGCGAATCGTAGCGCGCCAGCGGCGCCATCAACACGTGAGGAAGCGGCAGCCACACCGTGCCGAGCTGTTCGTAGCCCGGGTTGCGCCCGTCGGTGAGCCGCCGCGCTATGTTCAGGTGAGAGGCGGCATCACCGTAGTAGAGGGTGTACCCGCGGTGGAGGGAGAACAGGACGAAGGCGGCGCTCAACACCGCGGCGAGTCCGAGGCATATCCAGACCTCCTTCGACTCGCCGTGTCCCCTAGAACTGCGTAAACGCCCGGAAGTCCCGGTAGCGGGCATCGATTTCCTTCCGCGTCAGCTCGGTCAGGCGACGGACGCCGAACTGCTCGCAGCAGAAGCTTCCCAGCACCGACCCGTAGATGACGGCCTGCCGCAGCGCCTCCACGCTCGCAGGATCGGCGCCGGACCCGGCCAGAAAGCCCATGAAGCCGCCGGCAAACGAGTCGCCCGCCCCGGTCGGGTCGAAGACGGTTTCCAGCAGAAACCCGGGCGTCATGAAGTACCCGTCCTCGCGGAACAGCACGGCGCCGTACTCGCCCCGCTTGATAATGAGGTTGCTCGGGCCCCTGGTCAGGATCTTCGCGGCGGCTTTGCGAAGCTGATACTCACCGCTCAGCATCCGCGCTTCGCTGTCGTTGATGACCAGGACGTCCCACTCGCGTATCGCCTCCGCCAGGTCGGCGGGCGTCTCCCGGATCCAGTAGTTCATGGTGTCCCCGCCCACCAGGCGCGTCTGGCTCATCTGCCGGCGCACGCGCGTTTGCAGACTGGGCTGGATGTTGCCGAGGAACAGATATGGACACCGGCGGTACGACTCGGGCAGCTTGGGGTTGAAGTCGGCGAAGACGTTCAGGTCGGTAGTCAGCGTGGTGCGATCGTTGAGATCGTCCGAGTAGACCCCGGACCAGAAGAAGGTTTTCCCCGGCGCGCGCTCCAGCCCCTCCAGGTCGACCCCATGCCTGCCGAGCAGCTCCACGTCGGCCGGGTCGAAATCATCGCCGACCACCGCCACCACCTTCACCGGTGTGAAGAAGCTGGCGGCGAGCGAGAAGTACGTGGCCGCGCCGCCCAGGATGCGGTCCACCTTGCCATAAGGAGTTTGAATGCCGTCGTACGCGACGGAGCCAACGACTACCAGGGACATGAACCGACTATTGTAACAAGTGCGATAATCAGCCACATGACAAGACTCGCCGTGGCTCTGACGACGTTGTCCGCCCTGAGCCTGGCCCAAACCAGCCTCCCCCCCCTCCGCGCCGGCCTGGCCCGCGCCGACCTCACCCCCGCCGGCTCTATGCCTATGTATGGCTACAACAACCGCAAGTGCGGCCCCGCCACCGGCATGCACGACCCCCTCATGGCCAAGGTCCTGGTCCTCGAGGCCGGCGACTCCAAAATGGCCCTCGTCACCCTGGACCTCGGCAGCATCGTCTCGGACAACCTCCGCCGCGACGTCCCCCAAAAGCTGGGAATTCCCGTACTCCTCTTGTCGGCCTCCCACACCCATTCGGGCCCGCAATACCTGGCCCCCGCCGGCACCGGCGCTGGCCTGCCCCCCAGCGGCGCCGAGCCTTCCCCCTACCTGCTCGAGATCGAGCAGAAGATCTTCGACGCCATCCGCCAGGCGTCATCGTCGATGTTTCCCGCCCGCCTGGGAGTCGGACGCGGCTCGCTCCAACTCGGCTACAACCGCCTCCTGCTCCGCGACACCGGCCGCGCCCGCGCCCTGTTCGACAACCTCCAGCGCGTCCCCTACGGCCCGGTCGACCCGGAGTTCGTCCTCTTGCGCGTCGATGACGCCGCCGGCAACCCCAAGGCCGTCCTGGTCCACTACGCCGCCCACGCCGTCGTCCTCGGACCCACCAACTGCAAGTACTCGGCGGACTACCCCGGCGCCATGCAAACCAAGGTCGAGGCCGACCTGCCCGGCGTCCAGTGCATGTTCGTCCAGGGCGGCGCCGGCGACATCAACCCCCTGTTCCAGGGCCGCAAGGGCATCGAGGCCGAGGATTTCGCCCTGGTCGACCAGATGGGCCAGCTCCTCGCCAACGAAGTAGTCAAGACCGCCCGTCCCATCAAGACCGCCGCCCCCGAAAAGCCCTCCCTCCAGGCCTCCGGCGAGGTCCTGAAGTTTGCCAGCCGCTGGGATCCCGACCGATCCATCGATGTAGGCATCACGACGATCCTCCTGAACGGCGAAATCGCCATAGCCACGGTCCCCGGCGAGCCCCACCACCGCCTCCAAACCTACTGGAAGACCCACGCCGACCTCCCCACGCCGCTCTTCTACGGCTACACCTACAGCTCCGGCGGCATGTGGCCGGGGTATATCCCCGACCTCCGCAACGCCGCCTACGGCGGCTACGGCGCTGACGTCACCACCCAAGTCGAAATCGGCGCCGCCGAGCGCATCATGGAAAGGCACCGCATCCAGCTCTACCGCCTGCGGGGCATGTGGCGTGATAAGCCCGGACTGCCGTGAGTTGGCGTTCCCGGCGTGAGAACTGACGCAGCGCGGGTACTTTACAGGACTGATCTCCCAGACGCCATTTCGGGACCGCGAGGGCCCCCTGCTCGCAATGCGGTGGATCAATTCCTGGCTCCCGGTGCAGACCCTCGCTACTCAGCCATTTGCAGAAGGCTCAGGCTCTTCCGCAGGCGCCTCGTCACCAATCCTGCCGGTCTTCCATGAGAAGGTCGCAGCCTCTGTGTCCATCGTTTTCTGGAAGAACTCGAAATCCGAACTGCCACTCAGATGGAAGCGCAGGCACGTTGCATTCTTCCTGTACCCTACGTTGGCATTCGAGAGGTTCTGCTTCCAGAAGGATTCATCGTCCTGTGGACCGTGCTGAAATCGGCCAACTTGATAGACGTGCGCGCCGGTCCTCCTGGGCTGAACGTACCAACGTATTGTGCCCGTCTGCGGATAGGCTAGAGCGCTATCGCGGGAATCTGTTCGCGCCTTCTGTTTCAAACGATCGCGGAAGAACTGGGTCACTTCTGCTCCGCTCCTCGACAGCATCGCTTCCAAGTCCTTTCGAGCCGGCCCCGCAGTCGATTTTGCGCTCCGTCGCAGTCTTGCCAGCTCCGACAGCTCTTGGGGAGGATAGATTCGCGTGCAGGACACATATAGCGCGTCGGCGTTGCCGTCCCGCGCCAAGGTAATTTGATAGCATGCGATGTCCACCTCGTAGACCTCATTCAGCCACTGTGCTGCCACGAGCACCTCGTAATCATAGGCTTCCGCCACCATGATTACACGTTGTGAGCGATTCAGTTCTGCGATCTCCACTTTGGCGAAACTGATCTCTTCTCGTTTCACGGTAGTACTTCTACTGAGGAATTCTAGAAATTCCTGGCCAGCGCCACAGTTCGAGATCATTGCAGCATACGCCAACGCCTGCGAGAGTTGCCACTTGCTTGTTCCGCGCTTCAATTCGATGATGACCGATGTCCCATCCGTCGGGTCTAAAGCCAGGATGTCAATGCGATCGCCAACCACATCGGACGGTGTCACTTCGGTGCCAAGGATGAGCAGATTTTCGTCTTCGAGTTCGTCGAAGAAAAGCTTGGGACTGTTACAAATGCACTCCTGTAGCTCGCGCTCCTTCAAGCCTAGACCACCCAATAATACTGGCTCTAGACGATCGAAGCGTTTCGCGCCGCGAAGCAGTTTCAGCATGGCCACATAAGTATACCCCACACTGAATCCTCTGGTGCACCTTCAGGTATGTAGGATGATAGCCGGAGTGGCGAGACTTCACGATTTTGGGCTCCATTTCTCCAACGAGGGCCTGTGACACGTCGGGCCCGCACGGCATGCGCCGCCAGGATGGCAATGGGCTTCTCCGATGTCCGACCGGCGACACCCATTTACGCAATAGAGTTATACTGGTGTCATGACGTACAGGGTTGTCCTGGAGCGTACCGAGGAAGGGTTCAGCGTCCATTGCCCAGGTCTGCCGGGCTGTTGGTCGCAAGGGACCACCGAACAGCAGGCGCTGGAAAACATCAAAGACGCGATTCAGGAGTACCTGGCGGCAGTTCGTGACGCTGTCGAGGGCAGTGACGTTCGAGAAGTCGAGGTGGCGGTCTGAGTTGCCAAAGATTCCAGGGGTTCCGCACCTCCGAGCCGTGAAGGCCCTGGAAAAGGCCGGTTTCCAAGTGGTCCGTCAGGGCAAGCACATCGTCATGTCCGACAGCCCTGCACTTTGTGACCATCCCTCGCCACGATCCCGTTGATGCGGTAACCATGGGCGGCATCGTGCGCGACGCCGGCCTGACCGTAGATCAGTTCAAGAAGCTCTTGTAGTACGCCGAAGCACGCCCTCGCACTTGACAGCCGCGGTATCCTCCAAGTAGAGAGAGGCGCACCCCAACCCGCGCCTCCCCGCATATCTTCCCTCAAGGAGAATAGCCATGACTTCCGAGGCTCGCCTCGCGGCGAACGCCGCCAATGCCCGTCTGTCCACCGGCCCCCGCACCGTCGAGGGCAAGTCCCGCTCCTGCCAAAACGCCCGTCGCCACGGCCTCACCGCCCGCGACCTGGTCATCTGCGACGAGGACCGCGAAGAGTTCGACGACCTCCTCGCCTCCTACCAGCGTGAGCTGCAACCTCACGGCCCCCTCGAGCAGGACCTGTTCGATCAACTCCTCCACGCCGCCTGGAACATTCGCCGCGTCCGGCGCTTGGAAGCCACCCTCGCTCCCGACTCCCCCGACCCCCTCCTCGAAGACTCCCTCGACCGCACCCTGGCCCGCATGGCCCGTTACCGCGCCCACGCCGAGCGCACTTTCTTCCGCGCCCTCCGGGAGCTCCACGCCCTCCAGACCAACCGCGCCCTCCTCCAGCAGCACCAGGAGCTCCCCCACCGGCCCCCCGCCCTCGCCTCTCTCACCGAGTTGACGAAGCGAACCCACCGCGAACCCTATTACGACCTCCTGAAGCAGTTCCTCCAGAACCTCGAGGCCGAACCCACCCCCCTCCCAGCCACCTCCCCTCCCAATTTGTGATTTTTAATTCTTAATTTTTGCCTTTTGATTTGCCTTTTCCCACCCGCCCCAGCACAAACTCCATCATCTCCCCCGTCGCATAGTCTCTCCGCGACACCCGAAACACCGGTCTCCTGTCCAGCAACGACGGAGCCACCCCCGCCCAGCTTCCACACCTACTCCCACTATCCACCAGTACAAAGGCATCAGCCCGATCCAGGCTCTCCAGCGCCGACGCTTTGAAGTCGGCGATTTCCGCATCCAGGACCACCAGGTAGGCGTCCGGCCGCAGAAAGCGCAACAAGCTGTTCGACTCCGCGATCACGTAAGCCTTGCCCTCCATCAACCCGCGAATCGCCGGCATCGCCTCCCCCAGCCCGCCCACCGGCGTCCGGACCCAATACGCCTCCGCCGCCCCCGCCGCCAAAAACCGCGACGTATCCGTACGGCCCTCCCGGCTCTCCTCCCGGCTGATGGCGAAAGGATGATCGGGATTCTCCGGAGCGCAGTCGCAAGCCCGGCCATGCTCCGAGCACAGGTGGTGGCCATACTGGGTAAGCTTAAGAGCCGTCCACCCCAGCTCCCGCGTCCCGGCAATGATGGCGGCGGCCACCGCCGTCTTGCCAATATTCCGAGAGTGCCCGCCCACCACCACCAGCTTCATTTCCCCTCCATCTTAGCGACTATCTGGGGCAGCCGGTCGAACACCGCCAGCCGCTTCAGGTACTGCTGGAGAGGCCGCGCCGGCGTCCCCCACACCGGCTCCCCCGCCCGCACGATCTTCGACGTCAGCACCCCGCACCCCGACCCCAGCACCGCCCCCGGCTCGATCCGTGCCTTATCTCCAATACCCACCTGACCGCCGATCACCGCGTAGTCGCCCACCTCCACCCCGCCCGACAGCCCGGTCTGAGCCGCGATCACCACGTGCCGCCCGATCCGGCAGTTGTGGCCGATGTGGACCAGGTTATCCAGCTTCGTGCCGTCTCCGATGCGCGTCGCTCCCAGGGCCCCGCGGTCCACGCAACTGTTGGCCCCGATCTCCACGTCGTCGCCCATCTCCACGGTCCCCACCTGCGGGAACTTCTCCCAGCCTCCGCCCTCGAACACGAACCCGAATCCGTCGGCGCCGATCACGCACCCGGTATGCAGCACCGCCCGATGTCCCACCCGAACCCCCGCGTAAAGCGTCACGCCTGCGTGAAGCAGGCAGTCGTCGCCGAGCCTGACGCCCTCCCCCACCACCGACCGCGGCCCCACCACCGTCCGGTCCCCCACCACCGCGCCATCGCCGATCACCGCTCCCGCCCCCACCGCAACGCCCTCCCCCAACCGCGCCGACGCCGCCACCGACGCGCTCTTTTCAACTCCCGGCTCCCGCCGCCGCGCCGGGTGGAACCAGCGCACTACCCGGGCGAAAGCCTGTCGCGGCTGGGCCACGCGGATCACCGTCCGCCCGCCGGACTCCGCCTCCGGCCGCACCAGCAGACACCCCGCCCGCGACTCCGCCGCCCGCTTCTCGCCGCGCCGTCCTTCCACGAACGACGCCTCGCTCGGCCCGGCCTCTTCGAGCGCCTGCACCCCGGTGATCTCCAGATCCCCGTTGCCTTCCCACGCCGCGTCCAGATCCTGCGCCATCTGTTTGACCGTCATACTTGGCTATCATACAGTCTTATGGCCATCGCCCCCACGGCCCGCCTCCACCCCGGCGCGGTCCTCGGCCCCGGCGTCGACATCGGAGAATTCTGCGTGGTCGAGCCGGATGTCGCCATCGGCGAGGGCACGCGCCTCGAGCCTTACGTCTACGTGAAGCGCTGGACCACCCTCGGCGCCCGCAACCGGATCTCCGCCGGCACCGTGCTCGGCACCGACCCGCTCGATAAGACCTTCACCGGCCAGCGCAGCTACCTGCGCATCGGCGACGACAACGTCATTCGCGAGCACTACACCATCAGCCGAGGTACCCGCCCCGAGTCGGTCACCACGATCGGCGACGGCAACTACATCATGACCTCCGGCCACATCGCCCACGACTGCCGCATCGGCTCGCGTACGGTCATCTGCAGTTGCGCCCTGGTGGCCGGCTATGTCGAGATCGAGGACGAGGCCTTCGTCTCGGGCGGCGTGGTGATCCACCAGTATTCCAAGATCGGCCGCCTCTCCATGATCGGCGGCAATACCCGCGTGAACCAGGACGTGCCGCCGTTCTTCCTCTACACCGATTTCAACGTCACGCCGCGCGGTCTCAACCTGGTAGGACTGCGCCGCGCCGGCCTCTCGCCGCCCGACATCGCCGCCCTCAAGCGAGCCTACCGGCTCCTCTACCGCTCCCAGCTCAAGCTCGAAGACGCCTTGCAGGCCATCGAGCGCGAGGTCCCCACCGAACACACCCGTCATCTGGTGGCCTTCGTCCGCAGCTCGAAGCGGGGAATCTGCCGCGAAGTGATATCCTGAGCCCATGCTCGGCCAGACGCTGGGCCCCTACAAGATTGAGGAGAAGCTGGGCGAAGGCGGGATGGGCGTGGTGTACCGCGCCCGCGACACCCGCCTGGACCGCCCGGTGGCCCTGAAGGTCCTGCGCGCTGAGACCATCGCCGACCCCGACCGCAAGCGCCGCTTCATCCAGGAAGCCCGCGCCGCTTCGTCCTTGAACCACCCCAATATTGTCACGATCTACGACATCGGCGAAGAGCACGGCGTCGACTACATCGCCATGGAGTATATCGCCGGCCGCACCCTGGACGCCTGCTTCGGACGCCCGGGCTCGCCGCTGGCGGAAGCCCTGAAGTACGGGATCCAGATCGCCGACGTGCTGGTGAAGGCCCACGGCGCCGGCATCATCCACCGCGACTTGAAGCCGGCCAACATCATGGTGACGGCCGAGGGCCTGGTCAAGGTGCTGGACTTCGGCCTGGCAAAGGCGCTCGAAGGGGATGCGCCGGACACGATTGGGTCCAATGCGCCGACCATGAGCCTGGCTGCCACAGGCGATGGAGTCATCCT
>JBGOUV010000439.1:0-5315 GCA_041477815.1 Terriglobia bacterium | reverse complement strand
CTCGACAAGGGCCACACCCGGGCGGACTTCCTGGAGGCCCTGCGTTTGTGCCGCGCGGCCGGCCTGACCCTTTCGCCGACCTTCGTCCCTTTCACCCCGTGGACCACCCGCGAGACGTATCGGGACCTGCTGCGGGTGCTGGTGGAGCAGGACCTGGTGGCGCAGGTCTCGCCCATCCAGCTTTGTATCCGGCTGCTGATCCCGGCCGGGTCGCGGCTCTTGGAACTGCCCGAAGTGCTGGGGATCGTCGGCGAGTTTGACCAGGCCGCCCTGAGCTACCGCTGGGCGCATCCGGATCCCTGGATGGATCGGTTGTGCCGGGAGCTGCAGGCGCTGGTCCAGCGCAGGGAAGTCTCCAGAGAGGAGATTTTCCGGGAGATCTGGAGCCTGGCCCACGACCAGGCGCCGCCTCCACTTCCCGACGACCGCGACCGGCCCGACCGCGCCGCTATCCCCTACATCAACGAGCCTTGGTATTGTTGAGCCGAACCCACCGAAGGGCAGTTGGCCCTTCTCTAGGCCGTAACGAGGGATGCAAATGTGGGGCGGCCCCCCGGGGCCGCAGCCGGTCCCCTGGCCGGCTTTATGCCTCTATCGAAATCCGGCAGGCCGGCCCAGGGGGGCCGCCCTACATTTGCCCAGGAGCGGAGGGCATGGCTGGCTGAACCGGGCGCAAAGGTACTATGAAGAGGTTGTTGCTGCTCTCCACCACCACCGGATACCAGGCCGCCGAGTTCCGCAAGGCCGCCGAGCGCATCCGGACGCCTCTAGTCCTGGCCAGCGACCGGTGTCATGTCCTGGAAGATCCCTGGCGCGACGGAGCCATCCCCATCCGTCTGGAAAAGCCCGAGGAGTCGGCTGCGAAGATTGTCGAGTTTGCGCGCGAGAATCCTATCCACGGCCTGGTGGCCCTGGGGGATCCCGTCACCCTCATCGCCGCCCTCGCCGCCCGCGAGCTGCAACTGCCGTTTCATCCGCCCGACGCCGTCGAGGTCTGTCGCAATAAGTACCTGGCGCGCGAGCGCTTCCGGATGGCCGGGCTGCCCGTACCCTGGTACCGCCGCTTTCCCGCCGCCGCGCCGCCTCCGGCGCCGGACGTCCCGTTTCCTTGCGTCCTCAAGCCGCTGGGGCTATCGGCCAGCCGCGGCGTGATCCGCGCCGACAACGCGGCCGAGTTCCGCGCCGCCTTCGACCGCATCCGGGCCTTGCTGCGCCGGGTCCTGGGCGAGGCGGCCCAGTGGATCCAGGTGGAGAGCTTCATCCCCGGCCGCGAAGTCGCCCTGGAAGGAATCGTCACCGCCGGACGGCTGCGAGTCCTGGCGATCTTCGACAAGCCCGACCCCCTGGACGGCCCCTTCTTCGAAGAAACGATCTACGTGACTCCGTCCCGGCTCGACCCGGCCGCGCAGCAGGCCCTCGTCGCAGCGACCGAGAAGGCCGTGGCCGCCGTGGGACTGCGGCACGGCCCGGTGCATGCCGAAATGCGCCTGCACAAAGGAGATGTCTGGATGCTGGAGATCGCCGCGCGCCCCATCGGCGGCCTCTGCGCGCGGGCGCTGCGATTTGCCGACGGCATCACGCTCGAAGAACTGATCCTCCGCCACGCGCTGGGCGAGGCCATCGAGGACCTCCCGCGCGAGCCCACCGCCTCCGGGGTCATGATGATCCCCATCCCCCGCGCCGGCATCCTGGAAAGAGTCGACAATCTGGAGCCCGCCTCCGGCGCCCCCGGCGTCGAGGGCATCGAGATCACGGCCAAGCGGGGCGAGAAACTCGTCCCGCTCCCCGAGGGGTCCAGTTATCTCGGATTCATTTTCGCTCGCGGCGACACGCCCGAATTTGTCGAGCAGGCCTTACGGCAGGCTCACCAGCAACTGAGTTTCTCCATCTCGCCAGCCCTCCCGCTGATCTGAGCGGGGCAGGACCGCCCACCCCCATATCTGTCGCCTTGCATTCTCCGGCGCCTTGTTGTATTCTATCGAATGTTGATATATCGAATTCTGATAGATAAAGAGGGCGCGCGATGAAAGTTGACCCGATGGCTTTCCTGCCGCTGACACCGGCGGCTTTCCAGATTGTGCTGGCGCTGGCCGATGGGGAGAAACACGGCTACGCGATCATGCAGGAGGTGTCGGCGCGTGCAGGAGGCAAGCTGCGCCTGGGACCGGGCACGCTCTACGGCTCGATCAAGAGGATGCTGGAGGACGGCCTGATCGTGGAATCGGACGAGCGGCCCGATCCGGCCCTGGATGACGAGCGCCGGCGCTACTACCGCCTCACTGAGGAAGGACGGCGGGTGGCGGAGGCCGAAGCCCGGCGGCTGGCACAGTTGGTTCGCCTGGCGCGCGCTAAAGACTTGCTGCCGCAGCCCAGGCCGGCCTGACGGCCCCGGAGGTTGCCATGTGGGATTGGGTTCTACTCCTTTCGCAACGCTTCTATCGGCTGTTGCTGCTAACCTACCCGGCCGAGTTCCGGCGCGAGTATGGCAGCGTGATGCTGGCGGACTTTCGTGCCCGTTCCCGCGAACAGCAGAGCCTTGGGGCGCTGGTTGGCTTTTGGATTCACACCCTGGCTGACTGGGCCCGCTCCGCCCCGTACGAGATCCTGGACGTGCTTGGGGGCGACCTCCGCTACGGCGCGCGGCTGCTGCTCAAAAATCCGGGTTTCACAGCCGTGGCCGCAGTATCGCTGGCTCTAGGCATCGGGGCCAATACGGCAATCTTCAGCGCGGTGAACTCCGTGCTGTTGCGCCCGCTGCCTTATCGCGAACCGGACCGGTTGGTCCAGGTCACGCAGGTCGTTCCCTGGACCCGCGGGTTCGCCGTACCTCCGGCCACCTTTCTCGATTGGAAAGCCCAGAACCACGTCTTTTCCGACATAGCGGCGAGCAGCAGCCGTAACCTGATTCTGACTGGCGAAGGCGAGCCACAGCGGGTCCGGGTCCAGAACGTCTCGGCCGGCTTTTTCCAGATGCTGGGGGTGGAAGCGGAGTTCGGCCGCACCTTTTTACCCGAAGAAGACCGGCCCGGAGAAACCCTCGTCGTCCTGAGCCATGGGCTCTGGAAGCGCTTGGGCGGGGACCCGGCCATGGTCGGCCGGTCGATCAAACTGGACGGAAACCCCTACTCGGTCATCGGAGTCATGCCCGCCCGGTTCCGGTTCTTCGCCAGCGCGACCGAGGACTTTCACATGTGGCTGCCCTATGCCTTCCACGACGAACCGGTAACGGAGCGCGAGGTGAGCCGATTGCGCGTCGTCGCCCGGCTCCAGCCCGGCATATCGCTCCAGCAGGCTCAGGCGGAGATGGATACCATCGCCCGACGGCTCGGGCATATGTATTTCAAAGACAGCCGCATATTCACCCCAGGCCCTGGGCCTGGGGTGAATATCACGCCTCTCCGGGAGTCCCTGGTCAGCCAGGATCGCGCTTCGCTGCTGACCCTGCTGGCGGCAGTGAGCCTGGTGCTGCTGATCGCGTGCGCCAACGTCGCCAATCTGCTGCTGGCCAGGGCGGCGGCGCGACAACAGGAGATGGCGATGCGAGCGGCGCTGGGAGCCGGACGCGGCCGACTGGTCCGGCAACTGCTCACCGAAGGGCTGCTGCTTTCGGCGCTCGGCGGCGTGCTGGGACTGCTCCTGGCCTGGTGGGGGGCAGGCTTGCTGAAAGGCCTCGATCCGGGCAATATTCCGCGATTCGATGAAACCGGCCTCGATGGCCGCGTGCTTGGATTCACGCTGGTCGCGTCACTGGCAGCGGCCATCCTGTTCGGCCTGGCCCCGGCGCTGCGGGCCACCCGCCCGGTGGTGTCGGCCGCCCCCAGGCTGCGCGTCTCCTCGTCCGGCTTGCTGCTGGTCGGGCAGGTGGCGCTCTCGTTGGTCTTGCTGATCGGCTCCGGGCTGATGATCCACAGTTTCTGGCGCCTGCAGCAGGCCCAACTGGGTTTTGACCCCGAGAACGTCCTGACTATGCGCCTCGCCATGCCCCGAAACAAGATCGCGGAGGAGACCGGCAAAGATGCGCGGGGAGGGAAGCTGTGGACGTTGCGCGAGACGCGACTGGCCTTTTTCGAGCAGGTTGTCGAGCAGGTTGAGAGTCTGCCCGGTGTGCTGGCCGCAGGGGCAACGAATAACCTTCCCCTCGCCGGAGGTTGGGGGATAGAGCTTAAGAGAGGGTCTGCCCCGCTCTACTTTCGGGGGGGGCACACGATCAGGGCCGGAGACCTGGGAGCGTTCCATTTTGGCGTGACCCCGAAGTACTTTCGAACCATGGGCATCGCACTGCGCCAGGGACGTCATTTCACCGCCCAGGACACGGAAGGCGCCCCCGGCGTCGTAATTGTGAATGAAGGTTTGGCCAAGCGTTACTGGCCCGGCAAGGATCCGATCGGCCAGCGGATACGGCTGTACGATGGGGGGGCGGATCGGGAGCGGTCCCTCGAGGTGGTCGGAGTGATCGCTGATATCCGCCAGTTGGGCCTGCGGTCAGAAACAGACCTGTGCCTTTACGTTCCGTTTCGCCAGCGGGCGCGAACCTATCCCGATTATCACATCGGGTTTCGGGAAGACATGAAGCTGGCGGTGCGAACCACCTCAGATCCGTTGGCCCTGGCTTCGGCGATTCGGGGCATCGTGCAGAAGCTCGACCCGGATCAGCCGGTGGAAAACATCGCCACCATGGAGCAGCTGGTAACCCGATCGGGCGGCGCGATGCGTTCGGCGTTGTGGCTGTTGGGTGTGTTTGCCGGCGTGGCGCTGCTGCTTTCGGCGGTTGGGATTCACGGGGTGGTTTCCTACGCGGTGAGCCGGCGGACGCAGGAGATCGGGGTGCGCTTGGCCTTGGGAGCCCAACCGGCGGACGTGGTTCGAATGATTGCCGGGCAGGGGATGTTACTGGCCGTGGCTGGCGTCGTGTTGGGGCTTGCCGCCGCGGTTGCAGCCACGCGCGTGCTCGCGAGCCTGCTGTATCGGGTGAAACCGACCGATGCCGTCACCTTCACCTCCGCCGCGCTATTCTTCCTGGCCGTAGCCTTGATCTCCAGCTACCTGCCTGCGCGGCGCGCGGCGCGGCTCGATCCTGTGGCGGCGCTGCGGCACCAGTAGCTCTCGAGCGAGCTCTGTCCTGCGGGGTCGCGGGCTCCGGCACTGGCCGTCGCCGGCCGCCGCTCAGTCTGTCTTACGAGGCATGCCTCGCCCGCTTGCGGACTCAACCTTTCGTCTTCGGCGGGACGTAGTCGGGCGGCAGCGCCGCGCCTTCCCCGAAGAAGTAGTCCTCCATCTGCTTCAACACGATCTCCTGCGCCTCCGGGGTCGCCAGG
>JBGOUV010000147.1:0-15083 GCA_041477815.1 Terriglobia bacterium | reverse complement strand
ATCCGAGCGCCTCTCCGAACTCCTGAAGAAGAAGGCCATCAAGCACGTGGTGCTCAACGCCAAGTATCACGAGCGTGAAGCTGAGATTGTGGCCCAGGCCGGGCGTAAGGGCATGGTCACTATCGCTACCAACATGGCCGGCCGTGGCACTGACATCCTGCTGGGCGGCAACCCCGAGTTCATGGCCAAGCAGGAATGCGTGAAGAAGGGAATCGCGCAGCCGCTGCGTGCCGCCCAGGGCAAGATCGAAGCCGGCGTGGACGACGCCAAGAGCACAGTCTGGTACTACGCCGGCAACGAGTATGTGGTCCCGACTGACCAGTGGACGGAAATTTTCAATCGCTACAAGGCGCAGACCGACAAAGAACACGACGAAGTCACAGCCGTCGGCGGTCTGCACATCTTCGGCACCGAGCGTCACGAGGCGCGCCGCATTGACAACCAGCTTCGTGGCCGCGCCGGACGTCAGGGCGATCCCGGTTCCTCCCGGTTCTATTTGTCACTTGAAGATGACCTGATGCGCATCTTCGCCAAAGAATGGGTTTCGAACCTGCTGCAGCGGCTGGGCATGGAAGAAGGCATCCCAATCGAATCGCGGCTGATCACCCGCCGCATCGACAACCAGCTCCGCGGACGCGCCGGGCGGCAGGGCGACCCCGGCAGCTCCCGCTTTTACCTTTCCCTGCAGGACGACCTGCTCCGCGTCTTCGGCGGCGAGCGGATGCAGAACCTCATGCTGAAGCTGGGCATGGAGGAGGACGTCCCCATCGAGTCGCGCCTCATCACCAAGCGCATCGAGTCGGCCCAGAAGGCCGTGGAAGCCCAGAACTTCGAGGCCCGCAAACACCTGCTCGAGTACGACGACGTGATGAACAAGCAGCGCGAGGCCGTCTATGGCCTGCGCCGCAAGCTGCTCGAAGGCATCGATCAGAAGGAGTACATCCAGGAGATCGTGCGGGACCTGGCCAAGGTTTACGTGAACACCCGGTGTCCGGACAAGGCGCATCCCGACACCTGGGATTACGCCGGGCTGCGCTCGGACGTCCTCACCCAGTTCGGCGTCTCCCTCGACGACGTCGATCTCCCGAACCTGAACCGCGCCGAGATGCTCGACGAGATCGCCGCACTGCTCGACCGGCGCCTCGAAGACAAGGAAGCCCTCATCGGCACAGAGGCCCTGCGCTTTCACGAGCGCATGATCATGCTCGAGATTCTCGATACCCAGTGGAAGGATCACCTTTACAGCCTCGACCACCTGAAGGAAGGCATCGGCCTTCGCGGATACGGGCAGAAGGATCCGCTGGTCGAGTACAAGAAGGAGTCCTACGACATGTTCGAGGCCCTGATGAACCGCATCGAGGACGAAACCATCCTGCGCCTCTACCTGCAGGTGGGACAGGTGACGCGCCTGCCCTTCGACGAGGAGGAGGTCGAGGAGCTGCAGCCGGCCCTGGTGGAGCAGCAGCGGCAGGCGGCGGTCCACTCCATGGAGGACTTCACCCGCAATATCCGCCGGAAGAAAGAAAAGGAGCTGGCCGAGCTGCAGATGATGGGCTCGGGCGACGGCGGCACGGCCGTGGCCCAAGTGATCAAAGGCGAAAAGATAGGCCGCAACGATCCTTGCCCGTGCGGCAGCGGCAAGAAGTACAAGAAATGTCACGGCGCCTCCTGATCCTCGCCGTCGCGGGAGTGGCTGCGGCCGCGCCCGCCCTGCTGCCGCCCCGGATGGGCGACTTTAACCGCACCGCCGCCCCGTCCTACACGCCGTCCGAGGCCGCCCTGTTTCGGGAATACGGGCTGGACGCCGCCGAACGCGCGCAGTACGCCGCGGGTGGCCGCAAGCTGGACATTACCCTGCTGCGCGCCAAAGACGCCACCGGGGCCTTTGGCATGTATCAGTGGCTCCGTCCGGCTGATGCCAAGCCGGCCCAGCAGAGCGAGCGCGCCGTCGAAAAGGACGACGCCCTATTGTTCCAGTACGGCAACTACGTCCTGGAGTTGCGCGGCGCCCGGCCCGAGCAGGAACATCTGGAGGCCCTGCTCAGCATCCTGCCTCGCTTCGAGCGCACGGTCGCGCCGCCGGTGTTCAAGTACCTGCCGTCGGAGGGACGCGTGGCCAATTCCGAGCGGTTCATCCAGGGTCCGGTGGCGCTGCAGATGCTGGCCCCCACGGTCCCACCGTCCACCGCCGCTTTCCACCTGGGCGCCGAGGGCGAAGTGGCGGAGTACAGCGGGGAAGGCGGCCGGCTCAAGCTGCTGCTGTTCGCCTATCCCACCCCGCAGATGGCCCGCGCCCAGATGGAGGAGTTTCGCCACATCGCCGGGATCGTCACCAAGCGCAGCGGACCTTTGGTCGCGATAATACTGAATCCCTTCTCCGGGGATGAGGCCGAGAAACTGCTGGCGCGGGTCCGCTACGAAGCCACCCTCACCTGGAGCCAGCCGCCCCAGATGCGCAACGAAAACATCGGCGAGTTCCTGCTCGGCGTGGTCATGCTATGTCTTATTCTGGTAGGCTTCGCCGTGCTGGCCGGCGTAGGTGTGGGCGGGGTGCGAATCCTGCTGGGCAAGTGGTTCCCCCAGTCCCGCTTCAACGCGGAGGCCGAGCCGGCGATCACCCGGCTGAAGCTGGGCGACCCGTAGTCCCGACCGATAAGTCCTTTTGTTTGAGTCACGTAGAGAAAGACTGGCCCTGCCCGTGGAGGTCTGGAAGCCACCCTCCACTCCCTGTGGAAATCCAGGTAGTCTGTAAATAATTGAGAAAGAACATAGTTATACGCGAGAATTTCCTGGAATTTTCCCTTGACTTGTCTCCCATGGAAACCCTAAGATCCGAATCACCAGTTCTGATGGATTGCTATACCGTCGGAACTTCTCCCTATACATGGAAGCGCCCGCCGGGGACCTAGGGCCCGCGGCGGGCACTTTCGTTTTCCACCCCCCCCTCCATGACCGGGCCTGCCTGTATGGGCCCACGTGGAATCAATGGCTTGCGGCTCTTTTCCGGGCAACCACGCTTGCTCCCACGCGCGGTTACAGCCTGCGGACCCCGCGCTGTCCCACCAGGAAGTACAGGCCCACCAGGGCCAGCAGGACGCCGTTAGCCAGCAGCGCCCCCTGCGGCGACCAGGCCCGTGCCACGAACCCGGTGGCCAAGTTGCCCAGCGGCATCCCGCCCCGGAAGGCCACGTTGTAGATGCTCACCACCCGTCCTCGCAGCTCCTCGGGGGCCAGCAACTGCACGAGCGAGCTGATCATGGCGAAGACGCTGACCAGCGACACCCCGGCCAGGAACAGGAATACACAGGAGAGCGGGAACCAGGGTGAGCGCGAGAAGCCGGTCACAAAGACTCCCAGGGCCACCACCATCAGCAGCGCGGCGCGGCCTTTGCGGGCGATGTGACCCATCCAGGCTACGATCAGGGCTCCCACCACGGCCCCCGACCCCGAGGCCGCCAGCAGCATGCTGTAGCCTTGCGGGCCCATCTGGAAGATGTCCTTGGCGAAGGTCGGCAGGAAGGTCACCAGCGGCACCCCCAGGCCCGTCGAGCAAAATGCCAGCGCGATCAGGCCCGCCAGGTTGCCGTGCCCCCACACGAACCGCACCCCTTCCCGGAGGCTGAACAGGAGGTGCTCATCGGTCTTTTTGGGCACGAACGAGATGTTCAGCATCTTCAAGGCGACGATGGGAGCCAGAAAGCTCATCCCGTTCAGCGCAAAGCAGGCCGTAGCCCCCGCCCACTTCATGGTGAATCCCGCGATCACGGGCCCGATCACCCGCGCCAGGTTGAACTGGATGGACATCAGGGCGATGGCGTTGGGCATGTGTTCGGCGGCAACCAGCGAGGGGATCAGCGCCTGGAACGCCGGTCCCCCGAACGCCTGGGCCGAGCCGTTGACGAACGCCAGCACCAGGATGTGCCAGATCTGCACCTTGCCCGAGTAAATGAGGACGGCCAGCAGGAAGGCCGAGGTCATCTGGGTGTACTGGGACAGGAGCAGCAGCTTGCAACGGTCCATGCGGTCGGCCACTACCCCGCCGATCAGGGAGAACAACAGAATCGGCGCTCCGGCTAGAAAGGCGGTCAGGCCCAGCAGGACGGTCGACCCGGTAAGGGTATAGACCAGCCAGCTCTGGGCCACCTCCTGGAGCCAGGTTCCGGTCGAGGAAGTGAAGGCGCCGGTCCACAGCAGCCGGAAGTTGGGGTAGGTAAAGGCGCGGAACGTGGTTCGAACCACACCGGCGCTGTTAGCCATGTCGAAGTAAACTATCTTCGCACACCTCTGCGGGGTGTTGGGTGATGGGTGTTGGGTGCTGGGTGCGGGGTGTTGGGTGATGGAGGTCGGCGCAAACTATCTTCGCAGATCGTTCCCGCCGCTGCTATGATGCGACGTTGGAGTTCCCCCGGTGAAAGAACTGCTACTTTCCGCTTTGCTTGGCGCCGGTCTGGTCTCCGCCGCGTGGCGGGCGGGCACGGCTCGGGTTAACATCACCCCGCAGGAGTCGATTTGGCTGGCCGGTTACGGCGCCCGCACCAAGCCCTCGGAGGGCGTCCTGCAGGACATCTACGCCAAAGCCCTGGCGCTGCAGAACGACGCCGACCCGCCCGCCGTCATCGTCACCTCGGACCTGCTCGGCTTCACCAGCCAGATGGCCGCGACCGTGGCCGATGGCGTCGCCAGGAAGTATGGCCTCCCCCGCGAACGCCTGGTCCTGAATGCTTCGCATACCCACAGCGCCCCGGTTACCGGACAACTCCTGCGTCCGGCCTATCCCCTGGATGACGCGCAGTCCGCGGTCGTGCGGCGCTACACGGCCAAGCTGCTCGACCAGGTGGTCGACCTCATCGGCGCCTCGCTGGGCAACTTGGCCCCGGCTCAACTGGCCTTCGACCAGGGTTCGGCCGGATTCGCGGTGAACCGCCGCCGCGTCACGCTGCGCCAGCTTCCGGGTCCGGTGGATCACGATGTGCCGGTCCTGAGCGTCCGCGCCGGCGACGGGAAACTCGCGGCCGTCGTCTTCGGCTACGCCTGTCACAACACCGTGCTATCCGACTACCTGGTCAACGGCGACTATGCGGGCTACGCGCAGGAAGCGATTGAGAAGGAGCATCCGGGCGCCACGGCGCTGTTCGTAGCCGGCTGCGGGGCCGACGCCAACCCGCTGCCGCGCCGTTCGGTCGACCTGGCCCGCAGCTATGGCAAGATCCTGGCCGTTTCTGTCGAAGAGGTTTTGGGCCGCAAGATGAAGCCGGTAGGCGGCCCGCTGGTGCCCGTGTTCGACCGCGTCGACATTCCCTTTCAGAAGCCGCCCTCGCGCCAGGAGTTCCAGCAGCGCCTGCAGGACTCCGACGCCGCGCGCCGCCGTCACGCCCGCTACATGCTCGATATCCTCGAACGCGACGGACGCCTGCCCGACCGTTACCCCTACGCGGTGCAGGTCTGGCAGTTCGGGCGCGACCTCACCTTTCTGGCCCTGGCCGGCGAGGTGGTAGTGGACTATTCGCTGCGGTTCAAGAACCTGTACGGGTGGAACCATACCTGGGTAGCCGGCTACTCCAACGACGTGTTTGCCTATATTCCGTCGTTGCGGGTGTTGCGCGAGGGAGGCTACGAGGGCGGGGGGGCGATGATCGGCTACGGACAGCCGGGGCCGTTTGGCGCCGCCGTGGAGGAGACCATCGCCGAGAAGGTGGACGAGGTGGTGCGCCGCGCCCGCGGCGGAGAACGCTGATGCCCGCCGCTGTGAAGTACGCCCTGGGACTGGACTTCGGCACCGAATCCGGCCGCGTCATGCTGGTGCGCGCCGATACCGGCGAAGAGGTCGCCTGGCAGGTGGTCCCTTACGTCAACGGGGTTCTGGACCGCCGCCTGCCCGACGACACCCCGCTGGCCCCGGACTGGGCCCTGCAAGATCCTCGCGATTATATATTTGTCCTGGAACGAGGTATTCCGGAGGTCCTGCGCCAGACCGGAATCGATGGGGCCGACGTGGTGGGGATCGGCGTCGACTTCACCTCCTGCACCATTCTTCCCAGTCTGGCCGACGGCACGCCCCTGTGCACCATCGACCGCTATGCCTCCCAGCCGCATGCCTGGGTGAAGCTATGGAAACACCACGCCGCCCAGTCCCAGGCGACCCGCATCACGGAGATCGGCAACCGCCGGGGCGAAGACGCCCTGCGCGTCTGCAGCGGCCGTTACTCCTCGGAGTGGTTCTTCTCCAAGGCGCTCCAGATCGTGGAGGAAGCTCCGGAGATCTACCAGGCCGCCGAGCGCCTGATCGAGGCCGGTGACTGGACGGTGTGGCAACTGGTGGGGCGGGAGGTGCGCAGCGAGTGCGCCGCCGGCTACAAGGGCATGTGGATCAAGGGCCAGGGGTACCCGCCGCGGGCGTTCTTCTACGAGCTGGACCCGCGGATGGAACACGTGGTGGCCGAAAAACTCACCGCGCCGGTTCTGCCCTTGGGCGTTTCGGCCGGCGGCCTGACCGCCCGGATGGCGGCCCGGCTCGGACTCCCGGCGGGCCTCCCGGTAGCCACAGCCATCATCGACGCCCACGCCGCGGTGCCCGCCTGCGGCGTTACCGAGCCGGGGCGGTTGGTGATGATCATGGGCACCTCGCTGTGTCACATGATGCTCGGCTCCGACGCGCGCTTTGTCGAGGGTATGGGCGGCGTGGTCGCGGACGGCATCCTCCCCGGTTACTGGGGCTACGAGGCCGGCCAAGCGGCGCTGGGCGACATCTACGCCTGGTTCTTCCGCACCGGGATTACCGCCGAGCTGGAGCGCGAAGCCGACTCCCGGGGCATCTCTCCCTCCGAGCTGGTCACGACCGAGGCCTGGCGCCTCAAGCCCGGCGAGAGCGGCCTGCTGGCGCTCGACTGGTGGAACGGCAACCGCTCGGTGCTGATGGAGGCCGACCTCAGCGGCGTCCTGGTGGGCCTGACTCTGGCCACCCGCCCCGAAGAAATCTATCGCGCCCTGATCGAGGCGACGGCCTTCGGCACCCGGGCCATCATCGACGCCTTCGAGGCCCAGGGTCTGACGACACGCGACATAGTCGCCTGCGGCGGCATCGCCGAGAAGAGCCCGGCGGTGATGCAGGTCTTCGCCGACGTGACTGGACGGGAGATCCGCCTGCCCCGGTCCTTCCAGGCCTCCGGGCTGGGCGCGGCCATCCACGCCACCGTGGCCGGTGGATACTATAAGGATATTCCCGAGGCCGCGCGCCACATGACCGGCCTGCTGGAAGGCGGCTACCGGCCCAATTCCGCAGCCCACGCCGTGTACGACCGGCTCTACGCGGAATACCGTCTGCTACACGACTACTTCGGCCGCGGCGGCAACGAGGTCATGCGCCGTCTGCGCAGTATCCGCCACGGGTAGCGCCGATTATGGGGCGGCCGCCTGGCCGGCTCCCGGTGTCAACTGGTATGTTCGGGGTGGGTGCAACCGGGAAACTCCGCCAGGGCCGTGTTGCCTTTGTACTCCAGGTCCTTGTGGATACCGATGGCTGAGGTGTAGTAGCCGTCGATGGTCAGGGACTTCAGGCGGACGAAGAAGCGCTCCAAGCCGGTGGAAGGACTGCTCTCGTTCGTCGCCATCCCGGCCAGGATCCGGTCCTGCTGGTCGGGGGTCAGATCGAGGAACGGCTTCTGGAAGCGGGTCTGGGCCTCGGCTTCGACGGCCTTCAGGCCGGTGGTCCACTGCTCCTGGACGCCCTGGTTGCTGCTCGCGACCATCAGGTCGATGAACTGGCTGACCTTGGCCGCGCCGGCGCCGGGGGAGTGGTCGTCGGTGGGGATGATGAGGTCCGAGAGGCGGTCGAGGAGCCTGTCCTGCTGGGGGGTAAAGAACTGCAGCTTGTAGGTGGAAGGGTTGGCGGCGATCTGGACCAGGTGGTGCTGAGCGGACTCGAGCCGCTCGGCCATCACCCCGGCGGCGAGGAGTTTCAGGGCGGTGCGGCGTTCCATGGCGCCTAGTGTATCACCGCCAGAGCGGTACACGCAGGGCCTTGAAGTGCGGGTCGTAGGACCATACCGGGAGGGCCAGGCGCTTGCTGACGACACCGAGCAGGGTATCGAACAAGGTGAAGGTCTGATCGGGGTGATCGGCGGTCTGGCGCATGGCCTCGGCGTAGTCGCGATCGCCGGGAGTGAGGAGGCGGGCGGAGGTGGCCAGGTCGCGCAACCACGTCTGCGCGGCGCCGTGGCCCAGGCGGCGGCGCACCAGCGTGTAGGTTTCGAGGAAGATGGGCCACAGGACCGTCACCGCCAGGCCCTCGGCGGCGAGGCGGCCGATGTCATCCTGGGCGCGGCGGTGGTGCTGATCGGAAGGATCGGCGGCGGCGTAGAGCGGGCCGGTATCGGCCAGGATGAACCTTTTCATGTGCTCACCAGGTACCGGTCGTGGTGGATGCTGACGTCTTTGCGTCCACTGCCCTGGGGGGCGGGAGTGATGCGGAAGGGGCGGGCCGGAGACAGATAGCCGCGGCTGGCCAGGTACTCACGTAAGGCAGACTGTACCACCGCGGTCAAGGCCGGAGACACTTCCTGATCGTGAAGATAGGCACGCAGGGCCGTATCCAGCTCCCCGGAAATGGTGATGGTGGCCCGCCTCATAGGACCATTGTATCACCATTTGGTGAAGTTGGTGAAGTTTATGATCGGACCGTCGTGCCGCCGCAGGAGGAGCCGGAGCCGGCGGTGCAGCCGTAGCAGTGCGGGCCGGTGACGATGGGGCGGTGGTGGAGCAGATCGGCGTGGAAGTCGCGGAGGTGGCGCGGCGCGCCGTGGTTGAGCGGGAGGTCGAGCATCTGGTTGAAGTCGCAGTCGTAGAGCGCGCCGTCCCAGCCAACCGAAAGGGTATAGCGGCACATGACGCCGGCAGCGGCCCCGGGGTTGTAGGCGTTGACCAGCTTCTCCATGTAGCGGTCGTAGTTACCGGTGCGGTGGAGGAAGTCCAGGAACCGGTTGATGGGCATGTTGGTGATGGTGTAGAGGGAGTGGAAGACCACGCCGTAGCGGCGCTCGAGCTCGCGGTGGAAGTCGGCTTCCAGGGCGCGCTGGGGACCGGGGAGGTAGGCGCCGACGGGGTTGTAGACCAGGTTGAGCCGGAGCGGGGACTCGGGCCGACCGTAGCCGAGGGAGTTGAGCAGGCGCAGGGCCTCAAGGGACTTGTCGAAGACGCCGAGGCCGCGCTGGGCGTCGGTCTGCTGGGCCAGGAAGTAAGGGAGGCTGGCCACGATCTCGACCTGGTGCGCGGCGAGGAAACCGGCCAGGTCCTGTTGAGAGGGTAGCAGCAGGACAGTCAGATTGCAGCGGTCCATCACATGGCGGCCGAGGCGCTTCGCTTCGGTGACGAGCCAGCGGAAATCGGGGTTTAGCTCGGGGGCGCCGCCGGTGATGTCGACCGTGGGGATATCGGTCTGGGCCAGGACGTCGATGGCCAGCTCGGCCGTCTCGCGGGTCATGATCTCGCGGCGGTGGGGGCCGGCGTCGACGTGGCAATGGCCGCAGGTCTGGTTGCAGAGCTTGCCGACGTTGATCTGGAAGACGGTGATGCCGGTGGCGGTGAGGGGGTAGAGACCGGACTCTTCCAGGGCGCGGTCGAAAGGCTTCACATGCTTACCTTAGCGGCGGCGTTGCGCATTTGCAAGCCGTGGACGAGCGAGGCGCCGCCCCGGATGGCGGCGGCGACGTGAAGGGCCTCGGTCATCTGCTCGAGGTTGGAGCCCTTTTCGAGTGAGGCCGTGGTGTAAGCGTCGATGCAGTAGGGGCATTGGACGGCGTGGGCGACGGCCAGGGCGATGAGACACTTCTCTCGCTCGGTGAGGGCGCCCTCGGCGAAGACGGCGTTGTACCAGTCGGAGAATTTCTTCCAGAGCTCGGGGGCGTCCTGGCCGATGTCGGGGAAGCGGGGGAGGTCTTCAGGGTGGTAGTAGCCGGGCATGGCGCTATGATAGCGCCGGGTGTTGGGTGTTGGGGGACGCTACTTGGAGGCTTGGTCTAACTTGCTGGTGAAGTCGGACCAGAGGCGGCCCTCGTCGATCGAGGTGATCCAGGTGATGCGGGAGGAGGTGGAGGGGTGGTCGAATTGGAGGTTGTCGCGGAGGGAGGGGCGGGGATGGACCTCGGTCTTGGTCAGGCCTAGGAGGTGGGCTACGGCGACTTCGTCCCAGACGGGCCACCAGTTGGGGTCGCCGGTGACGCGCTTCACCAGGGCGGCGTTTTGGTCGAGCCAGTTGACCAGGAGGGCGGCGAGGTAGCGGCCGGGGGAGCCGCGGGAGTCGAACAGCTCGCGGGCGCGGTCTCGGGTCATGCGGAGGTGGCGGGCGGTTACCGTGGTGTCGCCGACCGTGATAGGGGCGGCGGAGGCGAGGAGGGCTTGCCAGGCGCGGGGGTCGTTCTTGACGTTGAAGGGGTCGCCGCCTTCGGGCCAGCGGTCGAAGCCCATGGCTACGATCTCGATGCGGGCGGCGAGGGTGGGGTCGAGGAGGAGGGCGGAGGCGGCGTCGGTGGCGGCGCCGATTACAAGTACCGTCAGGCGGGGGTGGCGGCGGGACTCCTGGAGAAGGAAGTCCACGCCGGGGTTGGGGAGGGGTTCGGTGCGCGAGCGGAGGGGAGTGCTGGAGCCGGGGAGGACAGGGGGGCGGGAGCGGAGGGGCATGTTGGCAAGCACCTCGCCGGCGACGCGGGCGCTGGATTCGGCGGAGTTGCCGCCGGCGTGGGTGGTGACGACGCCGCGGAGGTCGAACTCGGGGCTGAGGGCGAGGTGGGCGAGGGCCCACTGGTCGTCCATGTCGGCCCCGGCGTCGGTGGTGAGGACAATGGGGAGGCGGGCGACCCGGGTGTACGCCGCCCGGCCAGGGGTGTCGACGCGGAGGCTCCACAGGGTACCACCGGCGGTGATGTAGAGAGTCTTCCAGTCGGGGCCGCCGAAGGCACAATTGGTGACCTCGTCCTTGGGGATGGGGACGAAGTCGAGAAGTTTGCCGGCCGGGGAGAGGATGTAGATGCCGCCTTTGAACTTGCCGGCGGTTTCGTAGGGGGGATTGGGCTTGTTCAGGCCGGCGGCGACGTAGAGGCGGCCTTGCTGGTCCACCTTGAAGCCGTCGGGGCCGCGGGCGTCGCGCCAGTCGAAGATCAGCTTGCGGCTGCGGGGGTCGACCGCGCCGTCGGGGCGGAGGCCGAAGCGCCAGAGTTTGCGGGCGCCGCCGATGGTGTTGTTATTGTTGTCGGCGACATAGAGGTAGCGATCGCCGGGCGAGACCAGGATGCCGTTGGGACGATCGATGAGGTCCTTGCCGAGGACGCGGGTGACCTGGCCGGGAGCGTCGATGCGGTAGACGCCTTCTATCATTTCCATGTCGTCGCGGGGGCCGTAGCGGGGGTCGGTGAAGTAGATGCGGCCGCGGGAGTCGATGGTGAGGTCGTTGGGAGAGTTGAAGCGGTGGCCCTCGTAACGGTCGGCGAGGACGGTGATGGAGCCATCGGGCTCGGTGCGGGCGATGCGGCGGTCGCGGGATTCGCAGGCGACCAGGCGTCCCTGGTGGTCGAACAGGAGGCCGTTGGCGCCGGCGTTCTCGCGGTAGACGGAGACGGCCCCGGAGGTGTCGCGGCGGGTGATGCGGTTGCGTCCGGTGAAGAGGAGATAGCCGGCGGGGTGGTAGACGGGGCCCTCGCCGGCGCCGATATCGCCGAGGTTCTGGGGCGGCGGGACGGGGGCGGCCAGGAGCAGGAGGGCTAGAATGGTCACGGGAGGTATCATACGGCATGCCGGAGCGGTGCGGGTGGGCGCGGACGGAGTTGTCGGTGCGGTATCACGACCAGGAGTGGGGCGTTCCGGTCCACGACGACCGCGTGTTGTTCGAGTTCCTGATTCTGGAGGGGGCGCAGGCGGGGCTCAGTTGGGAGACGATCCTTAAGAAGCGGGAGCGGTATAGGGAAGTCTTCGCGGGGTTCGATCCGGCGCGAGTGGCGCGGTTCGACCGGAGGCGGATTGAGAAGCTGCTGGCGGATCCGGGGATTGTGCGGAACCGGCTGAAGGTGGAGTCGACGGTGTCCAATGCGCGGGCGTTCCTGGAGGTGCAGAAGCAGTTTGGGAGCTTCGACGCGTACGTGTGGCGGTTCGTGGGAGGCAAGCCGCAAGTGAACCGGTGGGAGTCGGTGCGGGAGGCGCCGGCCCGGACGGCGGAGTCGGATGCGCTGAGCAAGGATCTGCTGGGGCGGGGGTTCCGGTTTGTGGGGTCGACGATCTGCTATGCCTTTATGCAGGCGGTAGGAATGGTCAATGACCACGCGGCGGGGTGTTGGCGGTCCGGTGGCCTCCCCCCGTTAAGGCGACAGATCCGGAAAGCCTGAGCCAACGCTCCTTGAATCCTACGTGCATCCTCCACGGCCACCGAGACGCGCTTACCTAGGGCCTCCAGGGCGGATTGGAGCGTCTCGGGTCGGGTATCGTGCTTCGGGTTCAGCATCCGCCGTACGGCGGTTTCGCTCGACCGCAGGCGCCGGGCCAACTCCGTCTTGCTAATCCCTTGTTCCCGCATGGCCAGGTAGAGAGCCAGTTTGGGGGCCAGATAGAGAGCGACTTGCACCAGATGTTGCCCACGCTTGAGTCTCGACGGCGTCGGGATATGATCCTTGCGAACGATCCGACCGGCGAGGGCTTCCTGGAGGCAGTCCGCCGCCTGCTCCAGCGCGTCCGGGAGGTCGACGCCACTGGTAATGGCTTCCGGCAGGTCGGAAAACGTAACGGTGTAAGCGCCCTTATCCTCCGGCCTCAATGTTGCGGGGTAAGACAAGCCTTGCATAGATCGCTCCTACTGAATGTCCATCAACTTCAGACCGAGCTGGTGGAACATCGCGTGCAGCGTACCCTTTGGCAATTCTCGCCTCAGATCCTGTACGGTTGTGAGCCGCGGGCCGTAGTACAACGTCCTGCCCTTACCGTGAGCCGGCGTAAACCAGCAGGACACGCTATTTCTTCGGGCCAACGCCTTCACGCGGCGCAGAAACTCGCCCGCCTTCACACCTTGATGCTCGTACAGAAATGTGTGGGCGTCAAGAGCTACAGCGAGTACACCCGGCCCCGGTGCTGGCCGACCAGGATCTGGAATAGGCGGTGGGCGATGAGCTCGTGGAGCGTGAGGAGCTCCTTGTTGGCGGCTACGATGTCGTTGACGTTGGTCGAGGCCGGGTGGCCGCCGGCTCTTAGGGCGGCGGTGGCTTCCGCGATGATGGGGTCGGATTGGACTTCGCCGGCCATTTCCCAGAGCGTGATGAAGCGGTCGACGGCGGTGGGGAAGCTGAGGGCGAAGACGCCGTAGTTGGAGGTAGTGCGCGGGGGTTTGTAGTCGAGGTTGAAGGGGCCCTGGTAGTTGTGGGAGCGGAGGAGGACCAGGACGTTCAGCCAGTCCAGGGGGTTGCAGAGGCCGACCGCTATGTCTACGTCGTGCTTGAGGGGATAGCCGTCGTTGATGTCGAAGTGCCAGAGCTTGCCGTTGACCAGGGCGCGCGAGAGGGCGGCGCGGGGGGCCGTGCCCCACATTAGCTCGTGGAGGTACTCGGGGTTAAGTCCCACCATTTCCGGGTGGGTCAGGAGGCCGCTGGCGATGAAGGCGAGCATGGCATCGGAGGTGGGGAGCAGGATTTGGGCTTGGGGCTCGAAGGGTTTGGCTTCGAGACAGTGCTTCAGGGTGGGACGGCCGAGCTGGCGGGCCACTTCTATGTCGCGGTCGCAGGCGGCGTTGAGACCTTCGGCGTACCAGCGCAGGGTGTCGGTCTCTTCTATGGCGCCTTGGACCAGGTAGCCGAGGGAGCCGGGCCAGTAGACGGCGTAGGAGGCACCGAGCCGGTGGCCGATGTCGACGGTGTTGGCCAGGCGGCGGTTGGCGTAGTCGCGGACTTCGGGGGCTTCGGCGGCGGCGCTGGCGGCCCAGACGGCGTGGTGGAAGGTCTCGGTCGTTACCATGGAGCAGCGGAGGCCGTGGGCTGCGAGGTTCTGCTTGATGTCGTCTACGATGGCCCATTGGGCGTCGGTCAGGAGGGTGTCGGTGGGGATGACGTCGGTATCGTGGGTGGCCCAGCAGGGGATGCCGATGCGGGCGTAGTGGCGGATGACTTCCTGGTAGGATACGGGCTCGCGGGTGGGGGCGTGGAAGAGCGCCTGGCCCTGGTAGGCGGCGGCCCATTGGGGACCGCTGATAAAATACCTGCGCCGCACGTCGGGCGGGTAGCTGCCGCCGCAGGCGGCGGTGAGACGGTCGATGAGGGCGCGTTGGGAATCGCTCATGGACTTTGTTTTAGCGCAGTTGGGAGGTGGAAGGGAAGGGGGCTGAAAACCCTTGCAACCACAGATGAACACCGATGAACACGGATAGAACCAGGATCCTATCTGTGTTCATCGGTGTTCCTCTGTGGTTCGATGGGTCGGCAACGTCATGCTGGAGCGGTGGTTTCGGTTAGCGGAGAATCAGACGACGGTGGGGAGGGAGGTGGTGGGGGGAGTCACTACCTTCCTTACGCTGTCCTACATCATCTTTGTACAGCCGGGGGTGCTGGAGCAGGCGGGGATGAGTTTTCAGGCGGTGATGGTGGCTACCTGTTTGTCGGCGGCGGTGGCTACCTTTCTGATGGGGGTGCTGGCGAACTATCCGATTGCGCTGGCGCCTGGGATGGGGGAGAACTTTTTCTTTGTCTACACGCTGTGCAAGGGGTATGGGTTGACCTGGCAGCAGGCTCTGGCGGCTACGTTTTTGGCGGGTGTGGTGTTTATGGGGCTGGCGGGGTTTGGGTTGCGGAGTAAGATCGTCAACTCGATCCCAGGGTCGCTCAAGACGGGGATTGCGGCTGGGATCGGGCTGTTCATTACCTTGATCGGGATGCAATATGGCCGGTTGGTGGTCGCGCATCCGGCTACCTTGGTGCAGTTGGGGGATCTGAAAAGTCCTGTGGCCCTGACTACCTTGGCCGGCCTGCTGATTACGCGGGCGCTGACGGGGGGGCGGGTGCGGGGGGCGATTCTGCTGGGGATCCTGGGGGCTACGGGAGTGGCGGCGGGGTTTGGGCTGGTGCGGT
>JBGOUV010000227.1:0-11224 GCA_041477815.1 Terriglobia bacterium | reverse complement strand
TTTCGCTCGAATCGAAGACCTGGGGCACGTCGGGCTAGCAAGAGCAGGACACCGCTGAAAAGTCGCAGTCCGCCCGCATCTCACCCGAAGCTGAACCTTGCCCTCTGTATCCCTGCCCTCCCCCCTCTCCCGTTACCGGCACCAAGCCTCCGCCACCGCCGTCTTCTCGGCCGCCACAAACTCCGCGCACGCCGAACCGCGCCGGTCCCGGGCTCGCACCAGCAGAGCGGCCCGTCCCAGGTCCACCGGCAGGTCCCCCAACGGACCGGGACCCGGCTTCGCCCGCAGCTCGGCCAGCGGCACTGTCTTGCTGGTATTAGCGGTCAGCCGCAGCGTGACCCGGTCGGCGGCATCTACCGAAATCACCCTTCCAAAGGCGGCCGCGGCCTGGTCCAGCCGGCCCATCTGGAAATACAGGGCGCCCAGGCGCAACGCTACCACGGGGTCCTGGGGCCGGTATTCGGCGAGCTGGCGGTACTGCTCCTCGGCCCTAGGCAGGTCGTCGAGCGCCAGGTAGTAATGCGCGGTCTCCTGGGCCAGCAGCGACCGCTCCACACCCGCCCCGCGCGCCTGGTCCAGATACTTTTTCGCCTGCTCGGGATTCCGCCTCGAGTTCAGCGTGCAGGCCAAGTCGATGTAGACCGCGCCGCGCTCGTAGGTCCGGCGCTCGTGCTCGGCCGCGACCGCCTCGGCCTCCTCGAAACGGCCCTCCTGGGCCAGGGCGCCGGCCAGGTTCCGGTAGGCGTACGGGTCCTGGGGACTGATGCGGATCTGCCGCTCGAACATCCCGATCGCGTCGGTTATCCGTCCCTGCTCCCGCAACACGAACCCCAGGTGGTTGTAAGCCCAGCGGTGCTGCGGCTCCAGTTGGACGGCTTTCCGCAAAGCCGCTTCGGCCTGGTGGAGGCGGCCCAAGCTGGTCAATGCCACGCCCAGGTTGTCGTAGGTAGAAGGAGTTCCTGCGGTGGCCGCATGGTAGGCGTCGTAGAGGCGAACGGCCTCCGCCCAGTCCCGCTGCTGGTACGCCCGAAACGCCTGCCGCTCCAGACCTGCCGGGTCGGCCAGAAGCAGACTGACTGCCCACACCCAGAACCTCATTACACCGCCACGAACTTGACGCTATGGTCCGACACGACCGCGTAGGTCGTAGCCGGAGAATCCAAACGGAAGTAGGACCACGGACCCGGCCGGTGCGGATAGCGGTGCACCACCGTTTCGTCCACCTGCACCCCCAGTCCGGGCGTCCGCGGCACGGTCAGATAGCCGCTTTCGATAGGCAGCGGCTCCGCCAGAATGTCCTCCGCCAGGTCGAACCGGTACATCCCCGGCCGCTTTCCCCGCCCGTGACACGGAAACTCCAGCCAGGACACCACCGACTCCGGCCGCGTGATGCCGAGATGCGCCGCCGCCAACACCTCTAATTGCGTTCCCCAACTATGAAACGCGAACTCCACCCCGTGCTCCGCCGCAGCCGCGAAGAGCTTCTCGCCCATGGCGAATCCACCCTGGCAGCAGACATCCGCCTGCACGTAATCCACTGCTTGAGTCGTGATGAGATCTAAGAACCCCTCCAGGGTCTGCTCATGCTCCCCCGAGGCCAGCCCGAAGGACCCCTGCCGGCGCAGCCGCCGATACGCCTCGTGATCCTCCGGCGGCAGCGGTTCCTCGAGCCACACCGGACGGTGCGCCGCCATCTCCCGATACAGTTGCGACACCTGCTCGAACGAATAGTTGCGGTCCCCCATGCGCCACCAGGTGTGGGCGTCGATCATCAAGCCGACCTCCGGTCCCACAGCCTTTCGAATCTGCGCCACGGCCTCCAGATCCCCTTCCGGCCCGATCCCCGGCCGCATCTTGTACGCCCCGAACCCCCTCCCCGCAATGGCCGCCGCCTCCTCGGCGTACTTCTCGGGCGGCATATACATCCCCCCGCTTCCATACAACCGAATCCGGTCCCGGACGCGTCCACCCAACAGCTCCGACACCGGCCGTCCTTCCGCCTTCCCGGCCAAGTCCAGCAAGGCCACCTCCGCCGCCCCAGCCAGTCCCCGCAATTCCAGCCATCTCGCCGGGTCCTGGCCGACCAGCCGAGGCCGCACCTCCTCCACAATCTCCTTCTGCGCCACCTCCGACCCCGCCCCCGGCCCATACCCCACCAATCCCCCATCGGTCGAGATCTTCACCAGCATCGCGTCCCGCTTCAGGATGGTTCGTTCGCCTCCCCAGAAGGCCAGTTTCAAGGGTTCCGGCAGAACGTACGACATCAAGAACGCCTCCACCTCGGTAATCCTCATGGCCCCAAGCTATCACACCCGCCATCACCAGCCACCGATACTTGTCAGGCGGGACAATCGCCACAGCAAGCCCCGCCCGGACAGAGAGCTGCTGCGACCGCGGTGATGAGAACGTACCACGGACAGTTGCCAAGTGCGGCCCTTTCTCGATGACACGCCGGATATGCGCAGGCGTAAGCGGACTAAAGACCGCGCCGGACCACGGCTTGGCCAAAACAAACTTCCTCCACTTCTTCGGGTTGCACCCTGTAACGGGCAATGTGGTCAACTCGATCCATCGGACCAGATGAACTCGTGAATCTCCACTCATTGATTCTACGTCCCGATTCACGGCTACTCGGGCAGCCACGAAAACAGCACCCGGTGCCGGTCGGCTTCGACGCGGTCCACCCGCACCCTCAGACGGTCCCCCACCGAGAACTTGCGCTTCTTGCGGTCGCCGATGATGGCCCGCTGGTTTTCGCGCCAGGTGTAGCGGTCGCCGGTCAGGGTCTCGATGGGGACGAGACCTTCGATGAAGAGGTCGAGCAGCTCCACAAACAGGCCGAAGCGCATGACGTTGACGACGATGCCCTCGAACTCGTCGCCCAGGTGTTCTTCCATGAAGCGGGCCTTTTTCCAGTCCATCAACTCGCGCTCGGCGTCGGCGGCGCGGCGTTCGGTGAAAGAGCATTCCTCGGCTATGGTGTGGAGGTGGCCTTCGGTGAGGCGGGCGGGGGAGTTGTGGAGATAACCCTTGAGCAGGCGGTGGACGATCAGGTCGGGGTAGCGGCGGATGGGGGAGGTGAAGTGTGTGTAGCAGCCCGAGGCGAGGGCGAAGTGGCCGGCGTTCTCCTCGCTGTAGCGGGCCTGCTTGAGGGACCGCAGCATCAGGTAGCTCAGGATGCGCTCCTCGGGTTTGCCGGCGATGCGGGCGATGAGCTTCTGATAGTGGCGCGAGGTGATGGGGACGTCGGTATCGGGAACGACGATGGCGCGGCGGGTCTTGCTGTGGTCGCGGTGGCGGACGGTTGGGCCGAGGTCGCGGGCGCGGAGGGGGCCGAGTCCTAGAGAGTAGCCGAAGGTAGTGGCAAGCTGTTCGAAGTCCATGACGCGCTTGGGGTCGGGCTTTTCGTGGATGCGGTAGATCGAGGCTTCTACCTTCTGCTCCAGAAGCGTCGCCACCGCCTCGTTGGCTGTCAGCATGAACTCCTCGATGAGGCGGTGGGCTTGGTTGCGCTCCGAGCGCACGATGGATTTGACCAGTCCTTGCTCGTCGAACTCGATGACCGGCTCGGGAAGGTCGAAGTCGATAGAGCCGCGCTTGTGGCGGCGGCGGTTGAGGATCTCGGCCAGCTCGGCCATGGTCTCGAAGCGGGGGACCAGCGCGGCGTAGCGCTGGCGGAGGCCCGCGTCGCCTTCCAGGAGGAGATTGACATCCGTGTAGGTCATGCGCTCGGCGCTGCGGATGACGCCCTCCGAAAAGTCCGTTGAAACTACGTCGCCCTGGCGGTCGAGCTCGAGGACCACCGACAGCACGAGCCGGTCGACCTGGGGGTTCAGGGAGCAGAGGCCGGTCGAGAGCTCGTAGGGGAGCATGGGGACGGCGCGGTCGGGGAAGTAGACGCTGGTGCCGCGCAGGCGGGCTTCGCGATCCAGCGTAGAACCCTGGGGGACATAGTGGGCGACGTCGGCGATGTGGACCTGGAGCTGGAAGTGTCCGCTGGGGAGACGCTCGACCCAGACGGCGTCGTCGAAGTCGCGGGCGGTTTCGCCGTCGATGGTGACGATGTCGAGCGGGCGGAAGTCGCGGCGGCGGGCGATCTCCGGGGCCGGCAGGACGGCGGGGATCGCCTCCGCCTCGCCCAGGACCTCGGGGGGAAAGCGGTGGGGCAGGTGGTGCTTGCGGATGACGATCTCGACATCGATGCCGAAGTCGCCGGGCCAGCCCAGGATCTCGATGACGCGCCCGGCGGCGGACTCGGTGTTGGAGGGGAACTGCGTCAGCTCGACGTTCACCACGGCGCCGTCCAACTCCTCGGCTCCGGCTACCTCGACGGAGGGGACATCGCCCAAGCGGTGCTGCTGGGGGGCGGGTGGAGGAATCTCGGCGCCGCGGGGGATGGAGATATGGTCGCGGATCTTGTCATCGTAGGGGATGACGAAGCTGCCGCGGGGGTGGTAGCGGAACTGGCCCACCACCTCCGGGTGGGCGCGCGACAGGATGCGGACCAGGCGGCCGTCGGTGGCGCCGGCGCGGGTGAGCTGCACCAGGACGCGGTCGCCGTTCATGGCGGCGGCGAGCGAATCCGCCTTCACGTAGATGTCCTCGGCGCCCGGCTGGTCGCGGATCAGGAAGCCGTAGCCGTCGCGGTGGAGGCTCAAGCGGCCGGCCACGTATTCGTTCTGGCGGTCGGTCAGAATGTAGTGGCCGGAGCGGGGCTCGATGAGGCGGCCGCGCTGGACAAGCTGCTCCAGCAAGCGGTCCAGCTCGCGGCGGTCTTCGCCCTTGACGCCCAGCTCCCGGACCAGTTGCTTGTAGCCGGCCCGGCCGTGGGGGAGCCGGTTGATATGGTCGAGGAGCTGGAGGGTGTCGAGCATGGAACAGCGGCTGAAGGCGGTCAGAGCCCCATCCTTTGCAGCAGCGCCGCAAACCGGGGATCCTCCCGGATCGCGTCGAAGGCTGGATAGGTCTTGATATAGGCCATCGGCGTCTCGCGATCCTGGCAGGCCTTTTCCAGCCACTGGAAGGCCTGATCCAGTTCGCCTAATCCCACGTAGATCATGGCTACCGCCATCGACTGCACGTAGGCCTTCTTCGACAGCGCGATCAGCCGCTTCACCATCTGCCAGGCGAGGCCCCGCTGGCCCGCCAGCGCATAGGCCTGTCCCAGTCCCCCGGAGGTGTACCCGCCGGACAGCGCTTGTCCCTTGCGGAAGTTTTCTACCGCCTCCGGGTACATCTTTTTTTGGAGGTAGGCTCTTCCCAAGCCCATATAAGCCTTGAAAAAATTGGGATCGAGGGCCAGCGTCTTATGGTACTGGTCGATGGCCCGATCGTACTCCCGGCGCATGAGCCACAAGGCCCCCAGGCTGGAGTTGATGATCAGGCAGAGCGGATCGGCGCGCAGCGCCTCCTCCAGCGCCGCCTGCCCATCGTCCAGCCGGCCCAGCGGCGCCAAATAGTCGTACCCATACCAGTGCAGCGTGTCGCTGTCGCGCGGGTTCAGTTCCAGCGCCCGGCGGTAGTGCCGTCCGGCCTCCTCCCACTTCCACTCGTACGCCGACAAAACGTAGGCCAGCGAGGCCTCCGCCTCCCCCGAGTCCGGATTCAGCTCCAGCGCGCGCATGGCCGCCCGTTTTGCCCGCGGCATGGACTCCTTCGGCCGCGCGATGCCGTATCCCCCCAGCATGCTCCAGGACCCGGCCAGCCCCGCCCACGCCGGCGCATAACTCGAATCCCGGTCAATGGCCTGCTCGAAGTACTCAATGCTCTTCTCCAACCCGTCCTTGGTCCGCTGCAGCCAGTGGTGGCGCCCCTTCAGATACAGGTGATAGACATCCAGATCCTCGCTGCGCTGCTGCGCCGGCGCCCGGGGGCCCGCCAGCCGCACCCGCAGTGTTTCCACAATGGCCCTCGAAATCTCGTCCTGGATGGCGAACAGATCCCGCATCTCCCGTTCGTAGGTCTCAGACCATAGGTAGCACCCGTCGGCCACGTTGACCAACTGCGCCGTCACCCGCAGCCGGTTCCCGCTCCGCCGCACGCTCCCCTCCAGCACCGCCGTCACTCCCAGCTTCTCCCCGATCTCCCGGAGGTCGCCCCCCTTTCCCTTGAACTGAAACGCCGACGCCCGCGCCACCACCCGCAGTCCCTCCATCTTGGTCAAGGCATGGATCAGCTCGTCGGTGAGGCCGTCGCTGAAGTACTCGTCCTCCGGGCTGGCGCTGCGGTTCTCGAACGGCAGCACCACGATGGTGCGTTCCCCGGTTCCCGCACCCCCGGGCCGCTCTCGGAACACCGGCGCATAGCCCCCGGTCGGAAACTCCACCTGGACCGGATCGTCCTTCCCTTCCGTCTCGTAGTAGCGTTTCAGCTTGGCCCGCAGCCGCCGCGCCTCCACCCGCACAATCGGATCGATCCGTGGATCGAACGACGCGTCTTTGTCGAAAACCTCCAGTCCCAGCCGGTATTCCTTCAGTTCCTCGGCTTTCCCCTCCAGCGCCTGCTCCACCGTGAAGCGCAGAAACCGGCTCATCCGCCCCGACGGCGTGAAGGCCTTGCTCGACAGAATCCTCGCTAGTTGTTCCCGGTCGATCACTCCCTGGTTCCCATCTTTTGCCAGTCCTGGCCGGCCAGCCCGTTGAGGTCATAAACCACCCGGCCGCCGCGAATCGTCAGCTCGCACTCGAGCTTCTGGTTTCCTTGGTGCAGGGCGTTGCGCACGTCCAGGTATCCGAAGTCTCCTTTTCTTAGACGCAGCACCGCGACATCGGCCACCGCTTCCTCGGTCAGATGCCCCAAGTCTGGTCGTTTGATCTGCTGCGCCGGATTCCAGGTGCTCATTTTGATGACATCGGCCAGCGGCACCCCCAGGATCAGAATCTTCGACATGGTGGTGGCCATGTCCTTCATCCCGGCGTTCATGCTGGTGATATGCAGGTCGGTGGAGATCGAGTCCGGAATCCACCCTTGCGGCAGCGCCCGCGCCGCCTGGCGCCAGACGAAGCTCCCCCCGCCGTGGCCCACGTCGAACTTCACCCCGCGTTTCCGCGCTTCGGCCAGGTACGGCATCAACTTGCCGCCATCGTCGAGCATCGGTACTGCGCCCAGGTACATATGGGTATACATATCCCCCGGCCGCAGCTTCTCCAGCACGAGCTGCTGGAACGGGCGCTCCGGCCGGAACGTCCCGAAGTCCACCATCACCGGGATGTTGGCCAGGGTGCCGGCCTCCACGGCCCGCTCCACCGACACCCACTCCGGCCCGGTGTAGTGCGCCGACTTCACGCCCACCACTATGTCGGGAAATCTCTTGGCCGTCGCCGCGGTGGCCCGGGGGTCCATGTCGTCGGGGTTCTGCTCGATCGACCCGCCTCCCATCCCGTGCCCGACGATATTCAGCATCGACAGCACCCGCGTCTTCGACCGCTCGATCACCCGATTCTTGAAATCGGTGAAATTTCTCCAGCCCGAGCTGCCGGCGTCGACTACGGTGGTGACCCCGGTCCGGAACGTGTGCCCGTCGGGATAAACGCTGTTATCCCCCGAGTAGGCTCCGGTCATTCCGGTGCCCGCATAGACGTGTACGTGGATATCGACCAATCCCGGAACCACGTATAACCCCTTGGCGGCCACGACCTTTTTCGCCTGACTGGCCGGTATGCTCGGCGCGACCCGGGCAATCTTACCCCCCGCGATCGCTACATCCATCACGCCATCGCGCCCGTTCTTCGGGTCAATGACGTGCCCCCCCTGTAACAGGATATCGTACGGTCCCTGAGCCAATGCCGTCGTGAATACGCTGAGCCAAACTGCCGTCATCCGCTTCATCGGTCCTCCTTGGAGAAACCCCATTCTACCCGACCAGCACCCGCCGGCACCGCCGGCAGGGCAGCCTCAGGGGCCGCCGCCGGCCACTGGAGTCACAGGGAAACGGGAGTCTGGGGTGTGCGCTCTGGTGCCGCCGCGGGGCTTAGTCGCGCTCCTGATTTTCAAACGGGCAGATTGAAAATCAATGGACCAGCCGCTCCGTGACGGTCGCGGCTCGGCCCTCCACCGCCGCCCGCTGGGCTTGCTCCGCCACCTTCATGGGCAGAACCTCCCGAAGAGTTTCGACCACGGCGTGGAGCATCAGGTAGCCCTCCCCGCGGTCAATGTGGCGGGAAAGCTGAATCCAGTTCTCCGGGCTGTCCCCCAGCGGGACCCGAACCGTCCAGCAGTCGCCCAGCGAGAGCGGGGACTCCGGCGAGTGGAGCCAGCCGGCATAGTGAATGCCGGAGGGCAGCAGCAGCTCGACGTGATCAAATCCCAGGTCGCGCATGGTCTGGACGGTTAGCTCCCAGCATTCATCGAGGGAATTGGCGCGCTCCAGGGCCCAACGATAGGCCCGTACTTTGGTCTGGGAGGCGATCAACTGGCGGACCGTGCCGCTGAGAATGATCTTGCGGGCCTCGCTGAACTCGGCGTAGCCGAGGTGCTGCACGCCGATCCAGGAAACGGCGCAGAACAGGATGATCACCAGGCCGGCGTAGCGGAAGGTGGGAACGGCGACCAGCAGCGAGACCATGGCGAAGACGCTGGTGACGCCGTAGAGCAGCAGAACGGCGCGGCGGGGAGACAGGCCCAGATCGACCAGGCGGTGATGGATGTGGCCGCGGTCGGCTCCGAAGATGGAGTCGCCGCGCAGGAATCGTCTGGCGACGGAGATGCCGGCCTCCAGGATGGGAAAGGCCAGGGCCATCAGCGGGGCGGTCATGCCCAGCAGGGTTACCGATTTCTGATACCAGAGGATGCCGTAGAGCCCCAGCAGAAAGCCGATGCTGAGGCTGCCGCTGTCGCCCAGGAACATCGAAGCGGGGTTGAAATTGAAGCGCAGGAAGGCCAGCAGGGCCCCGGCCAGGGGAGCGGTGAGCAGGGCCAGCACCACGCCGGCTTCCTGCTGGAGGGCGGCGACCAGCATGGTGCAGGTGGCGAAGAACCCGACGCCGGAGGCGAGGCCGTCCATGCCGTCGATCAGGTTGAAAGCGTTGGCGCAGCCGACCAGCCAGGCCACGGTCACGGGAAGGCTGAACCAATGGGAATGGACGGCGCCGAATCCGAACAGGTCGTAAATCCGGATTCCCGCCCAGTAAACCCATCCCGCGGCCAGCCCCTCACCAACCAGCTTCTGCCAGGGGCGCAGGCCGTACAGGTCGTCGATCACGCCAATCACAAATACCAGGGCCAGCGCGGGAAGCAGCCGCAACAGCGTGGGCCACTGGCTGCGGAAGGCTTCGGCGCCGGAGAAGGGCATTTGGGAAAACACCAACAGCGACAGCATCATGGCGCCCAGAATCGGCACGCCGCCCAGACGCGGTATCGGTTGCGTATGGAGCTTGCGATCGCCATCGGGGCTGTCCAGGACCCCGGCGCGGTGGAGAAAGTTCCGCACCACCGGCGTCAGCAGGAAGCAGATGAGGAAGGAAAGGCTCGCCAGGAAGATCAGGCTGAACATACGGTCTTAGAACAGGCTAAGCGTCAATTGTAGATCATCCAGTCGGAAAACGTTATAGCTTTCCCGTACCAGGACCGACAACGAGCGAGGTCCTAGGAACAGACCGCACCCACCGGGGAGCGCCGGGCCGGCTGGAAACACCAGGGTACACGCGGGCCGGCGATCGCCGATGGCCGGCGCGTAGACGTCGTCGAGGACGGCAGGCGGGCCGTTGAAGCCGAACGGGAGCAGGGTCCAGCCAAGTGGCTCGATGGTGATGCGGTCGGCGGCGAGGAGCGGCCGGAGACCCGGCGCGAGATGCAGGAAGCTCTCCAGCCGGTGGGACTGCGGCCCCTCCAGGTCGTCCACGATGAGCCAGCCCGCATCGGCCACCCGGGCGATGGTGCGGCGGTGGAATACTCGCAGTACGGAATACCCATCGTGGGTGGCGGAGATGGCGGGGAAATCGGGGTCCGCGGATTCTCGAACCTCGGAAACCCAGGCGCGGCGTCCGGCGCGGAATCCTTTCCACACCTGAAACTGATCCCGGCCGTCGACGCGCACGGTGTTGTGAGCGGCGGTGGAGCGCAGATGGTCGCGTTCGGGACCGGGGTCGTAGGTGGGGGTGCCGCCGTCGACGATGACAAGGCCGTCGGGGCGGGAGATCTCGAAGGAGAAAATGCCGGCGTGGTGGTGAGCGGGGTTGGGATGAGAACCGGGTGCTCCGTAGTCCGCGATGAGGCGGCCTGGGGGACCCTCCAGTATGTAGTAGCCGCTATGGTGGGTGATGGGTGATGGGTGTGGGGTGTTGGCCGGAGGCTCGGCGTGGACGGCGTCGTGGAAGGAGGGGAGGCTGCCGTCGAGGTGTCGGAGGAAATCAGAGAAGCGGGTCATGGACTCGGCGGCGCGGGAGAGCTCGGCGGGAACGGGGTGGTGTCGGAGCGTAAGTAGGTCCACGGCATCGCAGACTAGACGAGTCATACGTAGGTGGTAGTAGGGAGAACGCTCGTAGTGGCCGCCGTCGGGGAGGACTTGGCGGCCTATCTCTCGCTGCAGGAGGGTGAGCCCTCGGGAAGTCCAGCGGCCGGCGTCGAACAAGAGGCCGGCGGCCAGTAAGGCCCAGGCGTTTTCCAGGAGGTGATTGCCGCCGAGGTGGACCTCCAGATTGTGGTTGAGGAAGGCGGCTTGGGTGGCGAGCGAGTGGGCTACGTTGGGTGGCATCGCGGAGCCGAAGGCGCGGATCCAGTTGACGATGCGGAGCGAGGTGGGGTAGGGGTGCCAGGCGGGCCAGGCACCGGGTGGGTTGGAGGCCATCCAATCCTCGATCTGGCGGCTGAGGCCCGGGAGGTCCCAGTGGGGGGCCCAGTCGAAGTAATGCAGGTGGAAGCGCCAGAGCAGGGAGCGGCCGGAGGGGTTCCAGTCCATCTGCTCGGCCGGCTGGAAGGGTTCGTTCAGAAATTGGAACGGGCGGACTTGGCCGCGCCAATGGAAATCGGGGCGGGGGTGGCAGGCGCGCGCGGCGGGCTCGGTGAAGGCCCGGACGGCGGCCGGGAAGTGGGGATAGAGTTTCCAGGCCAGCCAGTAGCGGAGACGCGCCGGGAACTGTTCGGGCTCCTGGTAGCGGAGGCTGCACCACCAGGCAGCCAGGCGGTCGAGGACGTCACCAATGCAGGACTTCGAGGTATTCGGCGGCGCGCTGGCGGTAGGAGGCATGGTGCAGTACGTAGTCGCGTCCGTTCTCACCGAGACGCCGGC
>JBGOUV010000503.1:0-4135 GCA_041477815.1 Terriglobia bacterium | reverse complement strand
TGTTGAATCCCTGCATTTCCACGGTCAGGGTGTAGAGGCCGGGGCTGACGTAGTCGAACAGGTACTGGCCGGCCGCGTTGGTTTGCCGCGCCGTGTCCACGCCGGAGTACACGTTTCGCAGCGTGACTCTGGCGCCGGCCACTACCGCCTCGCCGGGGTCGGTAACGATGCCCTGGAGACGGGCGCGAAGCTCTTGCGCGGTGGCAACGCCGGCGAAAAGGGCCGCCAAAACCACACCGGCGGCCAGGGAAAAGAACGGTCGAAGTCCACTTGCCCCGCATGAGCTAGCTCCGTGCGGGGATTACCCGCGCCGTGGCGACGTATCCCCCGAATCTCTAGCGACGTGTAACCACTGCCCAGTGCCAGTTCACTGGCAGTGATGGACGGCCCAGCGGACACGTCAATGCCACCGCTGGCCGGATTCCATGCCTTGCCTAGCCCGAGGTCAAGAATAAAACCTACACGTGCCTGCCTTCAGGGACCACAACCTCCGCACCCTGGAATAAGCCACCTCCCCACCCGACCATTTTGGATTTTTAATTTTTGCCTTTTGCCTTTTGATTTGGTGTCATGGTCTTGAATGCTCCCCCTCCTCCTCCTCCTAGCCACCGCCACGCTCCCCGACCTCTCCCCCCAGGTCCGCGGCGTCTTCCCACTCGGCGGCCGCAGCGGGGCCACCACGGAAGTCCGCTTCTCCGGGCGCCACCTCCAGGACGCCCAGAGCCTCGCCTTCGCCCGTCCTGGTATCACCGCCCAAGTCCTTCGCTCCGATTTCTTCCAGCTCACCGCCCGCATCACCATCGCGCCCGACGTCCCCAACGGGCTCCACGACTACCGCCTGCGCACCCCCCGCGGCTCCTATGTCGGCGTCTTCCACGTCACGTCCCTGCCCTGCCTCCGTGAAAATGAGCCCAACAACGACCTCCCGCACGCCCAGCTCCTATCCTTCCCAGTCCTGGTCGATGGCATCGTCACGTCCGGCGACTACGACCTCTACCGCTTCCACGCCGACTCCGGCCAGACCCTGATCTTCGACCTCACCGCCACCCGCGCCGCCTCCCGCCTCGACGCTACCCTCGCCCTCCTCGACGTCCGGGGCAACGAGCTGGACTTTGTCGACGACAGCTACATCCACAAGGACCCCCGCCTCCTCTTCCCCGTCAAGACCGCCGGTGATTACTACTTGCGCGTCGCCGGGACCAACGAGCAGGGTTCGCCCGACTCCAGCTACCGTCTGGTGGCCGGCGCCGTTCCCTTCCTGCTCCGCGCCCTCCCCGCCGGCGCCCGCCGCGGCGCCACCACCGAACTCACTCTCCACGGCTACAACCTCCGCTCCATCGACCGCCTGGTTCTGGGCGACAACCTCGCCGCAGCGCGCCTCACCTCCACCACCGACACGTCCGCAACCTTCCGCCTAACCGTCGCCGCAGCCGTCTCCCCGGGCCGCTACGCCCTTCGAGCTTTCGAGGGCAACCAGGAAGCGCCTCTCTCGATCCCCCTCCTGGTCTCCGATCTCGACGAGCGCCTGGCTTCGCCCTCCTCCACGCGCTCCCAGCCGCAGCCCCTCCAACTCCCCGTGGCCCTTACCGGAGTCCTCGACCACCGCCGCGCCGCCCACTTCTTCGCTTTCGACGCCGCCGCCGGCGACCGCCTCACCTTCCGCGTGGACGCCATGCAGCTCGGCTATCTGCTCGACCCCTACCTCGTACTCTATACCCCTGCCGGCGAGATACTGGCCTTCGAGGACGACTGGCTCCAGCAAAACGGCGACCAGCCCCCCAACCTCGACCCCTACCTCGTCTACACCGCCCCTAAGTCCGGCCGCTACCTGGCCATGGTGCGCGACACCGCCCAGCGGGGCGATCCCAACTACGTCTACCGCCTGGCCGTCTACTCCTCTCCCTCCGACTTCGAGCTCCGCGCCCTGGCCCCCGCCCTCACCCTCTACCGCGGCCTTACCTCCCACCTCACCGCCCGCGTCCGCCGTCTGAACGGCTGGGACTCTCCGGTGGAGGTCTGGGCCGAAGGCCTCCCCCCTGGCGTCACCACCGATCGCCAGACGGCCGCCCCCAAGCCCACTATTAAGAAGGATAACTGCGCCCTGGATCACCGCATGGACGGCACCGACGTCGAGATCCCTTTCCAAGTCGCCGCCGATGCCCCCAGCGGCTCCTACCCGATCCGCCTCCGCGCCCGCGGCGTGGTCAACGGCCGGACCATCGAGCACACCGCCGAAGTGCTGTTCAAATGGGAATCAGTCGGCAAAGTCACCGGTCCCACCACCGACCAGATGCTCCTGGCCACAGTGACCGAGCTACCCCCCATCCTCCTCGAGCCGCCCGACTCCCTCACCCTGATCCCCGGCAAACCCGCCCGCCTGCGTGTCCTGGTGAAGCGCTTCGACGGCTCCACCGCTCCCCTCACCATCGAGCCCGCCGCTCCGCTCGAAGGAGTACAATGGAGCAATAACGTGCTGAAAGAGGGCGCCAACCAGGTAGAAATCCGCCTCACCGTCCTGCAGCCTGTGACGGCGGCGACCCTCCGACTCCGCGCCGGCGAAGCCCTCTCACCGCCCATCGAGATCAAGACCTCCGAAGAAAAGCCATGATTGCCGTTCTCCTCCTCGCCTCGCATCTCAGCTTCGTCAAGGACATCGTTCCCATCTTCACCCGCTCGGGCTGCGCCAACTCTAATTGCCACGGCTCCATCCGCGGGCAGAACGGCTTCAAGCTGTCGCTGTTCGGCTACGAGCCCGACCTCGACTTTCAGGCCATCGCCCCCCGCATGGATAAGACCAACCCGGCCAACTCCCTGCTGCTGCGTAAACCCACGTTCGCCGTCCCGCACGGCGGCGGCGAGCGTTTCAAGACCGGGTCGCTCGAATACAACGCCCTCCTGGAGTGGATTCGCGACGGCGCCCCCTATGACAGCGCCGGCTCTCCGCGTCTGGCCGCCCTCCGCGTCGAGCCCGCCGAGCTTCTCCTCACCGGTCTCGGCGCCCGCGCCCAGCTCCGCGTCACCGGCACGTATACCGACGGCTCCACCGAGGACTTCACCCGCAAAGTGCAATTTACTGCCAATGATGAATCGGTAGTCGAGGTTTCCGCCGTTGGCGAAATCCTCACCCGCCGCGCCGGCGAGACCGCCATCATGGTCCGCAGCCTCGGCAAGGCCGTCGCCGCCCGCATCGCCGTCGTCGAAAAGCCGCCGCTGGCCAACTACCCGGCCGTCCCCCGGCAGAACTTCATCGACGAGCGCGTCTTCGCCAAGCTGCAACGCCTCAACATCATCCCCTCTCCGCTCTCCTCCGACGCCGAATTCCTACGGCGCGTCTACCTCGACACCATCGGCCTGCTGCCCACGCTCGAGGAAACCCAAGCCTTCCTCGCCGACACGCGCCCCGACAAGCGCGCCCGCCTCATCGACCAGCTCCTCGATCGCCCCGAGGCCGCCGAGGTGTGGGCCACGCGCTTCAGCGACCTGTTCCGCGTCGGCCTGCTCGACCAGGGACACAAGGGCGCCCGCCTGATCTACAACTGGATCCGCACTTCCCTTCGGGAGGACAAGCCCTACAACCAGTTCGCCACCGAGCTCCTGACCGCCTCCGGCAATCTCTTCTTCCAGCCCACCGCCAACTTCTACTACATAACGGAGTTCTCCGAGCCCGAGAACATCGCCACCAACATCAGCCAGGTCTTTCTCGGCGTCCGCCTGGAATGCGCCCGCTGCCACAACCATCCCTGGGAAAAGTGGACCCAGGACGACTTCTGGGGCTTCGCCGCCTTTTTCGGCCGCATGGCCATCAAGGATACCTACCAGAACGATGAGTCCCAGGTCCACCTCAAGGCTAAGGGCGAGGTCCTCCATCCCAAGACCAAGAAGCCCGTCTCGCCCAAGTACCTGGACGGCCCCAGCGACACCGAAGGCCTCGACGAGGATATCCGCGAAAAACTCGCCGCCTGGATGACCGCCCCCGACAATCCCTGGTTCGCCCGCGCCATCGTGAATCGCGTCGTGAAGCACTACCTCGGCCGCGGCCTGGTCGAGCCGGTGGACGACTTCCGCATCACCAACCCCTCGTCCAACGACGCCCTTCTCGACGCCCTGGCCCAGGACTTCATTAAGAATAACTACT
>JBGOUV010000214.1:0-11879 GCA_041477815.1 Terriglobia bacterium | reverse complement strand
GGCCATTCCGCCCGACGGGCGCGCGGTGGCAGCCCAGGATGTCCGCAGCCGCAAGCTGCTGCTGTATCCGCTGGAAGGAGGCGAGCCCCGCGAGATTCACGGCACCGAACCACAGGACCGGCCGGCGCACTGGAGCAGCGACGGGCGCTTCCTGTACGTGGTGGGCGCCACAGCCTGGCCGGCGCGGGTCTATCGGATCGAACTGGCCACCGGGCGGCGCGAGTTGTGGAAGGAGATCGTGCTGGCCGATCCGGCGGGCGTCACCGCCTTGTGGGGCGTCCGCCTGGCCGCCGGGGAGACTGCCTACTACTATAGCTATATGCGGGAGCTGTCGGATCTGTATGTAGTGGAGGGGCTGCGGTGAGAGCGTTGCTACTGGACGAGATCGCGCGTCTGCCGAGGGAGCGGCTAGGGCGTGGTGCGAAGGGCGAAGGTGAACAGGGAGTGGCCGGCGGCGATGGCCACATACTGGTTAGATCCAACCCGGTAGGTGATGGGGCCAGCGGCGATCTGGCCGCCCAGGTAGGTTTTCCACAGGACGGCGCCGGTGCGGGCGTTTAGGGCGTAGAAGTACCCTTCCCGGCCGCCCGTGAACAGGACGTCCGCGGCCGTGGTCAGGATGCCGCTGTCGGTTACGTCGCTCATGCGGAATTCCCATTTCTTCTCGCCGGTAGTGGGGTCCAGGGCGCGGACGGCGCCGTAGCCGGACTCCGCGTCCCAGGTCTTGACGGGCTCGCGGCGCAGGGCCGGAATCACGGACCGGGGTGCGCCGCCGAGGTAACGCTTGCCGGGCTGGTACTCGACGGGGAACTTGTAGAACACCGAGGAATAGTTCTCCCAGGTGGGAATGTAGAACAAGCCGGTGCGCGGGCTGTAGGAGGGGGAGTACCAATTGGTGCCGCCCTGGACGCCCGGGAAGACCAGGGTGCCTTCACTGCTGGGGCCCCTGTTAGGGACCTTGATGGGACGGCCCTTTTCGTCCAGTCCGGCGGCCCAGGTTTGCTTGACGAAGGGCTTGCCCAGGAGGAATTCGCAGGTAGTCCTATCCAGGACATAGAAGAAGCCGTTGCGGTTGGCCCACAGCATCACCTGGCGGGGCGCGCCGCGCCAGGAGAGGTCGGCCAGGACGGGGATCTGGACGGAGTCGTAGTCCCATTCGTCGTGGGGGGTGAACTGGAAGTGCCAGCGGAGTTTGCCGGTGTCGGCGTCGAGGGCGACCACCGAGTCGGAATAGAGGTTGTCGCCGGGCCGGACGTCGGGATTCCAGTCGGGGCCCGGGTTGCCGAGGCCCCAGTAGGTCAGATTGAGATCCGGGTCGTAGGAGCCGGTAAGCCAGACGGAAGCGCCGCCGCGCTGCCAGGCGTCGCCGGACCAGGTGGAGTGGCCGGGGTCGCCGGGGCCGGCCACGGTGTGAAAGCGCCAGGCTTCCTGGCCGGTGCGGGCGTCGTAGGCGGCGATGAATCCGCGGATGCCGAATTCGCCGCCGGCGGTGCCGACGATCACCTTGTCCTTGACCACCAGAGGGGCGTGAGCGAGGGCGTAGCCCATGCGGTGGTCGGCGACCTCGACGTTCCAGAGCACGCGGCCGGTCTTGGCGTCGAGGGCCACCAGGCGGGCGTCAATGGTGCCCAGGAACAGGGTGTCGCCGAGAATGGCGAGGCCGCGGTTGATCCGGCCGCAGCAGACGTCGGCGCGAGGCGAAGGACGGTAGTCGTAGACCCAAAAGGGCCGGCCGGTGCGGGCGTCGAGGGCCACCACGTCGTTAGGAGCTTGGGTGAGGTACATAACACCATCCACTACCAGCGGGGTGGCCTCGAACTTGTCGAGGGAGTCGGCCTGGAAGACCCACTGCAGCTCGAGGTTGCGGGCGTTGGAGACGGTGATGTGGTCGAGGAGACTGTAGCGCTGGCTGTGGTAGGCGCCGGAATAGGTCAGCCAGTTCTGGGGTTCGCGGTCGGGGCGGAGGAGGCGATCGGAGGTGACCTGAGCGGAGAGGGATAGAGCGAGGAGGAGGAGAAGCAGGGGGCGGCGGAGGGTCATTGGCCTTTTCGGTTCAGGAGGTAGGTGAGGAGGTCCGACAGGTCTTGCGGCGTCAGTTTGTCTTGGTAGGAGGGCATGGGGGAGGTGGTGAGAATGGTGAGCTCGCGGAGGTCGGATTTGAGCAGGGAGAGGAGGCGTTCCTGGGAGTCGAGGAGCTGGATAGTATGGGTATCCTCATTGAGGCGGCGCCCGGTGATAGTAGCGCCATCGCGGGTCACCGCGCGGACGGAGCGGTTCTGGGCGAGGATGGTTTCACTGGGCTGGAGGAGTGAGCGCCGCAGATAGTCGAGGGAACGCACGGCGCCGATGTCGGTCAGATCGGGGCCCAGGCGGGCGCCTCTGCCCTGCACGCGGTGGCAGGAGAGGCATTGGCCCTTCCCTTCCAGGACGGCTTGCCCGCGTTGGGCATCGCCGGCGCCGGTGGCGGGATTGCGAAGGGAGTGGACGAAGGCGACCACCTGCCAGAGCTGGGAGCCGGTGAGGCTTATCGGAGGCATGGCGGTGCCGGGGATGCCGTTGGAGATGGTACGGAACAGGTCGTCGGTGGTGGAGCCGCGGCGGAACTGGCCGCGGCGGAGGTCGGCGGCGGGCAGGGCGGAGCCGTCGAGCCCATGGCAGATGGCGCAGTTGGCGCGAAAGAGGCGGGCGCCGGCTTCCACGTCGTTGATGGTCGCGCCGGCGGGCAGGTTCTGCCCCGCCAGAGCGGTCACCGCGAGAAGGAGAACGGCGGCCGTCCGGTTAGCCGCCGGCATACTGGTAGGGGCGGTGCAGCGAGGCCGATTCCACGTTGCGCTTCCAGTCCTCGGTAAGGGGGCCTTTCAGTGGGGCGGCGCGGTCGCGCAGGGCGGCCAGCTCGTTAGCGCCCAGGGGCTTGAACTGCTGGGCGATGCGGACGTCGTCCTCGAGCTGCCCGATGGTGGTACAACCAATAGCCAGGCAGTGAATGGGCAAGCTAAGGACATAGCTGAGGCATTCGCGGGCGCTGAGGACGCTGAGCAGCTTGGCGTTGGCGGTGCTCTTCATGCCCTGGATGCCGAGTCCGCGCTGGACGGCCACGGGGAGCACCAGCTTCTCGAAGCTCAGGTAGCTGGGATCGGCGGCGTGGAGGGGCATCAGGATCGTATCGTACTTGTCGTAGGCTTTGAGCATGGCCAGGTGGACGTGGGGGTCCTTGTGTCCGGTAAAGCCGAAGAAGCGGCACTTGCCGGCCTTTTTGGCGGCTTCGAAGGCCTCGATGGCGCCGCCGGGGGCGAAGATCTGTTTAACCTCCTCCATCTCGCTGACGGCGTGGATCTGCCAGAGGTCGACGTGGTCGGTCTGGAGCCGGCGCAGCGACGCGTGCAGCTCGTCCTCGGCCCCCTGGCGGGTGCGCTTGGCGGATTTCGTGGTCAGGAAGATGTGTTTGCGGAAGGCCGGCAGGACGTCGCCGTAGACCTCTTCGGACTGGCCGTTCCAGTATCCGGCGGCGTTGTCGAAGTAGTTGATACCTAGGTCATAAGCGCGGCGCACGATAGCCCGCGCTTCCTCGCGCGTGATGAGGGGGAAGCGGCCGCCGGCCTGTCCGATGACCGTGAGCTTGGCGCCGGTTTTGCCGAAAACACGGGTGGGGATGTCGCCGGGCTTGAGGCCGGCGGCGGGAGCGGGGTGGACGGCGAGTCCGGCAAAGGCTCCACCGACGAAGACGCGGCGTTTCATGGTTGAGTGCCTCCTGGAGGGTTATTGTAGCGCGGCGGATGGGCTACCATAGGCCTCATGTCCCGGTATTATCGCTTGCTCTTGCCGGTGGCGCTGGGCCTTGCGATTGCGCTGGCGCCCGTGCCGGCCGGAGTGCAGCCGCAGGGGTGGAGGCTGTTTGCGGTATTCGCCGCCACCATCCTGGGGATGATCCTGCAGGCGGCGGAGGCGGGGGCGGTGGTGTTGTTCGGGATGGTGGCCGCGCTGGTGAGCGGGGCCATGACGGTGGGGGCCGTACTGGGAGGCTTCAGCAACTCGGCGGTGTGGCTGATCGTATCGGCCTTCCTGTTCTCGCAGGCGGTGTCGGACACCGGGCTCGGCAAGCGGGTGGCTTTCTGGTTCATCCGGGCGTTTGGGCGCAGGACGCTGGGGCTGGGGTATGCGCTGACTCTTTCGGAGCTGGTAATTGCCCCGGCGGTTCCGGCCAACACGGCGCGGGCGGGGGCTATTCTGTTCCCGGTGGTGTCGAGTATTGCCAAGGTATGCGGAGGGCGGCGGCTGGGGGGTTTCCTGATGCTCAACCAGTTTCACGCCACCATCATTCTGTCGGCGATGTTTCTGACCGCCACCACCACCAACCCGCTGGCGGCGCAGTTGGCCGAGAAGACGGCGGGCGTCAAAATTGGCTGGGGATTGTGGGCGGCGGCGGCGGCGCTGCCCGGTGCGCTGTCGCTGGCGCTGACCACGTGGCTGGTGTACCGGCTGCACCGGCCGGAGCGCGCCGACTCGCGGGAGGCGGTGGAGGAAGCCCGGCGGCAGATCGCAGCGATGGGGCCGATGAGCCGGGCCGAGAAGGCTCTGGCGGGAGTGGTCGGCGGCTGCCTCGCCCTTTGGGCCAGCGGGCAGTGGCACTCGCTGGATCCGACGACCGTCGCTTTTCTAGGATTGGCGTGCATGCTGCTGATGAAGGTGATGACGTGGCACGACGTGATCCACACACGAGGGGCCTGGGACGCGCTGATGTGGTTCGGGGGACTGATCGGGATGGCCGATTGGCTGGGGCGGCTGGGCATGACGGCGTGGTTCGCGCAGGCCGTCGGCGGGCGCGTGCGCGGGAGCTGGTGGTGGATACTTCTGATATTGTCACTGGCCTATTTCTATTCCCACTACGGGTTCGCCAGCATGACGGCGCACGTGACGGCGATGTACGCGCCGTTTCTGGCGGTGGCGGTGGCGGCCGGAGCCCCGGCGCTGTTGGCCGCCCTGATCTTGGGATTCTTCTCGACTCTGAACGCCGCCATGACCCACTATTCGACCGGTCCGGCGCCAATTTACTTCGGGGCGGGATACGTGGACCAGCCGGCCTGGTGGAAGATCGGGTTCGTGGTGTCGCTGGCGCACATTACGGTGTGGCTGGGGGTAGGACTGCCGTGGTGGAAGCTGTTAGGGGTGTGGTAGGTCAGGGCTGCGGATCCGGCCGGAAGACATCCTCGAGAGTGGCGGCGTCCAGAAGGCGCAGGCCCCAGGCTTCGAGTGCCGCGGTGTCGGCCGAGGCCAGACGGGAGAGCACCTCAGCAGGCAGGTGACCGAAGCGTCGCTCGAGCTGGTAGCGCAGTAAAGTTGCTTCTCCTCTGGCTTCTCCTCTGGCTTCTCCTCTGGCTTCTCCTCTGGCTTCTCCTCTGGCTTCCACCCGCCGCTCTCTGGCCAAGACAAAATCGCGGATGATGGGGAGGTCCAGGATATCGGGGTCAATTGGGATGGGCATCAGATTTTGCTCCTCGATAATCAGTTGGGGCAGACCTCTCAGTCTGGATAATAGCATGAGTTTGGCTACGGCGTCGCGAGCCTGGTTGTCGGGCAGGCTGTTGATCCGCTCCAGAATCTGGCGGATCACCGCCCGGGAGTCTTCGATGTGGCACAGGATAGCCAAGATGTTGTCCTCCAGGGAAGGGCTGCCGAGCAAGGCCCCGGCGTCCAGGTCGCGGATGTCAATGACCTGGTAACGGAACTGGAGATTCTGGTGCTCAATTCCCGAGACCGCGGGAGGCGCCCCGGAGCCGACGTAGAGCACCTGCTGTAGAAGTGGTTCTTGAAACTGGCGGGCGATCAGGAAGTAGTACTCGATCATCCGCCAGGGCATGTCGGAGTCGGCGCGGCTTTCCAGTTCGAGGTGATAAAGGCGCTGATCGGCCAAGCGGGCAACCAGGTCCGGACGGCGCACGCGGACCGAGGGGTATTCGACCGTGAGGAGCTCGGTGGGGCGGCTGCCCGTGAGCAACTCCAGAAGACGCTGTGGGGCGTTCTGGAACAGGTCCTTGAGAGTGGCGTCGTAAGACATCCGCGTACCTGGTATAACATGGTGGGCGGGAGCCGGACAGGGAGCAAATCAATGAGACGTATCTTCGTTTTGTGGATGGCGGTGTCGACCGCGTGGGGAGCGGCGGCGGTCGAGTCCAACGTGATCTACGGCATGTACTCGGGGCTGGCGTTGCTGCTGGACGTCGACCGGCCGGAGACCCCGAACGGTTACGGGATCGTGCTGGTGGCCGGGAGCGGGTGGACGGCTCCGCTGGCGTACGACGCTACCCCGCTCAAAGACACGTCGCAGGCGGGCATGTACGCGAAGCCCCTGGTGGCGGCGGGCTTCACGGTGTTCGTGGTGAATCATCGAGCAGCGCCGCGGTTCCGGTATCCGGCGGCGGTGGAGGACGTGCAGCGGGCGGTGCGGTTCGTGCGGCATAACGCGGCGCGGTTTGGGATACGGGCGGACCGGATCGGGGCGGTGGGGGGCTCCTCGGGCGGACACCTGGTTTCGATGCTGGGGGTGTTGGACGGCCAGGGGAATCCGGCCGATGCGGACCCGGTGAATCGGGAAAGCGCCAAGGTGCAGTGTGTGGTGGCTCGGGCGGCGCCCTGTGACTTCGTGAGGATTCCGTCGGGAGCCGGCGCGGTGAACTTTCTGGGCATGAACTTCAACCCGCAGGCGCAAGGGTCCGAAGAGTACCGTATGTATCGGGAGGCATCTCCGGTGTACCACGTGAGCAGTGACGATCCGCCGTTTCTGCTGCTGCACGGGGAGGCGGACACGACGGTGTCGATCCGGCACTCGGAGGGGATGGAGGCGGCGCTGCGGGCGGCGGGGGTGACGGTGAAGTTGCTGCGGGTGCCGGGAGGGGCGCACGGGCCGAACTTCCCCGGGGCGGTGAATCCGCCGGACTACCTGGGGGCGATGGTGCAGTGGATGAAGCAGTACTTGGTCCGGGGGTTATAATGGAGGGTGATCGCTAACTCCTCCCAGGTTGCGCGTTGCAGGTTCCGCATGAACTCGGGCAGAGCTCGAATCGGTACGGTAATTAGCGTCTTCTTCTTGGCGTGAAATGTCCCTGCCGGATCACACCGGGGTGGCGACCAGGAGATCCCCACAGTGGCCGGTCGCCCGCACCTGGACCAGGCGGTTGGCAGGCAGGTAGTCGCCGCCGATGACTACCTTCACGTAGTTGTCGCTGAGCGCGACTCTGCCCTCGGGATGCTGTTCTTGCAGGGTCACCACGGAAAGGGTCCGGCCAATCAGGGAATCGGCGAAGCGGCGGCCCTTCTCCGCGGCCAGCTCGCGAAGGATGCCGCTGCGCTCGCGCTTCACCGGCGCCGGTACCTGGCCGGGGAGCTCGGCGGCTACGGTAGTGGGGCGGGCGGAGTAGGTGAAGACGTGGAGGTAGGTGAAGGGGAGATCCGCAAGGAATTGGCGGGTTTCCTCGAAATCGGCATCGGTCTCGCCGGGGAAGCCGACCATTACGTCGGCGCCGAAAGCCGCCTGGGGCAAAAGGCGGTGCGCCTTCCTGATGCGGGCGGCGTAGTGGCGCGTACGGTAGCGGCGATACATGCGGCGCAGGATGCGGTCGGAGCCGGATTGCAGGGGGGCGTGAACGTGGCGGGCGATGCGAGGCTGGGAGGCCAGCAGGTCCAGCAGCTCGTCGGTCCAGTCCAGGGGCTCGATGGAGCTGAGGCGGAGGCGCTCGAGGCCGGTTTCGGCGAGGAGGCGGCGGAGCAGCCACGCCAGACGGGGACGTCCGGGGAGGTCGCGGCCCCAGCGGCCCAGGTTGATACCGCTGAGGACTACCTCGCGGTAGCGGGGGACCAGGGCGCCAATCTGCGCTGCCACGTCATCGGCCGGGGCGCTGCGGCTGCGCCCTCGGACGGAGGGGATGATACAGAACGAGCAGCGGTTGTTGCAGCCGTCCTGGATCTTGAGGATGGGGCGGGTGCGGTCGCGGGCGGAGTCCTCTACGGGTGCGGAGAGGAACTGGGTCTGGGCCGAGAGGTCGCCCACCCAGATCTGGCCGTGGAAAGGCAGGGATGGTGGCTCAATCCGCACCAGGTCGGGGATTTGCAGCTTGTGAGAATTGCCGACCACCCAGGTGACGCCGGGCAGCGTGGCCAGGTCCTGGGGGGCGCGCTGGGCGTAGCAGCCGGTGACCAGGATGCGGGCCGCCGGGTTATCGCGGTGGACGCGAGAAATGGCTTGGCGGGCGTCCTGGTCGGCGGTGGCGGTCACGGTGCAGGTGTTGAGCACCACCAGGTCGGCCGCGTCGCGGGAGCCGGTTGGGACCAGACCCCGGGCGCGCAACGACAACTCCAGGGCCGCGCCATCCGCCTGGTTCGCCCGGCATCCCAAGTTCTGGACGTAGAAGCTGCCCGACGCCACCTATTCTCCGGCGGCCCCGGCGGCGGCCGTGCCCCGTCGCTCCAGAAAACACTCGCGACAGTATACGGGCCGTCCCTGGGTAGGCCGGAAGGGAACCGTCGTGCTCTTGCCGCACTGCGAGCATACGGCCACGGTCTCCGCCTTCGGCCCGCCCCGGCTGTGGCCCTTCTTGGCCTTGCAGGCCTTACAGCGCTTGGGCTCGTTCCTAAAGTTCTTGTCGTGGAAGAAGTGTTGTTCCCCCGCCGTGAAGACGAACTCCGCTCCACAATCCGTACACTTCAGAATTCTATCCGTAAAGTCTGGCATGGCCCCGCCACCTATGCTTTCCAAAGAGGCCGTATGCCGTTAGGTACTACTCTACTTCGCGGCGGGACTTTTTGCGGTTACGCTTGCGGGCGAGCGCCTGCTTCAGCCGCTTCTTTTCGCCCGGCTTCAAGTAGAAGGAGTGACGCTTTACTTCCTTAATAATATCTTCCTGCTGCACCTTCCGCTTGAACCGGCGAAGCGCGTTTTCGAGCGACTCGCCATCTTGCAGCCTGACTTCAGCCAAATAGAGTACACCTCCCCCCTAGGTAGGGACCAAGGAGAATTGTACCGCACTTGGTCCCAATTATCCAGTGGGGAATCTGCTATAAAGGATTTTTGAGCCCATGCGGGACGTCGTTACCATTCTTCTGGCGGGAGGCGCGGGCGAGCGCCTGTGGCCCCTGACCCGCGATCGGGCCAAGCCGGCGGTCTACTTCGGGGGCATTTACCGGATCATCGACATCACCCTCTCCAACTGTATCAACTCCGGCCTGCGAAAAATCTATATCCTCACCCAGTACAAGGCTCTCAGCCTGAACCGGCACCTCCGGCAGGGGTGGAATATTCTGTCCCCGGAGATGGGCGAGTTCATCGAGACGCTGCACCCGATGAAACGGGTGAGCGAGAACTGGTACCTGGGGACCGCGGACGCCACCTTTCAGAACCTGACCAGTATCCTGGAGGAGCAGGCGCCGTATACGCTGGTCCTCGCCGGGGACCACGTCTACAAGATGAACTACGCCCACATGATGGAGTGGCACCGTCGTACCCGCGCCGAGGTGACGGTGGCGACGATCCAGGTGGCGCCGGCGGAGGCGTCACGCTTCGGGATCGTCGAAATCGATCCCGACAACCGCATCGTGGGATTCGAGGAAAAGCCGCAGCACGACTCGCCCATTCCGTCGCGGTTCAACCCGGCCATGTGCAGCGCCTCCATGGGGGTGTACCTGTTCTCGACCGAGGTGCTGGCGGAGGCGCTGCGGCGCGACGCCGAAGATCCCGAGTCCGCCCACGACTTCGGCCACGACATCCTGCCCCGGCTGGTGCGGGAGGCGCGAGTGGTGGCCTACGACTTCATGGACGAGAACCGCAAAGAAGTTAAGTACTGGCGCGACGTGGGGACCATCGACGCCTTCTTCGAGGCCAACATGGACCTGATCGCCGTGTCGCCGGTGTTCAACCTCTACGACGCGGCCTGGCCGATCCGGACTCTCATGGAGCAGTATCCGCCGGCCAAGTTCGTCTTTGCCGACGAGGGGCGGCGGATGGGGGTGGCCATCGACTCCATCGTGTCGCAGGGGTGCATCGTCAGCGGCGGACGGGTAATCGCCAGCGTGCTGTCGCCGGGGGTGCGCGTGCACAGCTACTGTGAGATTGAGCATGCCATCCTGTTTCCCCACGTGACGGTGGGACGGCACAGCCGCCTCCGGCGGGCCATCATCGACCGCGGTGTGAGCCTGCCGGAATACACGGAGATCGGATGCGATCCCGAGCAGGACCGCAGCAACGGATTTGTGGTGACCGACAGCGGCATCGTGGTGGTGGATCACGCGCCGCAGCCACAGGGCGCTTTGGTAGGGGCGCATTCGTGACCAAGATCAAGCGAGTCATAGGCCGAGAGATTCTGGATTCCCGTGGGAACCCGACCGTGGAAGCCGACGTCGTGCTGGAGGGCGGAGCGCGCGGACGGGCGGCGGTGCCCTCCGGGGCCTCGACCGGAGAGCACGAGGCGCTGGAGCTGCGCGACAAGGATGCGCGGCGCTACCTGGGCAAGGGTGTGCGCCAGGCGGTGGCGCACGTGAACGGGGAGCTGCACAAGGCTCTGCGCGGGTGGGAGGCGTCTGACCAGGCGGCCTTGGACCGCAAAATGGTGGAGATCGGCGGGCCGAATAAGTCCACGTTGGGGGCCAACGCCATATTGGCGGTCTCGCTGGCGGCGGCCCGGGCGGTGGCGGCAGCGCACGGCGTGCCTCTCTACCGGCATCTGGGGGGCCGGACGGCGCCGGTACTACCGGTCCCTATGATGAACGTTCTCAACGGCGGCGCCCACGCCGACAATTCGGTGGACTTTCAGGAGTTCATGATCGTCCCTTACGGCGCCGACCGTTTCTCGGAGGCGCTCCGCATGGGGGTGGAGATCTTCCATCACCTGCACAACGTCCTGAAGCGGCACGGGTTTTCGACGTCGGTGGGCGATGAGGGCGGGTTCGCGCCCAATTTGAAGTCCAATGAGCAGGCCCTGGAGCTGCTGCTGCTGGCGATCTGGAAGGCCGGCTACCAGCCCGGCGAGGACGTCGGGCTGGCCCTGGACGTGGCACCCAGCGGGTTTTTCGAGGGCGGGCAATACGTGTTCAAGAAGTCCGACCGCAAGGCCCGGACCGCCGACGATATGATCAAGCTGTACGTGGACTGGGTCCGGCAGTACCCGATTGTCTCCATCGAAGACGGCATGGCCGAGGACGACTGGGACGGCTGGCGCGCGCTAACCCAGGCGCTCGGATCGAAGATCCAGTTGGTGGGCGACGATCTGTTTGTAACCAACGTCGAGCGCCTGCAGCGGGGCATCAAAGAGAAGATCGCCAATTCCATCCTGGTGAAGGTGAACCAGATCGGCACCCTGACCGAGACGCTCGACACGATGCGCCTGGCGGCGAAGAACCGCTACACCTGCGTGATCTCGCACCGGTCGGGGGAAACCGAGGACGCCTTCATCGCCGACCTGGCGGTAGCCACCGCCGCCGGTCAGATCAAGACCGGCTCGGCCAGCCGGACGGACCGTATTGCTAAGTATAATCAGTTGCTCCGGATCGAGCAGGAGCTGGGGAAAGAGGCGCGGTACGCGGGGGTGGGGGCGTTTAGACACCAAATCAAAAGGCAAAAATCAAGAATCAAAAATCAAAAATAGGCCCCTCCTCACGCCCTTCCAGGCCGCGGTCCGGACTAGAAGCCCTGCTCGCGCAGCCGGTCCACTTGGAGGCCGGCCGGGGCCAGATTCATGGCCTGCACGAGTTTTTCAACGTGCTTGGCGAGGATGTCGCACTCCAGGTTCAGGCGGTCGCCGGGGTGGCGGGCGGAGAGATTCGTCGCCTGGCAGGTGTGAGGGATAAGGGCCACGCCCAGCCGGTCGGCTTCGAGCGAAGCGATGGTGAGACTGATG
>JBGOUV010000282.1:0-9113 GCA_041477815.1 Terriglobia bacterium | reverse complement strand
TCGGTCGAAACACCGGTAGCCGAATCGGATACTATCCTGGTGATGCTCGCGGAACGCGTTCATGGGAAACTCCTGTGTGGTGAGATACCAGGAGCTTAACTCCCTGGACGCTTCCGCGGGCACCCCTCACGGGGCGGGTTTTCGGGATATCAAGGGCGGAGCCCTTGGCTACTTAGACGGCGGCACCACGGCCTTCAACTTTCCTCTGCCCCAAGCCAACCCCGGCTCGGATATTTTTGTCTTAAAGATTCCTAACCCGCCGGACGTCTTCGAAGGCGGCGTGGTCAATAACGGCAGCTTCGCTCCCCATCCCGCGCCCATCGCTCCCGGATCGATTGCCGCCGTTTTCGGCAGCAACCTCAACGACGGGACGTTTGTGCTGGCGTCGAGCTTCGGCGCCAATGGCCGGCTGGTGACGACGCTGGGCGGCGCGAGCGCGACGGTGAACAATATACCGGCGCCGATGTTCTACGCGACTCCCGGACAACTCGGGATCCAGATTCCCTATGAGCTGAGCGCGGGCACGGCGACGATCCGCGTGACGGTGGCGGGCCAGACCGGCGCGCCGCGGACGTTCAATGTCGATGCGGTCATGCCGGGCATCTTCACGACGACGAACGACGGCAAGGGCACGGCGGCGGCGCTGCACCAGGATGGGGTTACGCCGGTGACGGCGCAGAATCCGGCCAAGCCGAACGAAGTGGTCATCTCGTTCCTGACGGGACTGGGGGCGTTGTCGCCGGCTTTGCAGACCGGCGAACCGGCGGCGCTGAACCGCGCGGGGAACCCGGTGTTGACGGTGGATGGGGCGGCAGCCGAGATCCTGTTTGCGGGAGGCGCACCCGGGTTTGTGGGGTTGAACCAAATCAATTTCCGGATCCCGCCGAATACGCGGACGGGCGCGGCGATTCCGCTGGTGCTGACGGCGAACGGCAAGCAGAGCAACGCGGTTACGATTCCGGTGGGGCCGTGAGCCTATTGGAGGCGCTCCAGGTCGCGGTAGACTTCGGAATCATTACGCTTGCCTATTAGCGCTACTTTGAGCGTGTCGGGCTCGACGCGGTAAACGATCCAGTATTCGCGCACATCGGCACGGCGGTATGGTGAACCGGCCAGCGCCTTGCTGTCAACCGGATCGGGGTTATCCAGCTTTTTCCAGCTTTATATCGACAAAATGGAACCAAATGCCTTCTTGGTGTCTTGGTGTCTTGGTGGTAATTTGCAGGGGTTAGTTTGCCCGCCCCCGAGCCCCGCTGACCCACTCGTCCCATAAGCCCAGGAATTTCAACTGGTCGTCCAGCCTGGTATCCCGGAGCAGCTTTTCCATCTCCGACCGGTCCAGGCGCTTGGCCACCCGGTCCGGGCGGTCGGCCAGGTTATACACGGTCACCGCTGCGATTCCGGCCTGGTTCCGCAGCTCGGTCAGGTCCACCTTGTCGAACGTGTCCGACTGGGCGTGGTAGTTGGGGACGTAGTCCGAGGTGTCCTGGTTGGCTACCAGGGTGGGGACGCCTTCCAGCAGGAAGTCGAAGTGGTCGGTGCCGAAGAAGGCATCGGTAGTATGGGTGACGACGCCGCGGGAGGCCACCGGTCTCAGGCTCTCCACGACGGCGTTCTCGATCTCGCGGCGGCCTCCCAGGGAGTAGCCGGAGATCTTCCCCACACCGATGTCGTGGACCAGCACCGCCACCACCTTATCCATCTCCGCGCGATGCCGGCGCACGTAGGCGCGGGACCCCAGCAGACCCTGCTCCTCCGCGCCGAAAAGGATGAAGCGCACCGTCCGGCGCGGCGGTGGATGGGTGGCTTGGATCGCCCGGGCCGCCTCCACTACCATGGTCACATTGCAGCCGTTGTCCAGGCAGCCGGTCCCCAGGTCCCAGGAATCCAGGTGGGCGCCGAGGATCATCACCTCGTCGGGCTTCTCCCGCCCCGGGATCTCGGCCACCACGTTCTCGACCTCCACCGGCCCGCCGATCTTGTTGGGGAGAACCAGCCTCATGCGCACCTTGTGCCGGGACTCCAGCAGGCGCAGGATCCGCTGGGCCTCCTCGCGCGAGGCCACGGCGATGGGCAGCTTGTCCAGCTTTCCGTCGATGGCGTTGGTATGGCGGTAGAGCAGCCCCTTCGGCCGCGTGGACATCAGCAGGACCGCCGCCGCGCCCGCCTTCTCGGCTTCCCGGAGGGCCACGGTGGCCCGCCGTTGCTCGACGGCCATATCGTGGAAGCTTTGCAGGGTCTCTGACTGTATTAGCAGGATCTTTCCCTTCGCCGCTCCCCCCAGGCGCGAGATTTCGCCTTCGTCTCCCCTGCCGGCCGCCAGCACCTCGGCCTCGATCCCCCCGTTGGGGGTCGCGGCCGACCAGCCTCCGGCGGCCACGCGTACGGCGAAGGCCACGGGCGAAATCACCTCCGCGCGGCTGGCTCCCTCCGTCCAGGAATTGGGAATGGTGAAACTCTCGGTATGGACCCGCTGCAGTCCGGCGTGCCGGAACGCCTCCACCCCCCAGTCGACCGCCCGCTTCATGGCCGGCGTTCCGGGCAGCCGTCCGCCGACCTCGTCGCAGAGCACCCGCAGGTTCTTGTCCAGGGCCGGCGACGACCCGGCCTCGTCGATCAAGTGGTCGATCGGCGTCGCGCCGTTCTGGGCGATGGCCCCGCCGAGCGTCAGCAGGGCGAGAAGGGCGGCGCGAAAGATCATCTCGCCAGTATAGCTGGAGGTTGCCGGTGACATCAGCCAATCGGGATATCATAATTAGATGCGAGGTTCGAGGAGGGAGCGCATCACGTCGCCCGGTGGGGTGACCGTCTCGTATGGAAAGTACGGGAGCGGGCCGCCGCTGGTCCTGGTGCACGGGGCGTTTAGCGACGACCACACGAACTGGGAGTTCGTTAGACCGATTCTGCAGCAACGGTTCACGATTTACGCCATCGCGCGCCGGGGCCGGGGCGAAACGGACGCGACCGAGGGTCACCGCCTGGAAGATAGGTCCAGGATGTCGGGGCGGTGATCCGGGCGGCCGGCGAGCCGGTGTTTCTACTCGGCCACTCCTACGGCGCCCATTGCAGTCTCGCCGCCGCCGCGCTCGCTCCAGACAGCGTCCGGAAGCTGGTGCTCTACGAGCCGGTTTGGCCCCATGCGGTATCGCCGAAAGCCCTCGCGCCTCTGGAGGAGCTGGCGGCAGCCGGGGCGTGGGAAGACTTCACGATTACGTTCTTCCGAGATACACTTTCCGTGCCCGTGGAAGTGATCGAGGAGTTGCGCGCTACCGAACCCTGGACGCCAATCGTCGCCGACGCGCGGGCCTCGCTGGGAGACCTTCGCGCGCTGAGCAGATACGACTTCCAGCCCGAGCGCTTCAGCAGGCTCGGGGTGCCGGTGCTTCTCCAGATCGGGTCCGAGAGTCCCCGCGACCTCTACGTCACCGACGCTCTCGCGGCTGCCCTGCCCAACGCGCATATCGAGGAGCTGCCGGGACAGGCGCATGAGGGAATGACAACGGCCCCGGAACTGTACGCCGAGGCGGTGACCCGGTTTCTCCTTAGCTGAACCAAGGTGGTGGCGCCCTCCTTCCTTAGCCGGGCTACTCTTGGAAAACGCGAGTACAATGGTAGAGTATGGCCGGGAAATCCATCCTCGTTTGGGGGCTCGTAGGAGCAATGTGGGGGGCAGCGCAGACGCCGCCGCCGTCCGGTGGGGGCCGTGGGACCAGGCGGGTGATCAGCGAGTCGAGTGGTTTGCCGGAGCTGGGCGACAAGCCGACCGGGGTTCTGAAGGTCGAGAAGATAAAAGGGAAGGTCAAGGCAGTGGATTTGCAGAAACGAACCGTTACTTTGGCGCGGTCGGAGGGGGACCTGGTGCTGGGGTTCCCCACCGCCGCCGGGCGGGAGAAAGTTACACTTGGGAAAAAGGCGGCGAAGGCGCTGGGGAAAAAGAGCGTAGGGCTGGAAGATTTGCCTGCCGGGAGCGAGGTAAAAGTGGCATACTATCCCACGCTCTCGCAGATCATGGAAATCATCGTTGAGGAAATGAAGTGAAGGGGGCGGTGGTGACGCGGCGGGCAGTTCTGGCGCTGCTGGTGTCGCTGGCGGCGCCGGCGGCCGAGCGAGTGGTGGCGGTGGGGGATATTCACGGGGCCTACGAGCAGTTTGTGAGCGTCCTGCAGGAGGCGGGAATCCTCGACAAAGACCTGGCCTGGAAGGCCGGCAAGACGGTCCTGGTGCAGACCGGGGACGTGCTCGACCGGGGGCCGCGGTCGCGCGACGCCCTGGACCTGATCATGGGGCTGGTGGACAAAGCCAAGGCCCAGGGGGGCGAGGTGCGGCCCCTGCTGGGCAACCACGAGACCATGATCATGATCGGCGACCTGCGGTACGTGGCGGCGGAGGAATTTCAGGCCTTCGCCACACCGGAATCGGGGAGGATCCGGGACAAGGAATATGATGCCTATGTGAAGTACCGGCGGCAGCGGTCTTCCCGGACCAGGCAGCCGGCGCCGTCCGGGGAGGATGCCAAAAGGGCCTGGATGGAGGCGCATCCGCTGGGGTTCTTCGAGTTCCGGCAGGCGTTCAGCCCCCAGGGTCAGTACGGGAAGTGGCTGCGAATGCGGGACGCGGTGACCCAGGTGGACGACACCATCTTCCTGCACGGGGGGCTGGGGCCGGGGCTGAAGTTCAAGAGCCTCCAGGAGATCAACCAGCAGATACGGAAAGACCTGGAAACGTACGATAAGGCCTGGACGAAGCTGGTCCAGCGAGGGGTCATCTGGGGGTATCAGACGCTGGACGAGGCCCAGGCGGAAGCCAATGTGGAGGTGCGGGTGCAGCAGTCCGGGAGTGGGAACGTGGATCCCGACCTGGTGACGTTTTTGTCGCTGGGGAACCTGGTGTTTGCCTCGCCGACCGGACCGTTGTGGTATCGGGGCTATGCGCAGGAGTCGGAGGCGGAGCTGGGGCCGAAGCTGGATCAGGTGTTGAAGCAGTACCGGGCCAAGTACATGGTGCTGGGACACACCATCCCGGCCTCGAAACGCATCACGCCGAGATTTGACGGCAAGGTGACGCTGATCGATACGGGGATGCTGCCGCGGGCGTTTCAGGGGCGGGCGTCGGCGCTGGAGATCGCCGGGGGACAGTTCAAACCTATCTACGCGGGCGAGCCGGCGCAGCCAGTCAACACCAACGGGAAATAGGGGGTATGGCCGATCCCGGAGCGGTGCTTACGATCCGGGATCTGCCCTGGCTGCATATTCCGGACGCGGATTCTCCGGCCCTGGACGAAATGGCGCGCCAGCAGGGGTTCCACGAGCTGGACGTGGAGGACTGCCGGCATCACCGGCAGATGGCCAAGCTCACCGAGTACGACAAGTACACATTCCTGGTCGCCAAGGTGCTGCTGTTCAGCGCGGAACGGCAACAGCTTCACTTCGAGGACTTCAACCTGTTCCTGCAGCCGCACCAGATCGTGACGGTGCCGGAGGGTAAGACGGAGGTGACCGAGAAGGCCGCCGCCCGGCTGAGCGCGGCGCCTCGTCCGGTGAGCGTGGGACGACTGGTGTACACGCTGCTGGACGTGATCGTGGACGAGTACCTGCCGGCGCTGTACAAGCTGGGGGAGGAGATCGACAAGATCGAGGAAGAGGTGCTGCGGGAGCCGGCGCCGCGGAGCCTGCGGCGGATCTTCCATATGCGCCGGCAGTTGCTGGAGTTCCGGCGCAACGCCATCTCCATGCGGGACCTGGTAACGCACTTCCTGCGGAACCAGGAGCACGCCTCCGAGTCGCTCTACGCCTATTACCGCGATGTTTACGACCACCTGCTGCGGACCATCGACCTGACCGAGACCTACCGCGATCTGCTGACGGGGGCACTGGACGTGTACCTGTCGGCGGTGGCCAACCGGACCAACGAAGTGATGAAAATCCTGACGGTTTACGGGACGGTGGCGATCCCGCTGGTGGTGATCACGGGGTTCTACGGGATGAACATCGCGATCCCGGGGGAGAAGGATCCGCGCGCGATCTGGTACGTATCGGCGCTGATGGGGCTGACCACGGTGGCGGTGCTGTGGTACTTCCGGCGGAAGAAGTGGTGGTAGACTTGCGCTTGACCCCTGCCGGGGGGCCCTGGTAGAGTTTGGGTGAAACATTTGGAGAGCTGGCAACACTTAGTGACAAGCAGGAGGTTTCAAGATGGTTCGTAGATCGGCTTTCGCATTCGGATTGATGGCATTGGCGGCGTGGGCGCAGTCGGAGGCCCCGACGGCGTCGAAGTTGTCGCTGGAGGAAAAGGAGCAGTTCCTGAAGTCGGCCAGCATGGGGACGCCCAAGGACCTGGCCATGGGAGTCACCAACTCGCGCCGGGCCACGCTGGACGACGGCAAGATGAAGCACGACGCGCATATCCAGACGATCGAGATCAGCAAGGCGTCGTACCAGACCCAGCGGGGCACCGAGCTGAACTTCCGCGACAGTTACAAGTACAACATGGCGGCGTATGAGCTCGGGAAACTCGTGGGGCTCGAAAACATGATCCCGCCCTCAGTGGAGCGGAAGGTCGGCGGCACGTCGGCGGCGGTCACGTGGTGGGTGGACGGCACCATGATGACCGAGCTGGAGCGGACGAAAAAGAGCCAGCAGCCGCCGGATCTGGACCGGTGGAACAAGCAGATGTACGCGGTGCGGGTGTTCGACCAGCTCATCTACAATACCGATCGGAACCTGGGAAACCTGGTGATCGACAAGGACTGGAACATCTGGATGATCGACCACACCCGGGCCTTCCGGCTGATGAACAAGCTGGAGAATCCCAAGAACCTCGTACAGTGCGACAAGAATCTGCTGGCCAAGCTCCGGACGCTGGACAAGAAGGCGATCCAGCAGCGGGTCGGCAAGTACCTGACGGGGATGGAGGTCGACGGGATTCTGAAGCGCCGGGACCAGATCGTGAAGTTCTTCGACGAGGAAGTGGCCAAGAAGGGCGAGTCGGCGGTGCTGTATGACCTGCCGCCACGAGGGTAAAGTCGGGTCCCGGGTGTTGGGTCTTGGGTAATCGCTCCGTTGAAGACGCGGCGAAGAACCGGCGAAAATACCCGGCCATACCGGCCGCTTCTTCATCACCTTTGGTGGGCCGCAGGCCCATGAGCACTCGGTTGAAAATCACCCACCGGAAGCTGGTTGTCAGGTGTTTTCGGGGAGGCTGACGGGTTCGACCCGGCCCATCAGGGCGAAGCCGACCGCCAGGGCGACAGGCATGAGCAGGCCGATGCCTAGGAAGACTGGGACGTAGGAGTGGGTTAGATCCAGCGTACGACCTACGGCCCAGGTGCTGATGACGGAACCGACCGTCGAGCCGGTTCCGGCGAATCCATAGACGGAAGCGACGGCGTGGGGCGGGAAGTAGTCGCCGGGGAGGGTGTGGACCGTTACGGACCAGAAGATCCAGAAGAAGATGGCGATGCAGATGAAGGTTAGGGTCCAGGGGACGGATTTCATGAAGACGGCGACGATGCCGATGGGGGATATCAGGGTCGCGACAACCATTAAGGTTTTGCGGGTGCGGTTGGGACTCCAGCCGGCGCGTTGGAGGCGGAGGGTGAGATAGCCGCCGGCGAAGTTGGCGATGTCGGAACAGACGAAGGGGATCCAGGCTACGGCGCCGATGCCGGCGAGGTCGAGGCCGCGCTCGCGGACCAGGAATTCGGGAATCCAGAAGACGTAGAAATACCAGAGGGGGTCGGCGAAGAAGCGGCAGAAGAAGACGGCCCAGGTCTGGCGGTAGGCGATCAGGGAGCGCCACGGGACGCGGGGGACGCTGGCGTCGGACTGGCCGCGGTCGGTTTCCCGCATGCGGGGGTGAGCGGCGCGGAAGAGCTGGAAGGCGAGGACCCAGAGGAAGCCTAGTCCGCCGGTGACGAGGAAGGCGGCGCGCCAGCTGTAGCTCTGGGTCACGAACACGACCAGGGGAGGGGCGAGGAGGGCGCCGAGCGAGGAGCCGGAGTTGCAGACGCCGATGGCCAGGGTGCGGGCGTTGGGCGGGACCCAGAGCGCCACGGCTTTGGCGAAGCTGGGCCAGCCGCCGCCTTCGCCGACGGCGAGCAGGGCGCGGTAGAAGCCGAGGCTGAGGGGTCCGCGGGCGAGCGCGGTGAGCATGCCGGCGGCGGACCACCAGGAGAGGCAGAGGGTGAGGCCGCGTCCGACGCCCAGACGGTCCATCACCCAGCCGGCGGCGGCGTAGGAGAAGGCATACGTAATCAGGAAAGCGTTGAGAATGGCGGCGTACTGGGAGTTGGAGAGATGGAACTCGTCCCGTAGAACCGGGGCGAGGACAGAAAGCACCTGCCGGTCGATATAGTTGATGGTGGTGGAGGCCAGGAGGAGGGCTACCAGGAGGACCAGGGACCGCTGGGAGAAGACGGGCTGGTCGGAGGACATGCGAGGGCGATTATGACAGAGTTTGGCATGATCGAGGAGGCGGTAGGGGCCTTGCCCGAGACCATCGCGAAGCGGGTCGGACCCGTGCAGGTTCGTTTGGAGGCGGAGCCGGGGTTTGGGTCCCAGTGGAGGCGAACCGAGGAGGGCCTGGAGGTCACGGTGGCCACGGGGAGCGTGGAAGAGCATGACGCAGCGCTGGAGGTACTGCTGTGCGTGGGGCAGGCGCTGTGGGAGGTCACCACGCCGGCGGAGCGCGAAGAGTGGTTGCGGGTGATCGGAGAGGAGATCGAGGCCGGGGTGGAGGGGGAGATCGATGAGGACGCGCTGGGGGAGAAGCGGGCGTTGTTGGGGGGGCAGGTGTCGGCCGCCAGCCGCCGGAGGTTGTTGCGGTACGCGGGGGCTTCGTTTGCGTCGACGGTGGCAGAGTACGTCCACAGCCGGTGGCATGAGGTGACGGTGAGAGAAGGACCGGAGCACCTTCCGGAAGAGTGGTTGCGGAAGCGGTGGCAGATGATGGAGCGGTGGTTTCCACACTAGAATGTAGGCATGACGCGCAGCTTGCCGTTTGGCCGTGGGACCCTGGAAGTGCGGTTTCCGGAGGGCGTGGAACTGGAGTGGGTGCAGCCGGACTATGGGCCGGGCGCGCCGGACGCGGGGGCGCTGCTGGCCGAGCGGCTGCGG
>JBGOUV010000457.1:0-4882 GCA_041477815.1 Terriglobia bacterium | reverse complement strand
TTGGTGCCGGCGCCGGCGAAGAACACCCCGGGATGCCCATAGTTGGCCCCCCAGGACGCCCCTACCGCGTAGGCGTACCCCAGCTTGGTCCGGACCCGCGCCACCAGCCGGCTGCGGAACCCGCCGCCACCCAGGATGTCGGCCATCACCTCCAGGGCCGGATAATCTTCGTCCTTGAGCAAGCCGCCCAAGTGGCCCATCCGGACGTTGGCTTGGTTTACGTCGTCCTTGGTTACCAGGTAGACGCCGGCCTTGCTTTGCCGCTTCACCGGCGGGAAGGGCGGCACGGGCGGCTGCAGGTTGTTCCAATCCTGGAACGCCGCCTCGACCTTCTTCTTCATCTCGTCCGCCGAGAAGTCGCCGTAGATGGCCAGCATCACGTTGCCGGGGAAGAAATAGCGTTTGTAGAACTGCTCCAAGTCGCTCTTCTGGATGCGGTCCACGTGCTCGTACTCCTGCTGCCATCCGTAGGGATTGTCCTTCCCGTAGACCAGATTGTCGAACTCCCGCTGGACGATGCCGGAGGGATCGTCGTTCCGCCGCGCGATCATGCTGCGGGTCTGGTTCTTGGCCAGGTCGATCTTGTCCTGCCGGAAGGCCGGGTGCATCACCACGTCGGCGTAGATGGCCAGCACCTGGTCCAGGTTTTCCTTCAGGGTGAAGAAGCGCGCCTCGGCCTCCGTTTCGCCGACGCCGGTCTCGACCGACGCCGCGATCCGCTCCAGCTCCTGGTCGATCTGATCGCCGGGTTTCGAGGTGGTGCCGCCGGTCCGCATCACCGTGCCGGTGAAGTCGCCCAGCCCGATCTTGTCCGCGGGATCGAACAGGTTGCCGGTCCGCACCAGCGCGCGTCCGCTGATGATCGGCCAGGTATGGTCCTCGACCATGTACAGCCGCATCCCGTTAGGCAGGGTGTGGGTGACCACGTCCGGTATCTTGACTTCCTTCAGCGGCGGATAACGCTTCTCCAGCTCCTGATAGGAAGCGACCGGCGCAGCCTTCCTCGCCGCCTGCGGCGGCGCGCCCAGCAGAGGCATCGCCGCCACCGTCAGACACCAGCAAAAAGTCGATCGTCTCATCCTGACTCCTCCAGCACCCGCGCCATGCACCGACACCGAGCCGCGACCGTAAGGGAGCGGTTGGTTCAGCGCCAGCGCTCCCTTACGGTTGCGGCTCGTTGCCAGGCGTCTGGACCAGGTACGCTACCGTCCGGTTCTTCTTCGTGAAGTACTTCTTGGCCACCCGCTGCACGTCGTCCGCCGTGACCTTGTTCAGCTCGTCCAGCTCGTGGAACAACTGCCGCCAGTCCCCGAACGCCACGTGGTAGGCGGCAAGCTGCTCGGCCAGCCCCGAGTTCGAATCCAGCTTCAGGATCACCGAGGCCCGCATCTTGGTCTTCACCATGTTGAGGGTCTCGTCGTCCACTTTGTCGGTCTTGATCTTCTCGATCAGCCCGTACATGGCCGCCTCGTTCTCCGCCACCGTTTTGCCGGAGTTCGGGAAAGCGTAGAAGACAAACAGCCCCGGATACTTCGACCCCGGAAAATCCGGAAAGCCCCCGGAGTCGAGCGCCAGTTGCTTGTCGCGCACGATCTCCTTGTAGAACCACCCGGTGCGGCCGCCGCTGAGCACGCTCTGGATCACGTCGAAAACGGCGCGGTCCGGATCGTGGTGCGACGGCTTCCGGTATCCCACTATCACCAGCGGCTGGGCCTGCGACTCGATCTCCAGCCGCCGCTCGCCCTCTTGCGGCGGCTCCGCGGTCAGGACCGGCGGCGGCAGCGGCCTTTTCGGCAACCTTCCGAAGTAGGTCTCGGCCAGTTGCCGAGCCTGCTTCGCCCCCAGGTCGCCCACGATGCTGATGGTCATCTTCCCGGGCACGTAGTATCTCTGGTAGAACACCTCCGCATCGGAGACGCTGAAGTTCTCGACGTCGGTGGGCCAGCCGACGGGGGGCTGCCCGTAAGGATGCGCGTTGAACGCGGCGGTCAGGAACGTCTCCACCAGCTTCCCCACCGGATTCGACTCTGTCCGCATGCGCCGCTCTTCCCGCACCACGTCGCGCTCCTTGTAAAACTGGCGGTACACCGGCCGCAGGAACCGTTCCGACTCCAGGTAGAACCACAGCTCCGCCCGATTCGAGGGCAGGCTGTAGAAATAGACGGTCTTGTCCGGATAGGTGGCCGCGTTCAATCCGACGCCGCCCGACTGCTCGATCACCCGGGTGTACTCGTCGGTCTCGATCAGCTCGCTGGCCTTTTCCACGGCGGCCTGGAAGGCCTTGTCCAAGGCGGCTACCTTCTCCTTGTCGGCCTGGGGGCCCTTGTTCCGCTCCTGCCGCAGCGCGGCGAATGCCTTCTCCACCGCGTCCAGAGCGTTCTTCTCGTCGGCCCAGTTCTTGGACCCGATCTTCGCCGTCCCCTTGAACGCCATATGCTCGAACATGTGAGCCAGGCCGGTGGCCCCCTTGGGATCGTCGACCGCTCCCACGTCCACGTACGTGTGGAACGACACCACCGGAGCGTCGTGCCGCTCGACCACGATGAAGTGCAACCCGTTGGGCAGATCAAACTCGGTAACGGTTTTCTCGAAAGCCTTCAAATCCTGGGCCGGCGCGGTCCCAACCAGGACCAGCGCCGCCATGACCAGACCAACTCTCCGCATACCCCTAGTATCTCACGCCCTGCCTCTCGCGTAGAACCCGCCCTACCTGGCTGCGGCGGTGCAGAACGGGCCGAATTGTGCAACACTCTCAGGCATGAGAAATCTCCCGCTCGTTCTCCTGCTGGCTGCGGTGGGGCTGCCCGCCCAGGTCACCCTCACCCGCAAGGACGGCCACATCGACATCACCGTCGACAACAAGCCCTTTACCACTTTCTTCTTCGGCCCGGACGCCCCCAAACCCTACTTCCACCCCCTGCGCTCGGCCTCCGGCAAATCCGTCACCCGCGGCTATCCCATGCTGGATATTGCCGGTGAGCCCCACGACCATCCCCACCAGCGGGGCCTCTGGTTCACCCACGGCGACGTCAACGGCATCGACTTCTGGGCCAGCGAGCCCAGCCAGGGTCCGGCGAAAGGCCGCGTCCTGCTGAACAAGGTAGTCGAGGTCAAGAGCGGCAAGCAGTCGGGCTCCATGAAGTTTGTCTTCGACTGGAAGACCCCGGACGGCAAGACCCTGCTCACCGAAACCCGCACCATGGTGGTCCACGCCAACCCCACGATGCGCCTCCTGGACTTCGACGTCACCTTCCAGGCCGGCGGCGAGAAGGTGGTCTTCGGCGACACCAAGGAAGGGACTTTCGCCATGCGCCTGAACGCCACGCTCAACGAGGCCACCGAGAAAAAATTCCCCGGCACCGGCCTGATGACCGCCGCCGATGGCCGCCAGGGCGAGAAACAGATCTGGGGCAAGCGCTCCCCCTGGGTGGACTACGCCGGAACCCTGCAGGGCGAGAAGCTCGGCATCGCCATTTTCGACCACCCCTCCAACCCCAAGCACCCCACCTACTGGCACTCCCGCGCCTACGGCCTGTTCGCCGCCAACATCTTCGGCGAGCATGACTACTATAACGACAAAACCCGCAACGGCAGCGTCACCGTAGAGCCCGGAGGCTCCCTGCGCTTCCGCTACCGCGTGGTCATCCACCCCGGCGACAGCAAGGAGGCCGGCATCGCCGGCCTCTACAAGATGTACACGGATGGCCACTAGCCGCCCATGCTCCTCAAAAGCCGCCACCGCGTCCTGGGGATGCTCTTCCTGGTCTCCATCATCACCTACCTGGACCGCATCGCCATCTCGGCGGCGGCCCCCCGCATCTCCGAGGAGTTAGGTCTCAGCAACGCCCAGATGGGCGTCGTGTTCAGCGCCTTCGTGTTCGCCTACGGCCTGTTCGAGATCCCCGGCGGCTGGATGGGCGACCGCTTCGGTCCCCGCCTGATCCTCACCCGCGTGGTAGCCTGGTGGTCCATCTTTACCGCCCTCACCGGCGCCGTCCGCAGTTACACGGTGCTGCTGGTCTGCCGCTTCCTGTTCGGCGCGGGTGAGGCCGGGGCCTATCCCAACTGCGCCGCCGCCATCTCCCGCTGGTTCCCCTTCGCCGAGCGGGCCAAGGCGCAGGGCATAGTCTGGACCGCCAGCCGCCTCGGCGCCGCCATCGCCCCTCTCACCGTCATCCCTCTGCAAAGGGTCCTCGGCTGGCGCCCCGTCTTCTTTATCTTCGGCGTCATGGGCTTCGTCTGGGCGGCCGCCTGGTACTTCTGGTTCCGCGACTATCCCCGCGATAAGTCCGGCGTGAGCGCCGCCGAGCTGGCCGAGATCGGCGACCCCGGCCCCACCGCCCACGCCAACCTCGGCTTCCGGCGCGCGCTATCCAGCGGCAACTTCTGGGCCGTCCTCTTGATGTATCACACCTACTGTTACGCTGCCTACTGGTTCTTCTCCTGGATGCCGACCTACCTGGTGAAGGCCAAGGGCATCGAGGCCTTCGCCGCCTACGCCGCGGTCCCCTACCTGATGGGCGCCTTCGCTAACCTGGCCGGCGGCTGGACCTCCGACCGCATGGTGAAAGCCATCGGCCTCAAGTGGGGACGCCGCCTGGTGGGCCTCGTGGCCATGGGCGCGGCCGGCATCTTCATGCTCGTCTCGCTCGTCCTCCAGAACCAGACTCTCTCCCTGCTGGCCCTCGCCCTCAGCTTCGCCGCCTCCGACTTCATGCTTCCCAACTGCTGGGCCGTCTGTCTGGACATCGGTAAGCGCTACGCCGGCACGGTCAGTGGCTCGATGAACATGGCCGGACAGATGGGCTCCACCATCGCCGCCGCCGCTTACGGTGGCCTGGTGGGGCAATACGGCTGGAATGTCCCGCTGATCGGTTTGGCC
>JBGOUV010000360.1:0-7319 GCA_041477815.1 Terriglobia bacterium | reverse complement strand
CGCCCGGTCGCTGGACGCTCGCGACAACATCATCCGCAACTCGCCTATTACCGAAGTCGACGTTACTGTGGTCAGCGACGGCTCGACCGACCGCACGGTGGAACTGGCTGGCCAATACCGGAACCTGGTCAACCTGATCGCGTTCACCGAGAACCGGGGCTATGGGGCGGCGATCAAAGAGGCGTGGCGTCAGTCGGACGCTGAGGTGCTCGGTTTCCTCGACGCCGATGGCACCTGCGACCCTAACTTCTTTGCCAACCTGTGCACCACCCTGGAAACCCAGCACGCCGACGTTGCTCTCGGCTGCCGCATGAATCCGGACAGCAAGATGCCGTTGCTCCGGCGCGTGGGCAACACGTTCTTCGCCAATCTGCTGCGGGTGCTCTCCTCCGAGCCCGTGCGCGATGCGGCCAGCGGCATGCGCGTGGTGCGCCGCACCGTGTTGGAGAAGCTGTTCCCCCTGCCCGATGGGCTTCACTTCACCCCGGCCATGAGCGCCCAAGCCGTGCTCGGCGGCGAGGTGCGGGTGGCCGAGATCGACATGCCCTACCACGAGCGCCAGGGCAGGTCGAAGCTCAGCGTTCTGCATGACGGGTGGCGCTTCCTGCGAGTCATCCTGGAGGCCTCCTTCTTGTACCGGCCTTCGCGGCCTCTGGCGCTGCTCGGTGCGGTGGCGCTGCTCGCCGCGGTGGCCCTCATGGTCTTCCCGGCCCACTACTACCTGGTGAACCGCTCCGTGGCCGAGTGGATGATCTATCGCTTCGCGGTAAGCCACTTGGCTGGGACCAGCGCCGTCCTGATGTTCGCCGCCAGCTATGTCACCAGCCGCATGGGCCACCTGACAGTCAGCTCGGGCAGCACTCCCTTGCCCTGGGAGGGCCGCGTCCGCCGCGCTCTGGAGAGCCTCTGGTTCTGGGCCGCGCCCGGCGTCCTGATGCTGGCCGGCGGCCTGCTCGTCCTGCCCAGCTTCCTGCAGTTGGTGCATACTGGAGCTACCTACGAGCACTGGTCCCGCTTCCTGGCCATGACCTTCCTGTACGCGGTGGCCCTCATCCTGGTGGTGACGCGGGCCATCGACTACGTCCTCGGCCTCATCGAGCGCCGCCTGGCCTGGATAAAATGCACGCATGTCTGAACTGTTCGAGTTGAGCGAGCAGTACGCGGAGATGCTCCAGCGCGGGATCCAGCTCTCCGGCGAGAACCAGGACTTCTTCATCGCCGGCCGCGTGCGGCACCTCCGGCGCTCGCTGCCGCCCGGCTTCCGTCCCCGGCGCGTTCTGGACTTCGGCTGCGGCACCGGCAACACCACCCCCTATCTGACGGAGGCTTTCCCCGGAGCCGAGATCGTCGGCCTGGATACCGCCGAGAACGCCCTGGCCTGGGCCACGACGCGGTACGGCTCCCCCGGCGTCACCTTCTGCCGCGTGGCCGACCTGGGCCGGCAGGAGCCGTTCGATCTCTGCTATACCAACGGCGTGTTCCATCACATCGATCCGGCCGACCGACCCGCCGCTCTGCGCCTGGTTCGTAACGCTCTCCGGCTGGGCGGGGTCTTCGCCCTGTTCGAAAACAACCCCTGGAACCCCGGTACCCGTCTGGTGATGAGCCGCATCCCCTTCGACCGCGACGCCCAGCCTCTCAGTCCTACCGAGGCGTCCCGCCTGCTCCACAGCGCCGGCTTTTCCGCCGCCCCAGTCCAGTCTTTGTTCTACTTCCCCAGGCTGCTCTCCTTCCTGCGCTTCGCCGAGCCCTACCTATCATGTCTGCCCCTGGGGGCCCAATACTGTGTCCTGGCCGGCAAGTAGCAGTAAGGTGGCCTGGCTGCTGGTTTGTCTGGCTCCCTCCGCCTGGCTGGCCTGGACCTTCCGCGACCTTCCCCACCTAGGATGGTATCACGACGATACACTATACTGGATCGGCGGCCAATCCATCGCCCAAGGCTCCGGCTACCGCATCCTGAGCCTGCCGGACCATCCCTACCAGACCAAGTATCCCCCGCTCTACCCGTTGCTTCTGGCCGGAGTGTGGAAGCTGGCGCCGTCTTTTCCGGACAACCTCCGGCCGGCCCTGCTCCTGAGCTGGCTCCTGCTGCCGCTCTACGTAGTCGCCTCCCGCCGGATGCTACGCGATCTGGGGCTCGGGCCGCAAACAAGCTGGGGGCTCGCCTCCGCCCTGGCCCTGAGTCCTGTCCTCGTGGTGCTCAGCGTGACCCTGATGAGCGAGCTGCTCTTCTGCGTTCTCCTGTTTGGCGCTCTGACCTGCCTACAGCGGGCCCGTACCACGAGCCTAATCCTGCTGGCCGGACTCCTGGCCGGTCTGGCCTACCTGACCCGCGCCGCCGCCCTGCCGTTGCTGGCCGCCGGACCCCTGTGGCTCCTGCTGCGTCGCCGCCCTCGCCACGCGGCGCTATTCTTCGCTGCCATGGCCCCCGCCGTCCTCGGTTGGAGCCTCTGGGTCAAGGCTCACCTGCAGGCTTCCACAGACCTGGTCACGCTCTACTACACCAATTACGTTGGCTTCCAGTTGGGGAATGTCTCCTGGAACGATCTGCCGATGCTGGTCTCCAAGAATTTGGCCTTCGTGCTCGCCTCCATCACCCAACTCCTCACCTCGCAGGTCGGAGACTTCTACTGGCGCCTGTTCGCCCTGGCTGCCATTGCCGGCACCGTACGGCTGGCCCGTATCTCCCACCCGGGACCCTACCACTTATATGCTCTGGGTCTTGTTCCGCTGGTGGTGATATGCGCCTGGCCCCCCGAGGCGCGCTCGTTCGTGCCCCTGTTCCCCCTCCTGGCAGCGGGCCTGTGGTGCGAGCTGAGCCACCTGCTGGGGATGCTGGGCGCGGCTTGGCGTCGCCGCAGCCGGGCGCCGGCCATCGTAATGGGCGGGGCGCTGGCGGCCTCCGCCGTCGTGGCCCTCTTCTACCTTGGACTGACCCTGTTCCGCTTCCTCCCCGAGACCTTCACGGAGCGCCGCGAGCTGCAAGCGGCCGAGCGCGAGGCGTACCGTTGGATCGCGCGGCAACTCCCGGCCCAGGCCCGCTTCCTGGCCTACGACGACACGCTCCTCTACCTCTACACCGGCCGCTCCGCCGTGAGTGTCCGGGTTCCCACCAAACTCTACTACCAGGAGGATGGCGAAGCCCTCATCCGTCTCCACAGCCAACTGGACCAATTCGCCGGCGCCCGCGGTGTAACCTATGTCTTTGCCACCAGCGAGGACTACTACCGTGGGGAGGTGCCGGCCAACTTCCGCGCCCAGGCGCGCCAGGCCGCCGCCGAGGTCTACCGCTCCCGGCGCGTGTATCAGGGAGGGCCAGTGTCGATCTATGATCTGGCCCAAGTCCGCTGAGGGTTACCGCGCCAGCCGCCGATACACCGCTTCGGCCTCCCGAAAGGTGGCCTGCGCCGCGTCGTATGCTTCCGCCGAAGGGTAGTCGGCCGTCTTGACCGAGGCGGCCAGCTTGCGGACGTAGTCGGCCCAGCGCTGGGCGGTGGCGCGCTTGGCCGGGAGGCTGCCGTTGCGCAGGAAATAGAATGGCGAGCTGTGGGCGTAGCGGACGGTCTGGGCGTTCGGCTCGAAGCACCGCACGACCAGCCAGCCGGGCTCGGGGATGGTGAGGTTCACCGCCGTGCGGAAGGCCGCGTTGCCTCCGCCGGCGAACGACCGGATCACCTGGCCATTGAAGACGATCTCGATGCGGTCGAGACGGTCCTGGGACTGGGCATCGATAATCAGGACGTGGGCGGCGGGGCCCTGAAAATCCACCTGGCCGCCGGGCGGCTGGCCGTCGAGGAATACGCCCAGCAACGGGCCGTTGGTGGCCACGCTGCGCCCGGTCTTCAGATCCTGAAACCATTGCTGATAGGTGAAGGGGCCGCTGAGGTGGACGTAGACGCGCTCGTAGCCGGGCCACACCGGCATCACGCCGGAGGCCGAGCCGGCCGACACCGGGATCCGGAAGCCGCAGTCGAGGAAGCTGTAGTAGAGGTCCATCATCCATTGGGCGAAGCCGGCGGGGGTCTGGTAGACGGGCTTGTCGCGGTCCATCGAGCCCCACTTCTCGGCCTCGGCCATCACCGCGCGCGGGTGGAAGTGATTATTGACAATACCAATGGCATCGATGAGGCCCAGGGCGACGTTGACCGGAATGTTCTTCCAGATGGGTTTCTCGCCGTCGATGAAGCCGCCCAGGGCGCGGGCGCGGCGGCAGAATTCGGTCTCCGTGGGATGCAGTACGGTGAGACCCTCGGCCGATGCGGGCTCGGAAGTATTGAGCAGGACGACCGCCCCGTGGCCCTGCACCAGCCGCTCCACCTCCTGGTTGTGGACGCTGACGAAGTGATTGGCATCGACCGGCAGGAAGGGGGAGGCCGGGTAGGGGCCCGGCGGACGCGACCCGCCGAGGTGACGGGTGATGGTGGGGGCGACGTTGAGGTCTTCGGCGCGTACGATGACGGGAAGGTCCTCGGGGGTGCGATGGATATGCAGGTCGCCCGAGTACCAGCCCATCTCGCTCATGTTGTAGAAGCGGGGGACGTCGAGGTCCAGGCGCGCGGGTTCGCCGGGAGCGACGGTAACGCTCTTCTCGACGGCGCGGAACTCGGGACCCTTCTCCGCCCGGACCTGATACTTACCCGCCGGCAAAGGGACTTCGGCGGTCCGGTCGACTACGGAATGGTCTTCGCCCCGGCGGGAATACGTTACCGCGCCCGGAACCAGGTGGGGCTTGCCATCGGCATCCGTGATATATACGCGGGCGGCAGTGGGCTTATCGTCGGAACGGAGATAGAGTTCCAGCGTCCCGTCGGGCAGAGCCTGAGCCAGGGCGAGACGGAGGGGAACGAGCAGCAGAGCGAGGCGGGGCATGGACGGCCTGAGACTGCTATTCTAACTCTTCTATGAGGCTATGCACCTTGGCGCTTGCCGCGGTGGTGGGGGCGTGGGGCGCTCCGCAACGCGGCGACCGGGAGCCCGACCTGGATAACCCGCTGGAGAAGAGCCGGGCGGCCATCGAACCGGGGCGGGAGCTGTTTGCGTCGTCGTGCGGCGGATGCCACGGGCCGACGGGGCAGGGAGGACGCGGCCCTAACCTGGCCGACGGGCGCCTGGTCCGGGGAGCGAGCAATCGCCGGCTGTTCGACTCCATTCGCAAGGGTGTACCCGGCACCGAAATGCCGCCTTACAGCTTGCCGGACGAAAAGATCTGGCAGATCGTGACCTTCCTGCGGGACCTCAGCGCCAGCGCTTTCGATACCGAAGTGCCGGGCGACGCGGCGGCGGGAAAAGCGCTCTTCTTCGGAAAGGCCGGGTGCTCGGAATGCCATATGATTAGGGGGCAGGGAGGACTGCTGGGGCCGGATCTGGCGAATATCGGGAACCGGCGGTCGCCGGCCAAGCTGCGGGAGGCGGTGCTGGAGCCGGACAAGCTGGTGGAGCCGGGCTACCGCACGGTGCGAGTGGTACTGGCCGACGGGGGCAAGCTCGAAGGGGTGGCGCGAAACTCCAGCAACTACACCCTGCAGGTGGTCGATCGCCAGGGACGGCTGCATCTGTTGGAGCGGCGCGAGTGGCGGGAGGTCCAGTGGCCGGAGGGGAGCTTGATGCCGAAGGACTACGGGAAGAAACTGACCGCCCAGGAGGTGCAGGAGGTGCTGGCGTTCTTGAGCCGGCAGTCCACCGGAGCCCCGGCGCGGCGGGGACGGAGGCCGGAATGATCCGACCGGTGTGGGTGGGACTGCTGGTGGCGGTGGGGCTGGCTGCCCAGGTGAGGCACGAGGACATCGTGAAGCCCCCGGCCGAGAACTGGCTGAGCTACTCGGGAGACTTCAGCGGACGGCGGCACAGCGAGCTGCAGCAGATTACCCCGGCCAACGTCCAGAACCTCGCGGCCAAGTGGGTGTTTCACATCGAAGGAGCGCGGCACCTGGAGTGTACGCCGCTGGTAGTCAACGGCGTGATGTATGTCACCAACAGCAATGAGGTGCACGCCCTGGACGCCCGCAGCGGCCGGCGGATCTGGCGCTACCAGGACACCCGCACCGACCGGCGGGACGTGAATCGCGGCGTGGCTGTGCTGGGCCACCGCGTGTACTTCGTCACCGGCGACGCACACCTGGTGGCCCTGCACGCCACCACCGGGGCGCTGCTGTGGGACGTGGAGTACGCGAGCCCCAAGAGCGGCTACAGCGCCACGCTGGCGCCGCTGGCCGTGAAGGACAAGGTGATCGTGGGGGTGACCGGCGGCGACAGCGGAATGCGCGGCTTCGTCGCCGCCTACGCGGCGTCCACCGGCGAGGAGTTGTGGCGGTTCTGGACGATTCCGGCGCGCGGCGAGCCAGGGTCCGAGTCGTGGGCCGGCTTCCCGCTGGAGTGGGGCGGCGGGGGTACCTGGATGACCGGTACCTACGATCCGGAGCTAAACACGCTCTACTGGACCACCGGCAATCCCTGGCCGGACTTCTACGGCGGCGATCGCAAGGGGGACAACCTGTATGCGGACTCGGTGGTGGCCCTGGATCCCGACACCGGCAAGAGGAAGTGGTATTTTCAGTTCACCCCGCACGACGTCTGGGACTGGGACGCGCAGGAATTCCCGGTCCTGGTGGATACGGTCTGGCGCGGCCAGAAGCGGAAATTGCTCCTCCAGGCGAACCGCAACGGGTTCTTCTATGTCCTGGACCGCACCAACGGGCAGTTCCTATGGGGCAAGCCGTTCGTAAAGAAGCTGACCTGGGCGAAAGGCCTGGACGATAAGGGGCGGCCCCTGGAGATTCCCGGGATGGAGCCCACGGCGGTGGGCAAGGTGGTATGTCCGTCGGTGCGGGGCGCCTCGAACTGGATGTCGCCGTCCTACAACCCGGCGACCGGCCTGTTTTATGTTTCTACCCTGGAACAATGCGACGAATACCGCAGCTCGGCCCGCACGCCGGAGCCGATGAAGGGATTCGCCGGCGGCGGAGGGGACTCCTTGCCCCACGACCCGGGCAAGTTCTTTCTGCGGGCCCTCGATCCGCAGACCGGCGACATCCGCTGGGAGTACCCGATGCCCGGCCCGGCCGACGCGTGGACCGGCACGGTCTCGACCGCCGGCGGCTTGGTGTTCGCCGGCGACGACGACGGGCACCTGGTGGCGCTCGACGCGAAGACGGGCCAGGACTTGTGGCACTTCTCCATGGGCCAGCTTCTGACCGCTTCGCAATTCGAGGGGCGTATCGATAGTCTCTCGGCCGCTCATCGTGACTGACTTCAACATCCAGCCTCGCTGGTTGCCCTGAGTTCTGAACAAGTGCGAGCCTGCCTGGACGCCGGTGAGCGTG
>JBGOUV010000316.1:0-8110 GCA_041477815.1 Terriglobia bacterium | reverse complement strand
GGAGACCTGGCAGCAGCCGGTGTCAGCGGTGGAGGATAACGAGCTCTTCGAGGTGGCCTTGGGAGGGCCGGACACCAGCCAGCGCCTGCGGCAGGTGCGCCGCGTGCGCGTGGCGCCCGGGGCCGCCACCGGCGATTGCGGCCAGGGCTGGGCCAACCTCATAGCTCAGTGGAGCGCGGCAGGGTTGGGTAAGCTCAATGATCAAGACGAGCTCTCCATCGACACGCAGCTCACGGTCGGCTTCGATCCGGGCGGGAACAAGAACGACCTTTGCACGCCGCCCGTGGCCGGCGGCTATCTCGGCGCGGAGAACCAGGCGATCCGCGTCCAACTCGTGGATGGAACCCACTTCACCTGGGGCTTCGACAACGCCGCGCCACTCTACCGGGTGACCGTCGGTCCCAACAACGTCGGACAGAAACGCCAGGTCACCATGCTCACCGACCCGAAGGATCAAGCCCACTGGCCGGTGGCGGGCCAGGTGGTTGAGATCCTGCCGTGGTCCTCCGTGCTGCCTAACGGCCAGAAGACGTCCGGTACGGTCGGCTTTCTGGCGCGGGTCGACGTTTCCTACGATCCCGACTCGAAGCAATTCTATCTCGCCGCCGATCTGCCGGCCGGTTTCGGCGAACAATGGCTGACCCGCAGCGATGCCGCGGCGTTGCAGCCCGAATTTTTCTATTTGCGGGTGTGGAACCGCGGCGGAGACGTGACTTCCGCAGTATCGATTCCGTTCGTGACCGGAACGCCGGTGACCCTGAAGGACACCGGGCTGCTCGTCACCTTCACCGGGACCGACCGGCGTCCGGGAGATTTTTGGATCATCGCGGCCCGGCCGGAATCCCCCAACGTGGTCGTCCCGTGGGTGTTCGAATCCGGTCGGGGCCCCCACGGGATTCGCCGCTTTTACGCGCCACTGGCGATCATCCAGTGGTCGGCGGGGGGGCCGGCTTCTCAGGGTACAGTCGTCCGGGATTGCCGCGAGACATTTCTGCCTCTCACGCGCCTCCGGGGTTGCTGCACCTACACAGTGGGGGACGGCAATCAGAGCTTTGGAGCGTTTTCCAAGATCCAGGACGCCATCAACGCGCTGCCCGCCGCGGGAGGCTGCGTCTGTCTGCTCCCCGGGGTCTACAAGCAGAATGCGGAGATCGTGAACCGGCACGATATCGAATTGCACGGCTGCGGCCGGCGCACGGTTTGGCAGGACGGCAGCGACGGCAAACTGCCGGTGCTGACAATTCGCGATTCGCAGGGCATCACCGTGCGGGATCTGGCCATTGAAGCCCCGCAGGTTTTGGGCATTCAACTGGCGAGCACTAAGGCGGCCGAGGCGAACAATGCGGGGCTCTCCTCCATACACCTGCATCATCTGAAGGTTACCGCGCGGGATGTGGGAGCCATCGAGTGCCGCGGGGGGCAGTTCATTCAGATCTGTCGGACCTGGCTGGTAGCGCTGGAGCTTCCGGGGGGACTGGGCCCGACGTTTCTGGGAAAGGCGCCCCTGGTATTCATCCGCGCGGACGACGTGGTGATCGAAGAAAATCACATCGCGGCTCTGGGCCGGCGTCCGGCGATGGCGGCGGGAGGCGTCCACATCGGAGGGGGCTCGGAACGGGTCGAAATCCGCCGCAACCAGATCGTGGGCGGCAACGGCAACGGCATCACCCTGGGCAGCGTCACATTTTCCTTTCAGATCGTGGACCCCGCTCCTCTGGGTATTATCGAGTTCTTCCCCTTCTTCAATTTCTTCATCGACGCCAACGGCTGTCTCCAGGTCGATCCGGATCCGCAGGACCCCATAGACCCCGGAGGCAACACTTTGACGCCGGCTTCCGACGGCGACCTGAGCGAGATCCGCATCCTCGACAACGACATCCTCAGCATGGGGTTGAACGGCATCTCGACGCTGCGTTATTTCAAGAACGGGATCGGACCGATCATCGTACGGGGACTGGAGGTCTCGCGCAATATCATCCGGAAATGCCTGCGCGTGGAGCTCGGGCCGACGCCCTTCGGCAAGGGGCCGCAGGTCGGTTTCGGCGGGGTCTCGCTGCACGCCGTGGAGGAGTTCACGCTGCGCGGCAACTGGATCGAGAGCAACGGCAAGAACTTTGTCGATCCGGCCTGCGGCGTCTTCGTGACCAGCGCCCGCGGCTTCCATTGCGAGAGCAACATGATTGTGGATAACGGTCCTCTGGCCGTTACCCAGCAGCAAGCGACCGCGGGGCCGCGAGGCGGCATCGTGGTGCAGTTTGCGGCGGCGCCGGTGGCGCCGGCCGCGGCGTTCCCCAAGCTCAGCTTCCCGCGGGAAGGCTATCCGGCCGCGCGGGTGGCCGGCAACATTGTCATCGCTCCGCTCGGCCGTGCCTTGTCGATGGGCGCCTGGGGGACGGTGGCAGTGGAGGCGAACGAGCTGACCTCGCTCGGCGTGGAGCGGACGAATCCGATCGGAGCCACGGTGGGGATTCTGAACCTGGGCGTGACCTACGAGATCGCGGGACTGCTGGTGGGGCTCGCGAACCTGGGAAAGAACCAGGCCAAGATCGGCGCGATCCAGATGCTGTTCACCCTGCTCGGCGGCAAAACGCTGTTCAACGACAACCAGGTTTTGCTCGCTCCGCAAGGCCCCGGCGACGTTGATTTGGGCAGCTCGATCTTCATCGTCACGGCGGACGATGTGATGATCGACGGCAATCAATCGGAGTGCCGCCTGGTGGTGGCCAACGCGCTCGTCAATACGCAGGCGCTGGGATGGTCGCTGCGGATGACCGGCAACCGCTTCGAGGAAAAGATTACGGCTCCGGGGTTGTCGGGTTTCACGTGGGGTGCGTTCAACAATACGTCCGACAATCAAGGTACCCGTTGCTTTGCGGCCGTAGGCTTTCCGGCCCTCTCGGCGCGCGTTTCCAACCGTTCGCTCATCAGCGTGTTCCTGCCCACCCTGTGCGCGGACTTTACCGCCGCCTTGAAGGCCAAGCTGCAGAGTACGGGCTTAGACGCCTAGGAGAAGAATATGGCGATCAATGCGAATTTCGACCCCTTCGTGGATGCCTTTGCCGGCGCCGGCGCCTTTGCGGATGCGCTGCGTCTGGCGGTAGTGAGCGGGCTGCGGGAGTTCCGCGCGGCGGAACGCCTCGCCGCCGAGGCGGAGCAGAAACGCCTCGAGGACAAGTACGGCCCCAAGTCGCGGCGGGCTCAGGACGCCGCCGCCCGACTGGATCAACTGGATCTGGAGCTAGCCACTCTCGACGCCGAGATCGTCCGGCAGCAGACCGTCACGCCCCAGACCGCGGACGGCCGCTTTTTCGTATACGGCCGGGTCTTCGATAGCACCGGCCAAGGTCTCGCAAGGGTTGCGGTAGCGGCCGTCGACCCCAAGCTCACTGTTCTCTCCCGCACCACCACCGGGGACTTGGGCCGGTTTGAGTTGCTCGTACCGCTGCGGCAGGCCACCGGACTGAATCAGGCAGTGGGCGCGGACGAATCAACCAGGATGGGGGCTGTGGCGCCGCCCGCGGCGATAACTTTCCAGATCCAACTGACCCAACCGAAGGCCCAGGCGCCGTACCTGGACAGTGAAACCTTCGTCGCCCTACCCGGACAGATGGCCTACCGGGAATTCTTGGCGCCCGACATGGTGCGGCCCATTCCGGTGACCACGAAGCCCGCGGTGACGAAGGCAGAGGCGACAAAGGCAAAGGCGAGCAAGGCGCCAGCGGCCGCGAGGGCGAAAAAGCGGAAGTGAGAGACGGCTCTCGCACCGCGTGACTTGCGTCCGGAGCCCCTCAGAGTCCTCCTTGCAGACCTCAAGATTTAAATTTGCTGCCCGAGGACTATGAGCACCGTTCTTAGCACCTGGAAAACGTGGTGGACGAAAGCGAACCGCCGAGGCCAGCCTCTTCTGGGCTGTACTCCGCCCGGTGAAGCTCCAGCCTGAGACGCTTGCTCTCCTAAACTGGAAGGACTCTCCTCCAGTATTCTCGGTGATCGCGCGCGTGCCCCGATTAGGCGGGAAGCCAACGTTCCGCCTGCAACGTTCTCCGCAGACTGTCTGTTAGTGCCCAGCCTCTGCCCGTAAACGCGCCTCTGAACGGAAACCACCGGACCCACCGGGCTTGCCTTCTTGTGCTATAAAGGATCCAAGGTCGTCTGACCCCCTCCGCACCTGACTCTTTACGGCTCCGCAAGAGCGTTTGGACTCTCAGGCCTGCCTCGCAAATTACCAGAGAGAAGGTTGAGTCATGCTGATGAGAGTCCGCACTGCCGCCCTGTTCGGAATCGACGCCTACCTGGTAGACGTGGAGGTGGACCTGTCTTCGGGAAGCGCCAAGGACTTTACTGTGGTGGGCTTGCCCGACGTCGCTATACGGGAGAGTCACCATCGCGTGCGCAGCGCTCTCCGGAACTGCAGCTACTATTTGACGAAGAGCGTCACCGTCAACCTGGCGCCCGCCGACCGCAAGAAGGAGGGCTCTTCTTTCGATCTTCCGATCGCCATGGGGCTCCTGGGCACGTTGGGGATGGTGCCTCAGTCCGTCTTGCAAGAATACCTTTTCGCTGGCGAACTTTCTCTGGACGGCTCCGTGCGCCCGATTCATGGCATTTTGCCGATCGCGATCAAGGCGCGCGAAGCGGGAATCCGCAAGCTCGTGATCCCGGAGGCCAACGCCCCGGAAGCGGCCGTCGTGGACGGGGTGCGGGTTTTTGCGGCTCGCTCGCTGCCACAACTACTCGACCTGCTGAGTGGTCTCGTCCCAGAGGAGCCGGTTCTGGCCCCGTGCGTAGACCCCCCTCCGGGTATCGCTGACGGCGCGCCGGACCTGGGAGATGTACGGGGGCAGCAGGCGGCGAGGCGTTCTTTGGAAGTGGCCGCCGCCGGCGGACACAACATCCTGATGATCGGGCCGCCGGGATCTGGCAAGACGATGCTCGCCAAGCGCCTGCCGGGCATCCTGCCGCCCTTGAGCTTCGAGGAAGCGCTCCAGACCACCAAGATTCACAGTGTGGCGGGCCTGCTGCCCTCGGGCACTGGACTGCTTAGGATGCGGCCGTTTCGCGCCCCGCATCACACCATCTCGGATGCCGGCTTGGTGGGGGGTGGATCGGGCATCCCACGACCAGGCGAAGTCAGTCTGGCCCACAACGGGCTGCTCTTTCTGGACGAGTTGCCGGAATTCCCCCGCAACGTCCTGGAAGTTCTGCGCCAGCCCTTGGAAGATGGCCAGGTCACGATCGCCCGCGCGGGTGTCACGCTCAGCTTCCCAGCATCCTTCATGATGGCGGCAGCAATGAATCCGTGTCCTTGTGGATTCTATAACGATGCGACCAGGGAGTGCCGCTGCACTCCCGCCATCATCGCCCGCTACGTGGCCAAGATTTCCGGGCCGCTGGTCGATCGAATCGACATCCACGTCGAAGTGCCGGCGGTGAAGTATGGGGAACTGCGCGGTGGAGAGGCGGAGAAGTCCGCCCGGATCCGCGAGCGGGTTATCCGCGCGCGCGAGACGCAACTGGAACGCTTTAAAGGAACGGGCCTCTACTGCAACGCGCAAATGAGCACGCGGCACGTGCACCAGCACGGCACCCTCGATGCGGCCGGCGAGCGGCTTCTCGAAACCGCTATCGCGCGGCTGGGGCTTTCGGCGCGTGCGCATGACCGGGTCCTCAAAGTGGCTCGCACGATCGCAGACCTTGACGGCGCCCCCCAGATCCAGACCAAGCACCTGGCCGAGGCTGTCCAATACCGGAGTCTGGACCGCGCCTACTGGGCGTAGGGGACGCGTAGCCGCTAGGAAGGACGCCGGAGGCCTGCTGTTGCTAGATCCGGCAAGCTCGGCAACAAGGGCAGCGGCTGGTATGCATCGACGCGCTGTTCCGTGGCGGGGCGTGGCACATGAAGATGTTGGATCAGACACTCGTTCACCTTCATGTTCATCAGCCCAGTGACGATTGTGAAGAAGACCCCCTGCGAGCGCCTTGGCGGTTACAACAATCACGGCGCTGGGGAATGATCTCCTGGCCCGGCTCCAGGCCGCAGCTCTAGGACGCCTGGGGGCGCACCGCGGGGAAGACGGCCTCCAGCGCCGGAAGCAAGCTCCTGATCGCCTTCCTCTGGCGCGAGGGCGGGCGGATGATTGGTACAATGTGCAGCCAAAGGATGGCTTTATGATCATCGACGGCGGGGTGTTCAGGAGCTCCATCTGCCTGCGGAAGATTTGGTGCCTGGCGGTAGTAGCAGTATGGCCGTCGCCAGCGCAGGTCACTGCGCTGACGCATGCAACGGTGATTGACGGTACCGGTAGCGCTGCGCTGGGCGACGCGACGGTCTTGCTGGACGGAAAGACCGTACGGGCGGTGGGGCCCTCTGGCCGTTTGAAGACCCCGGCGGGGGCCACTACAGTAGATCTCACTGGGAAGTTCGTCATGCCCGGGATCATAAATTTGCACGCCCACGTGGGACTCACCAAGGGGTTGATCGCCGACGCCAGCAACCACACCCGAGCGAACATCGAATCCGACCTGCGTACTTATGCGCTCTACGGGGTGACGACCGCGGTCAGCCTGGGGCACGATAACGCCTTGATGATCTCCGCGCGTGAGGCGCAGCGGCGGGGCGAACTCTCCGGAGCCAGGGTCTTCACCGCCGGGACGGGCTTCTCCCTGAAAGATGGGTATCCCCTGGCCATCGCGCCCTTCGTAAAGGGACTCGCCTTCGAGGTGGCTGATGCCGCGGAAGCCGCCGCCTACGTCGACTCGCTGGCGAAAATGCGCGTGGACCTGGTGAAGATGTGGGTAGACGACAATCGCGGCAAGCTGCCGAAGCTGACGCCGGAGATCTGGAGAGCAGCCATCCGGCAGGCTCATCGGCATGGCTTGAAGGTGTTTGCGCATCTGTGGGACCTGGAGGACGCCCGGGGTCTGGCCAGGGACGGCATCGATGTGATCGCGCATAGCATCCGCGACAAGGAGGTGGACGCCGGCCTGATTGCGACCCTCCGGAAAAACAACGTTACGGTGGTCGGCACCATCACCCGCGAGCGATCCCTCTTCGCTTACGCCTCCGGCCCGGAGTGGCTCGACGACCCGTTTTTTACCAAGTGCACCACTCTGGAGGTCATTCGCGAGCTGAAGGGCGGAGCCTTCCGGAAGAAGCAGGCGTCGGACGCGGCTGCCTTGGATCTCAACCGGCGAGCCTTTGACATGGATGTGCGCAATCTCAAGCGGCTGTCGGACGCCGGCGTGCGCATCGGGTTCGGCACCGACTCCGGCCAGCCCGGCCGGTTCCCGGGATTCTTTGAGCACTGGGAGATGGAGCTGATGGTCCAGGCCGGTCTCACACCGCTGCAGGTGATCCAGTCTTTTTCTCGAAACGCCGCGGAAGCGCTGGGAGCGAAGTGGCTGGGGACGATCGAGCCTGGCAAGGTCGCCGACTTTATCGTGCTCGACCGGGATCCGCTGAAGGACATCCGCAACACGCGGACCATCCACGCCGTGTACCTGGGAGGCAGAAAGCTCCGGTAGCCGGGGATCAAGACCAAGACACGGATTGACGCGACGTGTAGACGGGAGTATATTACGGCGCATAGCTCGCATGGAAGGAGGTTCGCTGATGCGAACGATCATTCAGGCTTTGGCTTTGGCACTTCTGTTCCTGGCCCTGCCGCTTACCGGCCAAACCTTTGGTGAAATCACGGGTGCGGTCACCGATTCGACGGGCGGGGTCCTGGTGGGCGCTCAGATTACCGTCCGGAATGCTGCTACCAATCAGGTCCGCCGCGTGGAGACGAACGCCACCGGCAACTACTCGGTTCCTTTCCTGGTTCCGGCGATCTACGACGTGCAGGCGGAGAACTCCGGCTTCAAGTCGGCCACCCGGAATGGCGTGGACCTGCAAGTCGGGGCGGTGGCGCGGATCAACTTTGCGCTGGAGGTGGGCGAGATCTCGCAGCGGGTGGAAGTCCTCGGCGGCGCCTCGATGCTGACAACCGAGAACGCCACCGTGGGGACGGTGATCGAGAACAAAAGGATCATCGAACTGCCGCTCAACGGGCGCAACTATCTGCAACTGGTGGCGCTCAGTCCCAACGTGGTGGCCGAGAGCGGGAGC
>JBGOUV010000158.1:0-14570 GCA_041477815.1 Terriglobia bacterium | reverse complement strand
TGATTTCGCTGTCGCTCGCGCTGGCGGCTCTGGCGCTAAAGTAGTCCCCTTTACGGTCGCGGCGCGGCGGCCGGCGACAAGGTGACTCGCGAGCCCTCCACCCGGATCCCCGGCGCCGGCTCCACCGCCAGGCGGCCCTCCACTTCGAAGAAGGCGTCTGCCGCCCCCAGGGAAATCCGCCTCCTGACCTGCCCTTCCCCCACCTCGACCTGCCCCGCTCCCACCACGCGGACCTCTGCCGGCGCCCCGCCCGTCCCCGCCTCGCTCCCCACTACATCACGCCCCTTGAGCCGAAACTCCAGGAGCCTGCCGCCCTGCCGCGGAGATACCACCACGCGGATCTTCTGATTCTCCAGCACCCATTCCGGCGCCCCGTCCCGATCAATGTCCAGTTGATACACCAGGGCCTCGTCGGGCGAGATTACCGCCAGCGCCAGCGGTGTCTCCACCACCTGAGACCCTGTGCGCACCACCAGATTCCAGCGGTACAGCCCCGGCCGGCCCCCGGGCGCCGACGCCGAGAGCGTCACCTCCCGCTCGAGGCCTCCCGCCACCACCGCCTCCACCCGCGAGGGCTGGAACTCCAGCCCTGCGCCCGATGCCGACAACTCGAAAGTCCGGATCTCGTCGGACTGGTTCCGCAGGCGGATGCTGTAGGTACGACGCCGGGGCAGCAGCGTGGCCGCCAGATGCGGCCGGATCGCCCGCATCTTTCCGCGCCGCCACTCGAACACTTCCTCCGGCTCGATGCGCAATAGGCAGAAGGGCGCGAGCGGCAGCGTCATCGACTGCGCCACCTTGCCTTCAGCCTCCACGGCCAGCGTCACCGTGTCTCCGGCCACCGCCTCGGCCGGTACCTCGACCTGGTAGTCGATTTCGCTCTCTCCGCGTTTCTCCGGACGCACGCGCCAGCCCGCCGGCCCCAGCAGCCGCGCCCGCCCCGCCAATTCCGGCGACGAGAACGTGGCCGTCACCACGGCCGTCGATCCCAGGATCAGCCGCTGCGGAGCCTTCAGAAACACCGAGCTGTCGGGCAACTCGATCCCCAACCCCACGCGCGACCGGAACTCCGGCGCCCGGCCGGGTGGAATCCGCAGCTTCAAGCGATGGGTCTTGGCATCCCAATCGAAGGTTCGCAGCATGGCTCCGGCCAGGAGTGGTCCCTCCGGCTGGCGCGCCAGCTCCAACACCAGCTCGCCTTCCCCCGGAGCTACGAACTCCAGGGCCAGTACGCCATTCTCGAAGGATATCGACACCAGCTCCGCCGTCGCCGATACCAGCCGTTCGTCGGGGGCGAACGAGGAGCAGGTCGGACACACTTCGGGCCGGGCCAGGGGCAGGTTCACCGGCATCCACAGCGCCTGTCGCGCGGGCAGGTTCAGGGATCGCAAGGTCAGCGGCCGGGCCGTCCGGGGATCGGTCACCGTCAGGACGCCGCCGGCCACGGGCCCGTCGCTCGGATTGAGGGCGGAGATGAAGGCCGGCGCGCGCGGCCCGGGCGCCGCCAGCCAGGCCAGGCGCACCCCGCGTGGCAGCGAGGCCCGGGGAGGCTCTCCCCAGCGCCAATGCGTGCCCGGCCGCGGCTCCACCGTCGCCAGCAGCCGGCCCAGGTTGCGCGCCAGCGCGCCGTGGCGCGCCAGCACCACGCGCTGCTCCTCGGCCAGGGTCCCGCAGTTGATTACCTTCACCCCGGCGGCCCAGGCCTCCCGTACCGCAAAAAGGTAATTGGCGGGGTCGGATAACCGCGCCGTCCGGCCGGGGGGCCGGTCCAGAATCGGACCGCCTCGAACGGCCCGAAACGGCTCCAGCTCCGGCGCCTGGAGCGGCGATTCCAGCCACACCTTCAGGCCCAGCCGCCGGGCCAGCCGCGCCAGCTCCGTCACCTCCACCGCTCCGCCCCCCTCCAGCCGTACCGTGTTGAAGCCCATCGCCTTCAGCCGCACCAGTTCCCCGGCCCACAGGTCCCTCGGATACTCCTGATAGGGAAAGGTGGCGCTGTAGACGAATACCGGCTCGGCGGCCCCCGCCGCCAGCGTCACCAGCAGAGCGAGCAGCAGCTTCATCGGACGCCCCGCAACCGGAAGTCCTCGGTAGCGGTGATGCGCAGCAGCCTGCACATCTCGAAGAGCCGGCTGCGGGCGCTCGGCCCGATCCGCTCGGCCAGGGTATCCTTCGTCAGGTTGGGGGACGGCGCAAAATCGCGATCGGGCAGGTTGGTGGTGACCAGGGTGGACTTCCGGGCGTTGTACCGGTGATTGATGATGCCGAAAACGGTGTCGCTGACCCAGTCGGTGACCCGGTGCGCCCCCAGGTCGTCCAGCAGCACGACCTCGGTATCCAGCGCCGCCTGATACGCCTCCTTGGCGCTCGCCCCGCAGGCCGGGTCATACCCCCGCCGGATCCGGTCCAGCAGCGCCTGGTAGTCCAGGAACATGCACTCGAAGCCGCGCTCCACGAGCCGCTTCAACACCGCCACCGCCAGATGCGTCTTTCCCACTCCGGGCGGCCCCAGGAACAGCAGCCCCAGCTTGTCGGTAAACGGATGCTGCTCGGCGTACACTTTGGCGTCCAGCATGACTTTGCTGAGGTTCTCGTTGGCCACCGGGTTCTCGCGCTGCCCGGGCAGGGCGAACGTGTCGAACGACGCCCGCTCGTAGCGCGCGGGAATCTGGGCCACCTCCAGCAGATGCTCCGGCCGCCGCGGCTGGTGACAGGCGCACCGCTCCACACCGCTGACCTCCCCGCGGTCCACCTGCTTCCACCCGGTCCCGTCGCAAAGCTGGCAATTAGGATTCGCCACTACCCCTTAATCACCCCCATAGGCCGCAGCCGCGCCACTTTCCGCGCCAGGCCCGCGCTGTGCACCACCTCAATCACCTCGTCCACGTCTTTGTACGCCTCCGGGATCTCCTCCAGTATCCCGTCCCGCGTCTCGCTCCGCACCAATATCCCCATCTCCTCCAGCTTCTTCTTCACCTCCTGGGCGTTGCGGCCCCTCTTGGCCGCGGTCCGGCTCAACAGCCGTCCCGCCCCATGACAAACGCTCCCAAAGGTCTCCCGCATCGCTCCCTCGGCTCCCACCAGGACCCACGAGGCCGTTCCCATGCTCCCGGGGATCAATACCGGCTGGCCTACCTCGCGATAAGCCAGCGGGATCTCCCGATGCCCCGGCGGATAGGCGCGCGTGGCGCCCTTGCGGTGCACCAGCACGTCGCGCTTCTTCCCGTCCACCTCGTAGCGCTCGTGCTTGGCGATGTTGTGGCACACGTCGTAGATCAGCTCCAGCCGCGCCTCCGCCCCGAACACCTTACGAAACGAACGCCGCAGGAAATGCATAATCCCCTGCCGATTCGCCCAGGCGAAATTCGCCGCCGCCCGCATGGCCCCCAAGTACGCCTGCCCTTCCGGGGACTGGATCGGCACGCAGGCCAGTTGCCGGTCGGGCAGGGTGATGTTGTACTTCTTCATCGCCGGTCCCATCTGGGCCAGGTAGTCGGTGCACACCTGGTGCCCCAGCCCCCGCGACCCCGAATGAATCAGCACGACCACCTGTCCCACCTCGAGCCCCAGGGCCCGCGCGGCCTGATCGTCGTGAATCGTCTCGACGTACTGGATCTCCAGGAAGTGGTTCCCGCTGCCGAGGGTCCCCAGCTGCGGCCGCCCGCGCTTCTTAGCCTTCTCCGACACCTGGCCGGGGTCGGCGTCGTCAAACGCCCCGCCGGCCTCGGCGAACTCGGCGTCGCGCCGGTCGCCGTACCCGTTCTCCACCATCCACCGCGCGCCCAGCACCAGTACCTGCTCGAGCTGCTTCTGGTCCACCGCGACGAACCCGGAGCCGCCGGTCCCGCAGGGCACGTCCTGGAACACCTGCTCCACCAGCTCCCCGAGGCGCGGCCGGACCTCCTGCTCGGTAAGCCCCGAACGCACCAGCCGCACCCCGCAGTTGATGTCGAACCCGACCCCGCCCGGCGACACCACCCCGTGCTCGAAATCCGTGGCCGCCACCCCGCCGATCGGGAACCCGTAGCCCTGATGAATATCCGGCATGGCCAGACTCGATCCCACGATTCCGGGCAGCGTGGCCACGTTCATGGCCTGTTCGAGCGACAGGTCCAGCTTGATGTGCTCGAGCAGCGCGGCGCTCGCGTACACCACCACGTCCGTGCGCATCTGTCCTTCACGCGGGAGGCGGTACCGTATCCCGTCCGACGATTCCAACTGGTAGTGGCGCGGCATCAGATATCCAGGTAGACCTCGGCCACCCATCCTTCCGGCGTCTCGGCAACGTGCAACTGGTGGTAGGTCACGGCCTTGACGATGAGCTTGGCGCGGTGACGCGCGGGATCCCGCCGCTCCCCTAGCCCCCACCCGCTAACGCCGGCGGGGGTGAGGGCGGTCACGCGGAAGTGGTGAAAGGCCAGTTGCTCCCCGTCTATCCAGTAAAGCACCTCGCTCAGCCAGTTCACCAGCAGCGACTCATAGTCTTCGCCCGTAGCTTCCAGCCGGTACTCCTGGCGGGGCTCGATCGCTTCCGTCTCCAGGGCGATAGACTCCAGGGCCACGGCAGCGGTTTCAAATAACTCGCCGAGCGTGGAGGCGCGGGCGCGAAAACCGATATCGGCCGTGTGTTCCAGAAGCTCAAACATCTACAATGTGGTAATGGCTGGGACGATCTACCTGGTGGCCACTCCGATCGGCAACCTTGAGGATATCACCCTGCGCGCCCTGCGGGTCCTGCGCGAAGCGGACGTGATCGCCTGTGAAGACACGCGCCACACCCGCCGGCTCCTCGACCACTACCAGATCCAGAAGCCGCTGGTGAGCTACCACGAGCACAACGAGGCGGCCCGCGCCGAGGAGCTGGCGGAGCGCGCGATGGCCGGCAGCGCGGTGGCCGTGGTCAGCGACGCCGGCATGCCCGGCATCTCCGACCCCGGCTATCGCGTGGTCGCCTGTGCCATCGCGCGGGGCGTCCCGCTGGTGTCCATCCCCGGTCCGACGGCGGCGGCCACCGCCCTCGCCGTTTCCGGTCTGCCCGCCGAGGCCTTTCGTTTTGGCGGCTTCCTGCCTCCCAAGCAGACCCAGCGGCGGAAGCTCCTGCAGAGCCTGGCCGCCGAGCCGGCCACTTTGGTCTTCTACGAAGCCCCCCACCGGATACTGGAGTCCCTGGAAGACGTCATCACCGTGCTCGGCCCGCGCCCGGTGGTGGTGGCCCGCGAGCTGACCAAAGTCCACGAGGAGTTCCTGCGCGGCACGGCGGAGGAGGTTCTCGCCGTCCTGCGCGGCCGCGAATCGATCAAAGGGGAGATCACGCTGCTTATCGCCCGCGGCCTGGTCCCGGCCGCCGCCTCGACCACCGTCCGCGAGCGGGTCGAGCAGCTCATGGGCGAGCAACACCTGGACCGCATGGCGGCCCTGAAACTCGCCGCCCGCGAGCGCGGCATCTCTAAACGCGAAGCTTACAAACAGTGGGAGGACAACGGATCATGTCACTCGAAGGCAAGAGAGTCGGGATTCTGATCGAGGAGTTCTATCAGGAGCTGGAGGTCTGGTATCCGCTGCTGCGGCTGCGCGAGGCGGGAGCCGAGGCGTTCACCATAGGCATGGAAGCCGGACAGGTTTACAAGAGCAAGCTGGGCTATCCGGTGAAGGCCGACTATGGCATCAGCGACGTGACGCCCATGGACCTGGCGGCCCTGATTATCCCCGGCGGCTGGGCCCCGGACCTCATGCGCCGCCACCCCAGCTACGTCAACATGGTCCGCGAAATGAACGCTCTCGGCAGACCCATCGCCGCCATCTGCCACGCCGGCTGGATGCTCTGCTCCGCCGGCATCGTGAAGAACCGCCGCGCCACCTGCTTCTTCTCGATCAAGGACGACCTGATCAACGCCGGCGCTCACTACGTCGACGAGCCGGTGGTGGTGGACGGCAACCTGATTACCTCCCGCGTTCCCGACGACCTGCCCGCTTTCTGCCGGGAGATCCTAAAGAAGCTGTAGGACCGGCGTCCGGCCTGGCGTCCGGCCGGTCCCTCCCGTTCGTCCTGCTGCCGGCGCTTTGCACCGGCCTTGCCGCCGCGAAGGATCCGGCGTTGGCGCTCTGCGGGCAGGGCCTTCGTGATAGGCATCCGGGACCCCGACATCAAGTTCAGCTGGGGGGGGGGACGGTCACGGCGCGGCGGGTTTCGAAGCGCCATGGGGAACTGGAGCGTCCGCAGTCCGGCCCATATATCGCTCGGCGGCCGCCTGCGGGAAGGCAACGGAGGAGCAGTCGGGTTTTGGGCGCCTCACTCCTTCAGGAGCGCGGATCGGGCCGGTGCGGGCTACAATGTTCTTCGCACCCTCGGAGGATACACCATGCACCGACGCCACTTCCTGGAAACCGCCGGCCTGCTCATCCAGGCCGCGCCGCCGCCCCCCACGCCGCGCGAAACCGAAGCCGGCGGCACCGGCAGCGTTTCTTACCAGGTCCAGCCCACCATCGAGCGCAAACAGTCCGGCCAGCCCCATAAAGGCAAGGTCCTGGCGGCCATCCAGCCGCACTGCGACGACATCCCGATCTTCGCCGGGGGCACCGTCTTGAAGCTGCTCGAGGAAGGCTACAGCGGCTACCTCATCACTATGTCTAACGACTCCATGGCCGGCGGCGGAGCCTCGATCGGCGACATCGTGCTGAAGAACGAGCGCGACACACAGGAGGTCGCCCGCCGCCTGGGACTCCAGGAGGCCATCTTCCTCAACTACCCCAACCACAACATGGACGGCTGGCCCCTGCTCGAAATGCGCGCCCGCCTGGTCTTCCTGTTCCGCGCCCTGAAGATCGATACCGTGGTGGTCTACGATCCCTCCGCCCTCTACGAGCGCAACCCCGATCATTACACCACGGCGCGCGCCGTCGAATCCGCCTGCTGGACCGCACGCTCCGAATGGGACTACCCGGAGCACTTCCGCACCGGCCTCACCGCGCACGGCCCCGCCGAGAAGTACTACTTCGCCCGCGGCCCCCAACTGGTGAATCGCGTGGTCGACATCTCCGATTACATCGATCGCAAGGTCTCGGCCAACCTCGCCAACGTCACCCAAGGTCCGGCCGGCAACACCGGCGCCAACCTCCGCCGCAAGCTGGCCTCGCAGGGCCGCAAGCTCCCGCTGCTCGGCAACGACGACGACACGGCCAACCGCCAATATACGAAGTACTTCGCCCTGGGCCGCGACCGCTCCCGCGGCCAGGCCCACGGCCTGGCGTACGCGGAGTACTTCCACTACATCGGCCCCGACGAGTCCGAGGCCGACGACTACGTGCGGAAGAACGCCGTCCCCTTGTAGGCGCCGAACCGTGACCGTGTCTCACGCTGTTGCAGAGTCAGAACTGCAGGTCCTGCACGCTGCGCGTGTGGCTTAGCAGTCCGTAGCAGAAGTCACTGAGCGCCAATTGGCGCTCTCTGCAAAAAAACTCGGTCTCCCCCTTGACTGGAACAACTCAGATGACTGCTAGGCCGGTTCAAGCGCTCGGATTGGTTTGCCTGTCACCAGGCCGTACAACACGTCTGGGCAAAAATCTACGTCATTTGGCCACACGATCGTCCCAGCTTCCGGATCAACCTTGACCTGTCTGAAGAAACCTATGTCCTCTAACGGGCTGAAGACACCGCCGCGACCGACCACGCGCTCTTTGAAGTCCAGTTCCCCTGTTGTACCATCGGCGAAACTCAACTCCAGGCGATACTCCCTAAGATGCCGGACTTGCTTGACCCTCGGAAACATACTTGCCTTTCTACGCGAAGACGGCGGCCCTCCGTTTGCCAGAATTCGCCAGTGACCGACGACGGCGGGGACCTGAAACACGGGACGGCAGGGTCCGGATTCGACAAGGATTCCCCGTAACCGCTGTCAGAATAGCAGCTCACGTTCCGCGTCGTCGGCAAGGATCCTCACGTTGGAGTCGTGCACCCTTTGGAATCTGACAAACGCGGCTGGGTCAGTCGGGGTGCTCCAAGCCCAAGGCGCGGTGGATGGCAGCCCGCACCTCGGCGGCGCGGTTTAGAGCTTGGCTGGCCGTTTCCAGGGTGAGATCGGGGATATCGCCGGGGTATCGGATGTCGGCGCCGTAAGGGTTTAGGGCGGCTGCGGGGAACAAGGAATCCGCCAGCTTCGGATCTCTCCGGGCGACCAGGGACAGGAGTTCCTCCATACGATGGGTTTTGGGAAACTCGATCTGATGCTCGGTGAGGAAGGCCTTGATGTACTTCTCGGCGGCCTGCTGAGCGTGAAACGCGACAATCCAAAGGAGCCGGCGCTGAGCCAGCAAGGTCTCGGCGGCGTCGAAGTCATCTTCGGCCTTGGTGAGCCATTGTTGAACCAATTCGTCGATCACTTCTTCACGCGCCCTCATAGATGACCTTCCCGTACTTGTTGGCGGGGTAGGCGATGCCGCCGATGACATCCTTGGTCTCTTGAAAGCGCTCCTCGCGCATCACGATCACGTCAAAACCGTAGCCTAGGTCTCGGAGAGTGGCGGAGATCTGGACGCTCTTTTGGCGGGTGTCGCCGGGGTCGGGCTCGGTGATCAGCAGGTCGATGTCGCTGTCTCTGGTCATCCGGCCGGTGGCGGCCGAGCCGAACAGGACGATGCGCTTGGGGTTGCTGGCCGTCAGGACGCGGCCAACGATCTCGGAAACCAAATCGTCGCTGATGCCCACACTATATATCCTACTCCACCCGTGCCCAGATGGGGCTAGACCAGGCCGGCTCGCCGTCGGATTGCAAGAAGGCGCAGCCTATCCAGCGCTTGCCGGTCTGATCGGCAGCGGTGCGGGTATCCACTGGCCGGATTTGGATGAAGATATCAGGGTGGAGAGCCTCCTGGCGGGTCGCAGGTCTGGCGAGCACCAGGAGTTTCTCCGGCGCTGGCTGCACGGACGAAACGCGGCTGGCTGAGCCGGGCGGCGCGGGGGAATCCGGGAGTCTGAGAATTTGAGGATTTGAGAACTTGAGGATCTGAGGATTGGCAGGGCTTCGCCGCGAGCGGCAATTCTCAAATGCTCCCATCCTCAAATTCTCAAATTCCTTAGAAACGCGGGCTCGGCAACCCGATATGAATGTGCGCCCCGGTCGCCTTGCCGGTCACGGCCCGCCGAAACGCGATGTACGGCACCTGGAGACGGTCCAGCAGCCGGGTCAGCCAGCGGCCTTCCGACTGGTCCGGGTTGAGGGCCACGTCGAAGCGCTCGCGGTGGTCGAAGCCGAGACTGCGGTGGACGGCGGTCGAGCCGCGGGCGCTGACCGGGAGAGCTTTCGAGAACTGGTCGAAGTAGGCGGTCTCAATCCGCAAGAAATCCTGGTCGGTGAGGGTGGGTTTACCTTCGAAAGAGGCCCGGGCATCTTCGGCCAGCTCCGCTTCGCGGCGGGCCATCTCGGCCAGTTCCTCGATCAGCTTGGCGCGGGACTGGGCCAGTTCGAGCTGGCGGTCGGTGTGGGCGAGGTCCTCGCGGGGACGTTCCAGGACGGTGGCCGGGAGGACGCCCTCCTGAACCAGCTTTTCCTGAGAGGCCAGGGCTTCGGCGGCGCGCGCGCGCAGCTCGGAGGCGGCCCGCAGCATCTCGGGCACCTGGTCGGGGACCACGTTGCCGCTGTACAGGGTGTCTTTGAGGAACTGGTCGTTTCGCGCGTCCTGGAGCCGGCGGCGGGCGGCGTCCAGGGCCGAGCGGGGGGCGGCGCCGGCCTCCACCAGCGCCTCCAACCGCTTCAAGTCCGCGGCAGCGGAGGCGACGTCGGCGGCGGGCAGCCCGAAGGTCCCGGCGGCCAGAATCCCGCAAACGATCCATCGATACATCCCAGTTCTATTCTACAATGGAGCTTCTGGAGAGCCGAATGGAAGCTTGGCAGGTCGCGGTCAGTGCGGCCCAGGCAAAGAAGGCGGAAGACATTTCGGTCCTCGATCTGGCGCAGATCGCCAGCTTCACCAATTGCTTTGTGATCTGCCACGGTTTAAATTCCCGGCAGAATCAAGCCATCTGTGACGAAGTAGAGCAGCAGTTGAAGGAGGCAGGGGTCCGCCCGGTGAGCGTGGAGGGATACCAGAATGCCGAGTGGATCCTGATGGACTACGGAGACTTCGTCGTCCACATCTTCACGCGGCGGGCGCGGGATTACTACGATCTGGAGCGACTGTGGAAAACAGCACGGAAGCTCACCGTACCGGAGGAGGAGTAGAGGTGGCGTCGGCATTGGTGGCAGGAGCGGGGTTCGAGATCCGGCTGGCGGGCCTGGACGACGTTCCGGCGGTCTGGCGGATTTACAACCAGGGAATCGAAGACCGGCTGGCCACGTTCGCCACGCGCCACTGCCCGCTGGAGGAAGTACGGGCGTGGCTGGAGGATCGCCGGTATCCGGTGCTGCTCGCCGAGAGCCGTCGGCAACCGGCCGGATGGGCGGCGCTGCGGCCGTACCGGCCGGGTGAGATGTTTGCGACCATTGCCGAGATGGTCGTCTACGTGGATCGGTCCTGGCGGCGGCATGCGGTGGGGCAGTTGCTGGCCAGCGCCCTGCTCGAGGAGGCGCGGGCGCGGGGCCTGCACAAACTGGTGGGGTATCTCCTGGAGCATAACTTCAGCAGCCGGAAACTGGTGGAAAAGCTGGGGTTCCGGCTGGTGGGGATCCACCAGCGGCATGGACGAGTCGAGGAGGGCTCGCCCAACGTGGCGGTGGTGGAGAAGCTCCTCTGAAGATTTCCTTGCTGTTCATCGGACGACCGCGCGACCGCGCCGCCAACGAGCAGGCCGCCGAATACGCCAAGCGCATCGGGCGGTTCTGCGAGTTCCAGATGCGCGAGGTGAAAAGCGAAGCAGCGCTTGCCGAACACCAGAAGGCCTACCGGGTGGTACTCGATCCCGGAGGCCGCGAGATGACCTCCCCGGAATTCGCGAGACTGCTGGAAAAGGGGAAGGATCTGGTGTTCCTGGTGGGAGGCGCGGACGGCGTCTCGGAGGCAACGCGGCGGTTGGCCAGCTTGACGCTGTCGCTGGGCCGCATGACGCTGCCGCACGAGCTGGCCCGGGTCGTGGTGGCCGAGCAGATTTACCGCGGATTCGCGATCCTACGAGGCCACCCCTATGCCCGCTAGACACGTGGGGCGGACGCCCGCGCCGGGCCCCTTGGCCCGGCCTAGAGCCACGGGAAGCCGGCCAGGGGGCCGGCTGCGGCTCAGGGGAGCCGCCCCACAGCAGCATGCCGCCAAGACCGCGACCAACCTCACTGCAAATTTGCACTCAGGTTGGTCGTGGTTCGGTGGCGGCCTCAACTAGCCATGGAAACCAAAGGACTCCTCATCGTCTTCACCGGTAACGGCAAGGGCAAAACCTCCGCCGCCCTAGGCACCGCCTTCCGAGCCATCGGCGCCGGTCTGAAGGTCCTCATGGTCCAATTCATCAAAGGATCCTGGCACTACGGCGAGCTCGACACCGCCAAGCTGCTGGGCGACGCCTTCGAAATCCGCGTCATGGGACGCGGGTTCGTCAAGATCGGGGCCGAGAAGCCCGATCCCGAGGACGTGGCCCTGGTCCAGAACGCCTGGCAGACCGTGGCCGCCGAGATGCACGCCGGGCGGTTTGATATGATCATATGCGACGAGATCAACTACGCCATCCACTACGGCATGATCGGCGTCGATCGCGTGGTGGCCGATCTGCGGGCGCGGCCCGAAACCCTGCACGTGATCTGCACGGGACGGAACGCCCACCCTAAGCTCGTCGAGATCGCCGACCTGGTCAGCGAGATCAAGGAGATCAAGCACCCGTACGAGAAAGGGATCCTCGCCCAGCGGGGAATCGAGTACTGAGCGATGCCCTGGTTCAAAAAGCCGCCGACGCCGCCCGAGGGGTCCGAGACCAAAAAGGTCCGGACCGAAGGCCTGTGGATCAAGTGCGACGGGTGCCGGCAGATCATCTGGAAGAAGGATCTCGAGGGGAACCTGAACGTGTGCCCCAAGTGCGGTCACCATTTCAGAGTGGACGCGCGGACGCGCCTGGCCCAGCTCCTGGACGACGGCCAGTGGATCGAACTGGACCAGGATCTCGCCACCAGCGATCCGCTGGGGTTCGTCGATCAGAAACCGTACCGCGCTCGCCTCGACGCCATGAAGGCCGCCACTGGCTTAAACGACGCGGTGGTAACGGCGGAAGGCAAGCTGCTGGGACGGCCCGTCGTCGCGTGCTCGATGGAGTACCGGTTCATCGGCGGCAGTATGGGATGCGTGGTGGGCGAGAAGATCACGCGAGCCATCGAGCGGTCCCTGGAGACGCGGCGGCCGTTGGTGATCGTCTCGGCGTCGGGCGGCGCGCGCATGATGGAAGGCGCGGTGAGCCTGATGCAGATGGCCAAGATCTCCTGCGCCCTGCTGCAGCTCGACGAAGCCAAGGTGCCCTACATCAGCCTGCTGACCGATCCCACCACCGGCGGCGTCACCGCCAGCTTCGCCATGCTGGGAGATGTCAATATCGCCGAGCCTAACGCGCTGATCGGGTTTGCCGGACCTCGGGTAATCGAGCAGACCATCCGGCAAAAGCTGCCCGCCGGATTCCAACGCAGCGAGTTCCTGCTGAAGCACGGGATGCTGGACGCGGTGGTGCCGCGCAGTGAACTGCGAGCCTGGATCGCGCGGGCGCTGGAGTTCTTCTGCGGTCCCGTCTGAGCTATCCGGAGGCAGTGCGCTACCTGCTCTCGCTCGGCAACGAGCTAAAGGGTGCGAAGCTCGGGCTGGAGCGGATCGAGGCGCTGCTTCGCCGCCTGGGACGCCCGGAGCGCAGCTTCCGCAGCGTCCACATCGCCGGGACTAACGGGAAGGGATCGACGGCGGCCATGATCGAGGCCGGACTCCGGGCGGCGGGCCGGCGCACCGGCCTCTACACGTCGCCCCACCTGGTGCGGATCAATGAGCGGATCCGGGTGGCCGGCGAGGAGATCTCCGAGGCGGACTTTGTGACCGCCTTCGAGGCGGTGCAGGGGGCGGTCGAGGCATTGCTGGCGGGGGACCGCGTGGACAGCCATCCGAGCTACTTCGAGTGCGTGACCGCGCTGGGATTCGAGCACTTCCGCCGGGCCGAGGTAGAGTACGGCGTGATAGAGGTAGGGCTAGGGGGCAGGCTGGACGCCACCAACGTGGTGCAGCCCGAGGTGGCGGTGATCACCCCCATCGACTTCGACCACGAGGCGTACTTGGGAAAGGCGGCCGCGGCCATCTCGGCGGAGAAGGCCGGTATCCTGAAGCGGGGCGTTCCGGCGGTGTGGGCGCCGCAGCGTCCGGAGGCCTGTCACGTCCTGGAGGCGCGGGCGGCGGAGTTGGGGATCCGCGTGGTGCGCGTGGATCAGGACTGGCAAGCGGAACAGGTGCGGGTCGAGCAGGGCTGTTATCGGTTCGTGGCCGGGGGTGTCCACGCGGAGCTGGCGTTGGCCGGAGAACACCAGGTGACCAACGCCCGGACAGCCATGGCCACGTTGGACCTGCTCGGCGTGCCGCGGGAGGCCATCGAACGGGGCCTGCGGGCGGCGCGGTGGCCGGGCCGTCTGGAGACAGTGGCCCAGAACCCGCTGGTATTGCTGGACGGAGCGCACAACCCGGCGGGGGCGCGGGCCCTGGTGAGGTTTCTGGAGCAACACCACACCGGGCGGCGTATCTGGCTGATCTACGGAGCCATGCGGGATAAGGCCGTCGACGAGGTGGCGGGGATCTTGTTTCCGGGGGCTTATCGCGTGCTCCTGACCCAGGTAGGCCAATCGCGCGCCGTGAGCGCCCGCACCCTGGCCGCGCTGGTGTCTCACCATCATCCGGAGGTGGCGGTGACCGGGGGACTCCCGGAGGCGCTGGCCCGCGCCAGGACCGAGGCGTCGGAAAGCGATATCATTGTCGTCACCGGTTCGTTATTCCTGGTAGGTGAAGCGAAGAGCAGGGACCTATGACCGCGTGGCTGCGTTCTGTGCTGTGGACCGATCCGGCGTTCTTCGCCCTGACCGCCTTCATGGGCAGCCTGTCGCTGGCGGCGTCGCTGGTGGACGGCAAGGGGAAGCGGCAGCATCGGATCGCACAGCGCTGGGCGCGGCTGGTGATGCGGCTGATCGGAGTGGAGGTCGTGGTCACCGGCGTGGAGCGCCTGACGCCCGGACAAGCCTACGTGTTCTGCTCGAATCACTTGAGCCTGATCGACACGCCGCTGGTGTTCGGCTACCTGCCGTGGGAGTTCCGGATCCTGGCCCGGCACGGGTTATGGCGCGTTCCGTTTCTGGGGTGGCACCTGAGGCGGGCGGGACACCTGCCGGTGAATCGCGAGGACGCCCGGGCCGGGCTGCGGAACCTGACCGCGGCGGCGGAGCGGGTGCGAGAGGGTATGTCGGTGCTCCTCTTCCCCGAAGGAGGCCGAAGCCCCGACGGCAGGATGGGGGAATTCAAGCCGGGCGCGGCCTACGTGGCCCTGAAGGCAGGAGCTCCCCTCGCCCCATTCTGCATAGTGGGTTCCCGCCAGATCCATAAGAAGGGCAGCCCCACCCTGTACCGCGGCCGCGTCGAGCTGCACCTGG
>JBGOUV010000326.1:0-7906 GCA_041477815.1 Terriglobia bacterium | reverse complement strand
GGAGGTGGAGGCCGGCAAGTTCAACCTGAACTACATCAAGCTGGACGGCACGGTGGGCTGCATGGTCAATGGCGCCGGCCTGGCCATGGCCACCATGGATATCATCAAGCATGCCGGCGGCAGCCCGGCGAACTTCCTCGACGTCGGCGGCGGCGCCAACGCCGAGCAGGTGAAGAACGCCTTCCGGATACTGCTCTCGGATCCGCACGTGAAGGCCGTCCTGATCAATATTTTCGGCGGCATCCTGCGCGTGGACATGCTGGCCACCGGCGTGGTGGAGGCGGCGCGGGAGCTGGCCATCCAGGCGCCGATCGTCCTGCGCCTGGAGGGCACCAACGTCGAAAAAGGCCGTCAGATCCTGGCCGAGTCGGGTCTGAACTTCGTGGTGGCCAAGGATATGCAGGATGCCGCGGAGAAGGTCGTGCAACTGGCCAAATGAGAGGACCGACCTGGGTGCAAATTTGCACCCAGGTTCCCACGCATGAGCATCCTAGTCGACGAGACAACCCGCGTTCTTATCCAAGGCTTCGGCAAGCAGGGGGCCTTTCACGCCGAGCAGTGCGCCCAGTATGGCACTAAGGTGGTGGGCGGAGTCACGCCGGGCAAGGGAGGCACGAAGCAGGCCGGCCTGCCGGTATTCGACACCGTAGCCCAGGCGGTCCGCGAGCTGGAGCCGAACGCCTCGCTGGTGTTCGTGCCGCCGCCGGGGGCGGCCGACGCCATCCTCGAAGCCGCCGACGCCGGCATCGCTTTGGTGGTCTGTATCACCGAGGGAATTCCGGTTCGCGACATGGTGAACGCCTGGCGATTCCTGCAAGGGAGCCGGACGCGCCTGCTCGGCCCCAATTGTCCAGGGATCATTTCGCCCGGCAAGTGCAAGCTCGGGATCATGCCGGGCTACATCCACCAGCAGGGCCACGTGGGCGTGGTATCGCGCAGCGGCACCCTGACCTACGAGGCGGTGGGGCAACTGTCGGCGCTGGGGATCGGGCAGTCGACCTGCATCGGCATCGGCGGCGATCCCATCATCGGCACCACCTTCCTGGACGCGATTCGCCTGTTCAACGCCGACCCCGACACGCACGCCATCGTCATGATCGGGGAGATCGGCGGTACGGCCGAGGAACAGGCGGCGGCCTACATCCGGGACCACGTGCGCAAGCCGGTGGTCGGATTTGTGTGCGGCCAAACCGCCCCTCCCGGCCGGCGGATGGGTCATGCCGGCGCCATCATCTCGGGCGGCTCGGGCGCCGCGTCGGATAAGATTCGAGCCATGGAGCAGGCCGGGATCCACGTCACCAAGAGCCCGGCCGCCATGGGCGTCACGCTCCAAAAGGTCTTATGCCGGTAGAACGCACTCTCACCATCATCAAGCCCGACGCCGTCGCCGGCGGCCACATCGGCGAGATCGTCACCGCTCTCGAGCGGGCCGGTTTCCGCATCCTGGCCATGCGGATGGTCCGGCTGACCCGGGAGGAGGCGGAGGGCTTCTATCAGGTCCATCAAGGCAAGTTTTTCTTCGACAGCCTGGTCCGGTTTATGACCGAAGGGCCCGCGGTTCCCATGGCCCTGGAGCGCGAGAACGCCATTCAGGGCCTGCGCGACCTCATGGGTAACACCAACCCCGAGAAGGCCGCCGAGGGCACCATCCGCAAGCGCCTCGCCGCCTCCATCGAGCGCAACGCCATCCACGGGTCGGACGCCCCGGAGACGGCGGCCTTCGAGCTGGGATACTTCTTTGGGGAAATTTGAGAATCTGAGAATTTGAGGATTTGAGAATCGGTGAGCGTAGGCCGCTGGATTCTTATTTTCGGGCTGATCGTGGTCGGGGCTGGCCTGCTCCTAAGGCTTGAGTTCGCCGCGGGTACAAGTCCCGAAGTACACTCTGTGGGCACAAGCCTTCTGAGCCTCGAGGCGAGACATGCAAGCGACGGGCAAGAGAATCATCGCGTCCCTCAAAGCTATTTTTGTTCCACTCCTCTTAATGGGAGCAGCCAGCCACGCCCCAATGGCGATGGCACAATCCCCCGGCACGTTCACCGCGACTGGTGATATGACCACGCCGCGCGATCGGCACACGGCTACGCTCCTTGCCGATGGAACTGTCCTGATCGTTGGAGGAGCCGCGATCGTTGGACCAGCCGCCTTATCGAGCGCCGAGCTCTACGATCCTCGAACTGGCACGTTTAAAGCAACTGGTGATATGACCACGCCGCGCGCTGGGCACACGGCGACCTTGCTCCCTGACGGCAAAGTCCTGATTGCAGGAGGATATCCGCTGGCCAGCGCGGAGCTGTATGATCCCGCCACGAAAACCTTCACTCCAACCGGCGATATGACTAGGGCCCGATCGGGCCACGCGGCGACCCTACTCCCGAGCGGGAGAGTCTTGATCGTCGGTGGATATACCGAGGGTAGAGATACCGACCCCACCCGAATCAGCGCGGAACTGTACGATCCTTCCACTGGGACCTTCACCCCGACCGGCAATATGGCCGGGCCCAGTTACCACCGGGCGACCTTGTTGGCCAGCGGCAAGGTTTTGATCACCCGTGATTACTTCAACAGCAACAGCTCGCTCATCCAGTACGAAGTTTACGATCCGTCGACGGGCACGTTCTCCCTCACGGGAAACCCATCGACCTGCTGTCAGTCCACGGCCACTCTGCTGATGAACGGCAACGTCTTGGTTGCCTACGGCACCCCTTCTGGGAGGACCCTCGGGATCGCCGAATTGTACGATCCAGCCTCCGGGATATTCACCGCCCCAGAGAACACGACGGAAACCTACCGAGGCGGGCACACGGCTACGCTCCTTGCCGATGGGAACGTCTTACTCGCTGGCGGGTCCTGGGGTGAAGTTGTCCCAGAGATCCTTTTCTTCGCCGGTGCCGAGATCTACGATCCCGAGAAAGGAACCTTCGGCAGTACTGGGAGCATGCATGCGAACCGATGGGATCACACGGCCACCCTGCTCAACGATGGCAGGGTCTTGATCGCAGGCGGCGCGTCTTTTGTGGGCAGCGTCGCGCCGGATAGGCATTCGAGTCAAGGCAGGACGGAATTGCTCTCGAGCGCGGAGCTTTACACTCCGGCAGTTTTGGCAGGCGCGCCTGTTTTGCTCTCTCTTTCGGGCGATGGGAAGGGACAGGGCGCGATCCTACATGCGGGAACTCATCAGGTTGTTTCGTCGAACAACCCTGCCCGTGCGGGAGAACCCCTGGAAATCTACTTGACCGGCCTGACCGACGGAAGTGTGATCCCTCCGCAAGTCGCCATCGGCGGCCGGATGGCCGAGATTTTGTTCTTTGGCAAAGCTCCCGGATTCGCGGGGCTGAACCAGGTGAACGTCCGGATGCCGAGCGGCGTTGTTCCCAGCCCAACCGTTCCCATGCGCTTGACCTACATTGGCCGCGCGAGCAACGAGGTCACCATCGCCGTGCGGTGAATGAACCTCCTCTCTCCGGCACGCAACTTTACCGAAAGCTCACGGTCTGCTGGTAATGGCGGCCGAGAAGTTCACCTTCTTCCGCCTGGGCCGGTTGCCTGGCGACATTGTCTATCGCCGGAAGAACTTCGTTATCTACATTCCCCTGGCCACTTCTCTATTGCTCAGCCTCGTCCTCACCTTGGTACTGTGGGCGATACGGGAAGAGGATTTGAGGATTTGAGAATCTGAGGATTTGAGAATTGGCTGCGCTGTCGCCTGAAGCGTTGGCAGAAAGGACCTACGGTCTGGCTCTACGGGTGATCCGACTCACGGACGCCCTGCCGGTCCGGCGGCGGGCGTCACGAATCTTGGGTGATCAACTTCTGCGGTCGGCCGTATCGGTGGCAGCGAATTACGAGGAAGCCCGGGGGGCAATGAGCCGTCCCGACTTTACTGCCAAGATCGCCCTGGCCTACAAGGAGTGTCGTGAGACCGTCATGCTCCTCCGCCTCATCCGCGACGCCAACCTCCTATCAGCCTCCCGACTGACCGGCCTCCTCACGGAAGCAGAAGAACTCCGCGCCATCCTTGGCTCGTCCCTCAAAACCACAAGAAATCCTCAGAGTCTCCAATCCTCCAATCCATAGCAGACCGGGATCCTGCCTCCTCCCTCCAGGCCACGCGTAAATTCTCAAATCCTCAAATTCTCAAATTCTCAAATCCTACGTAGAATCCCTTGCCGACCTAGTGCGTTCCCCCGATGGGATACACGGTACCGTTCTCCTACACTTTGGACGATAGGACTGTATGATTCCTCAGCTTGACCTGAACGGTCTGGTGACGGCACTGGCTTCGGCCGGTCTGTTGACCTTCGCCATCGTCTATGTGGCTCGTTCGCGCCGGTCGGCGGTAGATCTGGACACGCCCCTCAGCCAGGCGTTTTCGGCCGGCTTGGGCTCGTCGGGACCGGAGATGTTCTCGACGGCGATAGTGAGCGGTGGATCCCCGGGTCTGGGGTTGGTGGCCTCGGCGGTGATGCATCTGCTGGTGGCCTTTTTCACTCCACTGCTCCCCTACCTGTTTCCCGAGGAACTGCGGGTAGACTTCCGCAAGTACCCGGTGAGGATGGTGGAGTTTCGGGTACCCCAGCGGCTGATGTACCCGGCCCGGGACGAAACCAAACCGGAGCGGGCCCGGAGCCGGGCCCGGGTGGCGGGCGCCGTCCGAGCCGCTCGTGCTCCAGCACCGCTGCCGTCCCTGCCCGCCCCGTCTTCGGCCCGACCGCGCTTCCAGTTACCGGAAGCAGTCCGCGCCCAGAACCGGGACGTGGTCATCCAGCCCGACCAACCGCCGGAGGTGCACGCCGCTATCCCGCAACTGCTGCCGAGAATCTTCCTGTGGGCCCAGGCGCCGGCGCCCCTCGAGGAATCCCGGACGGTGGGAGCGCCACCCACGCCGCCGCGGCCGTTCTCGCTGCCGCACACGCAACCCGATGTGAAGCGCCCGAACCTGGAGTTGGCGGTGGGGGATCTCCAGATCGGCGCTGCGCCGGTGCTGACTTTCCGGCCCCCCAACCTGCCCGTTCCGGCGGCCAACGTCTCCCCGCTCAGCGTACCCCTGCCCGACCCCTCTGCACTCGGTGAATTGCCGGCCACGCCCCTGCCTCCGGGCAGCCCCATGAATCTGGTGGTACTCCTGCAGAATGTCGCCCCGCCGTCTCCGGCTTACCTGATCGGAGTAGGCAACCGCCTGCCCGACTCTGGCGCGCCGGGCGCCGGCGCCGGCGGCGGCGCCGCAGCCGGCGAAGGCAACAACCCGGACCCCCTCGCCGAGGGCGCGGGCCAGGGCACCCATGCCGATCTGCTCGCCTCGGCGCCCAACGCCTCCCCCTCCAACGCCACCGCCCCGTCCGTTCCCACCGGACGTCTCGGTGTCATCATCGTCCAGCAGTCCGCGGCCGAAAGCGGTTTCGAAGGCAGCGAGGTCCTGAGCGGCCAGCCTGTTTATACCGTCTACCTGGATGTCCCGGGCTCACCGCGCCGCTGGATCCTCCAGTACTGCGTGCCCGGCGCGGAGGCCGGCGCCAGTTTTGTCCGGCAGTCGGAAGACCGCATCCAAATTTCGCCGCGCCGCTCGGTGCAGCCACCCTATCCGATCGACCGGCTTCCCGTGGACGTCAGCGGGGTCCAGGCCGCGGTTCAACGCCTGGTGGTTTACGCCCAGGTTTCCGAGCGCGGCGAGGTCCAGAACGTGCGGCTGGTCCGAGGCGCCGGACTGCCAGTGGACCAAACCGCCATCGCCACCCTCCAGCGTTGGACTTTCCGCCCGGCCACGCGGGGCGACACCCCGGTCGCGATAGAGGCTCTCTTCGGGATTCCGCTGGACTAGATGGCCGACCCCGCCGCTCCCTACCGGTTCCCTGCTGTCGCCAGGGCGCTGAATTCATGCTCGGACTGAGCCGGCAAAAGCACCCACAGGGTGTAGATCCCCAGGGCGGTTCCGAACGGCGGATCCAGCAAACTGAAGGCCGCCAAGACCACGCCCAAGGTACGGGCCCAGGACTGCTTCTGGAGCAGTCCCCAGCCGCACAGGAACCCGATCAGCGCCGAAAGGAACAGGAAGCCGCCGATCATGGGGAAAAGGTGCGGAAGGAAGTGAGCGGAGAAAGGGCCGTGGAAGGCGGCGCGGCGCATGAAGCGTCCGGCGAAGAAGACGCCTCCGGAGCCTAGCAGACGAAAGCCGGACATGGCGATCCAGAGAATGGCCAGAAGGCTCAGGTGCTGGGCTACTCGTCCCCTGGCCGGCGGGGCCGGTGGCGCGCTCGCGACTATCGGCTGGCCGCAGCTCGGGCAGAAATTTTGAGACGCCTGTAAGGTTGCGCCGCAGTGGTTGCAGAACATAAACCCCTCCAGATCCCGGTACGAAGCGTCCGGCGAAAAGGTTCCGGCATTATACTGTAGAACAGCCGATTGAATGCCGCTCTATTGTGACGTGGCGCTGCCTGTCCCGCTGGCTACGTCTTTCACCTACGCGTTGCCGCCGACCTTGCAGCAGCGGGTGCGGGCCGGGTGCCGGGTCATTGTCCCGTTCGGGACCCGGAAGCTGACCGGGGTGGTGCTGGCCTGCCACGACCAGAACCCTGAACTGGAGACCCGGGCCGTCCTGCGATTGGTGGACGAGGAGCCGGCGCTTTCCGCCGAGCTGCTGGAGCTGGGCTCGTGGATCGCCGATTACTACTGCGCTCCGCCGGGCGAGACGCTCCGGGTCATGCTGCCGCTGGCCGCCGATGTGCGGGCGGGCAAGATCCTCTCGCTGACGCCGCTGGGACAGGAAGCGACCCGCCAGATGCCGATTCTGACCGAGGGCGAGGACCCGGTGGCCCAGATCCTGCGGGCCTTGGAGAACCGGCCGCTGTCCGAGGAGACGCTCAAGAAGAAATTCCCGCTGGCGGTGGGGACGCTCCGGAGCCTGGAGAAGAAGGGATACCTCGCGGTGGAGCGGGTGCGGCAGGTGCGGGACCCGCTGCGGGCGCACGGCGGGGTCCTGATGGCCGAGCTCGGCCGCCGGGAGGCACTGCCCGAAAAACTGTCCCGCGCGGAACAGGACCTCCTGGACTTTCTGGCTTTGCACCCGGGGAGCCAGGAGGTGAGAGAGCAGCGGGCCAAGGCGGCGCGGCGGCTGGCCAAGCACGGAGCGGTGCGGCTGTGGCGGGCGGCGGTGGAGCCGGTGGTGGAAACCATGACGGTCTCGCGGCCGGTGCTCAACTCCGACCAGTTGCTGGCGCTGCAAGCGGTGACAGCGTCGATCGAGGCCGGCGCGTTTCACACCTTCCTGCTGCACGGGGTGACGGGATCGGGTAAGACCGAAGTCTATCTGCACGCCATCGAGGCGGCGCTGGAGAAGGGTAAGAGCGCGCTGCTGCTGGTCCCCGAGATCGCTTTGACGCCGGCGGTGGCGGGTCAATTCTATGGACGGTTCGGAGAGCGCGTGGCCATCCTGCACAGCGCTTTCAGCGACGTGGAGCGGGCCGAGCAGTGGCGGCGGATCCGGCAAGGGAAGGCCCGGGTGGTGGTGGGGACGCGGTCGGGGGTGTTTGCGCCGGTGGAGCGCCTGGGACTTATTGTGGTCGACGAGGAGCACGACCAGAGCTACAAGCAGGAGGAGACGCCGCGGTACCACGGCCGGGACGTCGCCATTGTGCGGGCCCAGCGGGCGGGGGCGACGGTGGTGCTGGGGTCGGCGACGCCGGGACTCGAGTCACGGTACAACGCGGCGCGGGGCAAGTACACGCTGCTGGGGATCGAGGAGCGGGTGGAGAAGCGGCCGCTGCCGAAGGTGCAGCTGATCGACATGCGGCAGGAGTTTCTGGAGACGCGCCGCCAGAGCATGTTCTCGCGGCGGATGATCCAGGCGGTGGAGGAGAAGATTGCGGCCGGCGAGCAGGTGATGATGCTGCTCAACCGGCGGGGCTTCTCC
>JBGOUV010000417.1:0-5825 GCA_041477815.1 Terriglobia bacterium | reverse complement strand
TTAGGCCTCTGCGGGCGCTATGCCGAGGCCGAGCGGCAGATCCGGCGCGCCGAGGAACTGGAGCCGCTGTCGCCGATCATCCAGCACGTGGCGGCAGTGATTTCCATTCTGGCCCGCAAGTATGATCAAGCTATAGCTTGCTGCCGGAAAGGGCTGGAGATCGACCCCGACTATGCGCTCTTGAGATTTTGGCTGGGCACGGTCTATGAGCTGGAGTCCAGGTACGAGGAAGCCATCCAGGAGTTGGGGAAAGCGCGGCAACTTCTGGGAGGCTTACCCTTTGGGGTGGGGGTGCTGGGGCATGCCTGCGCCGCGGCAGGCAACGAAACAGAAGCGCGAAGACTGTTGCGCGAGCTGCTGGAGCGGGGTGAACGCGCGTACGTCGATCCTTGCAGCGTAGCCTTTATTTATGCCGGCCTGGGCGAACAGGAGCAGGCCTTGGAGTGGCTGGAGAAGGCCTGCGACGACCGTTCCGGCTGGCTGACCTTATGGGCAAAAAGCGATCCCAGGCTCGATAGCCTTCGCCCGGACCCGCGGTTTCAGAAGATCCTGGGGCGCATGGGACTGGAATCATGAGCCTCGCTGCCGGCGCCCGGCTCGGCCCGTACGAGATCGTTTCGCCGCTGGGCGCGGGCGGAATGGGCGAGGTGTACCGGGCGCGTGATGCGCGGCTGGGGCGGGACGTGGCCATCAAGGTCCTGCCGGAGCAGATGGCCCAAGACGCCCAGGCGCTGGCGCGGTTCGAGCGGGAGGCCCGGGCGGTGGCGGCGCTGTCGCACCCCAACATACTGGCGATTTTCGATGTGGGGACTGAGCAGGGCGTCAGCTATGTCGTTACCGAGTTGCTCGAAGGCGAGACGCTGCGGGCGCGCCTCGTGGGAGGCGGCGCCATGGCCTGGCGCAAGGCGGCGGAAACCGGGACGGCGCTGGCGGAGGGGCTGGCGGCGGCTCATTCCAAGGGGATCACGCATCGGGACTTGAAGCCGGAGAACATTTTTCTCACCACCGACGGCCGGGTGAAGATTCTGGACTTCGGCCTGGCGCGGTTCCGGCCGGCGGCAGCGTCCGGCGATGACACGGTGACAAAAGCGGATACGCAGGTGGGGACGATACTGGGTACTGTTGGGTATATGTCGCCGGAACAGGTGCGAGGCGGCGCGGCGGAGGCGCCGAGCGACATCTTCTCGCTCGGAGGCGTGCTGTACGAGATGGTTTCGGGGCAGCGGGCGTTCAGCCGCCCGTCGCCTGCCGATACCCTGGCGGCTATTCTGGGGCAGGACCCGCCCGGACTGGGTAAGTCGGGGGTCCCGCCCGAGTTCGAGGCGGTGATCCGGCGCTGCCTGGAGAAGAATCCGGGGGAGCGGTTTCAGTCGGCCAGGGATCTCGCCTTTCGCTTTCGGGAGATGCTCAGCGGCCCGGCGGGTCCGGACAAGGCGGTGCATTCGCTAGCGGTGCTGCCCTTCGCCAACGCCGGCGGGGACCCCGATGCGGAGTACTTCAGCGACGGGATTACTGAGACCATCCTCAATAACCTGTCGCAGCTCGGCAAGCTGCGCGTCGCCGCCCGGACCACGGTGTTCCGTTACAAGGGGCGGGACGCCGACCCGCAGGCGGTCGGACGCGAGCTCAACGTCCGGGCCGTGCTGACGGGGAAAGTGGTGCAACGGGGCGACAACCTGCGGATCCAGGCGGAGCTGGTGGATACCGCGGACGGCTCGCAGCTTTGGGGCCAGCGCTACAACCGCAAGGCCGCCGACATCTTCGCGATCGAGGAAGAGATCGCCAGGGAGATCTCGGAGACGTTACGGGTGCGCCTGACCGGCGAAGAGCAGAAGCGGCTCGGCAAGCGACACACGGAGAACAACGAGGCCTATCAGCTCTATCTGAAGGGCCGCTACCACTGGAACCGTAGAACACTCCAGCGAGCGGTCGCGTGCTTCGAGCAGGCGATCGAAATCGACCCGGCCTATGCCCTGGCCTGGGCGGGTATGGCCGACTGCTACGCTCTGTACGGCGCCTACGAAGTGCTTTCGGCCAAGGAGGCCGTCCCCAGGGCGAAGGAAGCAGCGCTGAAGGCTCTGGAGATCGATGATTCGCTTGCCGAACCCCACGCTTGCCTGGGGCTGGTCAAGGGCTTTTACGATCGGGATTGGGCTGGTGTCGTCAGAGAATTCCAACGGGCCATCGAACTAAACCCCAACTCTGCCACCGCGCATTACTGGTTTGCCATTCCCCTGCTGGCGATGAAGCGCGTGGATGACGCCGTCGCACACGCCCGGCGCGCGTTGGAGATCGAGCCGCTTCTTCCCGTTATCCACGCAAACCTGGGTGGAACGTTGCTCGCCGCCGGCCGCTGCGACGAGGCGATCGAAGTATACCGAAAGGGAATCGAGCTGGACCCGAGTTTCCACCCGGCGCGCTGGTTGCTCGCGATAGCGTATAAGCAAAAGGGAATGTATGTCGAAGCTCTAGCGGAGTGCCAGGAAGCGCTGCGGCTTTCCGGAGGCAGCCCAGTGGTCTGGGGCTGGCTCGGCTGGGCCTATGCGATTTCGGGTCAGAGAGAGGAGGCGCAGAAGGCGCTCCGCGACCTGGAGCAGCAATCGAAGCAACGGTATGTCGCCCCGTTTGACCTGGCGGTGGTCTATCTCGGACTGGGGGAGACGGAGCAGGCGTTCGAATGGCTCGAAAAGGCTCGGGAGGACCGGTCTTTCTGGTTGATTTACTTCATCCGGGTGGCGTCATTTATTGAGGGCATTCGCTCGGACCCACGCTTCCCGGAGTTGCTGGGACGCATGAATCTCGTGCCGTAGGACGCGGCGGTTCTCAGGCGACCTTCTTGACTCGCAGGTCCACACGGAGGCCGGCTGAACACTATGGGTTCAAGGCTACGCCCGAGATGAGGAGTTTGGGGGACTTGATGGCCCACATGGCCGGGGCCAATGCGCGGTACTATGCCCGCAGCAAGGGAACGCCGGCGCCGTTTAGGAATCCGGAGAACCCGGATAAGGCCGCCGCCTTGAAGTACATTGCCGAGGGGGACCAGGCCTTGGAGTGGCTGGAGAAGTCCTGCGACGCCCGTTCCGGGTGGCTGACGTGGTGGGCGAAAGGCGATCCCAGGCCCGATGAGCTTCGGCCGGACCCGCGGTTTCAGAAGATCCTGGGGCGCCTGGGACTGGGCCAATGAGCCCATCCCTATCGCGCCAGCGCCTCGGCCAGCGCAAGCATCTTGGTGACGCTGTTCCAGTTTCGGCCGGTGCTGGAGGTTTGCAGCGTCCGCTCCAGGACCGCGGTCGATAACTTCGAGCGGCCGACGCCATGGGGGTAGTAGATGTACAGCTCGCGACCGGCGAGCCGTAATTGCTCGGGGTCCGTCTGGAGCTGGAGGATCCGGCGGCGAGCTTCCGGGCTGGGAGCAGCGGCGAGGAAGTTGACCAGGAGTTTGCCGGGCTCGATGTCTTGCCGCGTGGCGAACGGGTTTCCGGCAACCACGTCGCGCATCTCGGAGGCGGTACGAAGCATGACGTCGGGGCGGAAACCGAAACTTTGCTCGATCCCGTTCTCGATCCGGCGGGCCAGTCGCACGAGGTTGCGCTCCGCGGTCGTGAAGATGACGTTGCCGCTCTGTACGTAGGTTTGCGGGTGGTGCAGTCCGAGCGACACATAGAGGGCGCGGAGCGCGTCCATCTTAATCTTGTGGTGGCCTCCCACGTTGACCCCGCGAAGCATCGAGATAACCACGGTCATATTTGACATCCTCCTCGTCCTGCCCTACCATGTTCCCAGACTCCAAAGGGGATTCGCCCATGCGACGCACGCTTGCCGCCGCTCTGCTCTTCTCCACCGCTCTGCTTGGGCAGGAGGCCAACCAGGGCGCCATCACGGGCTTCGTCTACGACGCGAGCCAGGCCGTCGTGCCGAATGCCGAGGTGACCGTCACCAGCCAGGCTACCCGGCAGGCGCGCTCGGCACGCGCCGGCTCGGAAGGCCTCTACACGGTTCTGGCGCTGCAGCCCGGGCTCTATAACGTCCGCGCCGCCGCCACCGGATTCAAGACCGTGGAGGCGCGCGACATCCTGCTCAACGTCGGCGCCAGCGTGCGCGTGAACTTCAACCTGGAGGTCGGGGCGGTGAGCGAAACGGTGACCGTGGAGGGGGTCGCTCCCGTGCTCAAGACGGAGACCGGCGAGATCTCCACGATCGTCTCCGGCACGCAGGTCACCGAGGTGCCCATCAACGGCCGCAACTTCACCCAGTTCCTGGCGCTGGGCACGGGCGTGGTCTCGCAGCAAACCGGCCGCCAGATGGGACTGGGCCAGGAAGGCAACCCGCTGATGGCCGTCCACGGCGGCCGCATCTCGATGAATAAGTATACCTACGACGGTACGCTGGCGATGGACACCGGGGGCAACCGCGGGCTGGACCTGTTTCCGCCCATGGAGGCCATCGGCGAGGTGAAGGTGCAGAAGTCCAACTACGGGGCCGACGCCGGCGGCTTCGGGTACGGCATTGTTAATATCGTCACCAAGTCGGGCACGCAAGACTTCCACGGCGACGTCTACGAGTACTTCCGCAACGACAAACTGGACGCGCGCAACTTCTTCGCCAACGACCGGCAGTCGATCCGGCTGAACAACTTCGGCTACACGCTGGGCGGGCCCTTCTACATTCCGGGCAAATACAACACCTCGCGGTCGAGCGACTTCTTCTTCTGGTCGCAGTCGGCCGCGCGCCGCGTCGGGCCGCAGATCAACAGCTTCACCACGCCGCCCATCGGCGTGTTCACCGCGCAGGTTCCCACCGCGGCGCAGCGGCGCGGCGACTTTGCCGGGGGTCCGGCGATCCGCGACCCCAGCGGCCAGGCTTACCCGGGCAACCTGATCCCGGCCGCGCAGCTGGACCCCAACGCTATACTACTCATCAATACCTTCTTCCCCCAGCCGAACCGCACCGGGGCCCAGAATTTCGTCTACAACACGCGCTCCTTCACGCGCTACCGCGAAGAGCTGCTGCGCTGGGACCACAACTTTTCGCCGGGCTGGATGTGGACCGCGCGCTATGCGCAGGATACCTGGTCCCAGGACCAGGACATCAAGCGGCCGGGCGCTTCGCCGCTCCCCACCTTTCCCAACCTGTTCGGCAAGCCGGGCAAGAACCTGACGACGAAACTCACCACGGTGGTTTCGCCGGCGATGGTGAACCTGTTCACCTTCGGCTATTCGTTCAACAAGATCTCGAATACTCCGCTCGGGGGCCAGCGCCCCGCCGGCCTGCGCGTCCCGGAGGCGTATGCCTCGAACACGTTCAACCGCATCCCCGACATCACCATCGCCAACGGTTTCGCGGGCCTCGGCACGGGCGACGTGCTGAACAACTCCAACCCCATCTACACCTGGAAGGACGATTTCTCCTGGAATCTCGGGACGCACAATCTGAAGTTCGGGGCCGAGTTGATGTATCACACCAAGGCCCAGATCAACTATCCCAACGAACAGGGCGCCTTCAACTTCAACGGCGGCGTCACAGGTAACGGTTTCGCCGACTTCCTCATCGGCAGGGCTTTCACCTACGGGGAGAACGACAAGGATCCGTCCACCGAGGTCGGCCAATGGGACAACGAGTTTTATGTCCAGGATGACATCAAGGTGACATCGCGCCTGACCGTGAACGCCGGTCTTCGTTACTATCTGATCTCCGGCTCCAATGGAGGCGCCGCTTTCAACAACAGGATTTCGGCCTTCGTGCCCGGGCTCTACGATCCCGCCAAAGCGCCCCAGTTACTGACGGACGGCCAACTGGTCCCAGGCACGGGCGATCCGAATAACGGC
>JBGOUV010000475.1:0-4603 GCA_041477815.1 Terriglobia bacterium | reverse complement strand
GTCGTTCTTGAGGTCGAGCATGCGGTCGCGGTAGGCCCACAGGACGTCCTCCACGCGCTTTTCGGGCAGGTCGGCGAGGGTCATGCCGTGGTCGGGGCTCTCGATGATGACCTCGTGGGCGCCGACGCCGTTCATTTTGTCGAACAGGCCTTCGCCCTGGCGCGACAGGTCGCCCTCGATGCCCAGGGCGGGGAACTTGTTGGGGACCACGCGCAGGGTCCAGCCGCGGCTGTTGGGTCCGCCGCCGTTCTGGCGCCAGCCGAGGACCTCGGGCGGCGTCTTATCCTCGTTGCCTTCACAGAAGGGGCAGAACTTGCCTCCTTTGATAATCACCGGCTCGCGGACGAAATCGTTGGGGCGGCGGGCGCGGTCGGTGGCGATGATGACCCAGCGTCCCACGATGGGATCTTTTCTCAGTTCAGGCAATCGTCCACTCCCTCTCCGAAAAGCTGTCTTTGCGAACCTGGATCTCGACCGGGTCGCGGAGCAAGATGCTTACTGTATCAAATCTCACGCGCGACGGCGAGCGGCCCGACCGCCGGAGATAATCGGCGGACGCTCGCACGATCAGGTTTCGCTTGCGCGAGTCCACCGCCGTTTCCGGCGCGCCGAATTCGTCCCGGCTCCTGGTCTTCACCTCGACGAAGACCAAATCGGGACCGTCCCACGCTATCAGATCCACTTCCCCACGGCCATCGCGGGTGCGGTAATTCCGCGCAACTACAATATACCCCAGCCGGCGGAGATGTCTATAGGCCATTAGTTCTCCCTGCCTGCCCCGGCGCAGGTGTTCGGGCTCGGGCTTCATCCCTTGAGGACCTCCAGCTCGAACAGGATCGCCTTGCCACGCACCAGGAAGCAGAGATAGTGTTCCCAGAACTTGCGGAAGATGAAGGAGTGGTTGACGGCGAACTCGAAGCCGAGCCATTTCCAGAGACGGAGCAGCTTGACGTGGACGCGGCGCTCGCGCATCCGGGCGCGAGTATAGTAGCCGAAGCCGCCGTTGCGGTCGCCGAAGTACCGGAACGAGAAGCTGTTGAGGTGCCAGCGGTGGGTGGGGTCGCAGAAGGAGCTGAAGTCCGTGTAGTGGGGCGTCTCAATCCGGATCACGCCGCCGGGGCGGGCCAGGCGGTGGAGCTCCTCCAGGGTGGCGATCACGTCGGCGACGTGCTCGATGACGTGGATCAGGCGGATCTGGTCGAACTGGCTGTCGCGGAAGGGGTAGGGGAAGCGGTCGAGGTCGCAGATGACGTCGGCGGCGGTGTCGCGGTTGCGATCGATGCCGATCGCGCCGGGGAACTTGTTGCGGCCGCAGCCAACGTCGAGGATCATAGGCCGCGAACGAGGTCCTCCAGAACATCCAGGGCGAAATCGGCTTGGTGCTCATCAATGACCAAGGGGGGCATGAGCCGGACCACATTGTCCCCCGCGCCCAGCACGAGCAGCCCGCGCCGGAAAGCCTCCTGGACCACGCGGTCGCGGAGCTCGGGCGCCTTCTGTTTGGTCTCGGGATCGGTTACGAACTCGATCCCGATCATGAGGCCCAGGCCGCGAACGTCGCCGACGACCCGGTAACGCTCCGGCCACGGGCGGAGCCGTTCCAGCATGCGGGCGCCGAGGCGGGCAGCGTTGGCGACCAGGCTTTCTTCGAGCAGCTCGATGGTGGCAAAGGCCGCCGCCACGCTGACCGGGTTGCCGCCGAAGGTGGAGGCGTGGGCGCCGGGCCCCCAGTTCATAAACTCGGCGGAAGAGATGGTCGCTCCTAGAGGCATACCGCTGGCAATTCCTTTGGCCACGGCCACAATGTCGGGGCTGACGCCGGCATGCTGGCAGGCCCACATTTTACCTGTCCGGCCCATGCCGGACTGCACCTCGTCAAAGACAAGCGCGATCCCGTGGGCGTCGGCGATACGCCGCAACTCCTGGAGAAACTTCGGCGGGGGCACCACGTAGCCGCCTTCCCCCTGGATGGGCTCGACCACGATGGCCGCCACTTCGTCCGCCGGCAACACGGTGCGGAACAGCTCGCGCTCGAGGACGGTGGCGCATTCGACGGCGCAGGTGTCGGGCTGGAGGCCATAGGGGCAGCGATAACAGTAGGCGTAAGGGATATGATATACCCCGGGGAGGAGGGGGCCAAAGCCGCGGCGCTGGACGGGCTTGGAGGCGGTGAGCGAAAGCGCTCCCATGGTGCGGCCGTGGAAGGCCCCGAGGAAGGCGACGAACTTGTCGCGGCCGGTGCGGTAGCGGGCGAGCTTGAGGGCGGCTTCGATGGCCTCGGCGCCGGAGTTGGAGAAATAGACCTTGCCGGGGGCGGGCGTGGGGGCGAGTTGGGCCAGCTTCTGGGCGAGTTGGGCCAGGCCTTCCAGGTAGAAGTCGGTGCCGGACATATGTATCAGCTCGGCGGCCTGCTGCTGGATGGCGGCGACGACGCGGGGGTGGCAATGGCCGGTGGCGACGACGGCGATGCCGGCGGTGAAGTCGAGGAAGCGGTTGCCGTCGACGTCCTCGACCATGGCGCCCTCGCCGCGGCGGACTGCCAGGGGGTAGGGGCGGTTGTAGGAGGGGGAGCAGTACTGGCGGTCGAGCTCGAGGATGCGCCGGGCGTTGGGTCCGGGCAGGTCGGTGATCAGGGCGGGTTCCATGGAGGCCTCCTTGGTGAAAGCGGGGCGGGCTTTCGGAGGAGGTCAGTCGGCGCCGAACAGGGCGGGGCGGCTGGCGGAGGGGGTCGGCATAGGCTGCTACTACTATTATTATACGGCAGGACGGAGCCGCGACCGTTAGCGGTCAGCCGATCCTCTTGTCGTACTCGGCGTGCGTGCCGAAACCGGTCGGCCGGCGGCACGGTGACGCAGACCCACGCGTGCGGACTAAAACTCGCCTACCTTCTTGAGGTGAAGCGAAGGATGGCGGGGGTCCGCCTTTAGCAGAGCAAACGCCCTATCGGCGGCCTCCCTTACCGTAGCGGGAAGAACTTGATAGCAGGCCCAAAAATCAGGCGCGGCGTAGTGATTCGCAGCTTCGTTGAGTGTCCGGCAAGGTGGTCCCGCAGGGCACGTTCAGCCATGGCGTCGAGTTTCCCCGCCTGGACGTCGGCTTCAAACTGACGGTCCCACACTTCGGCGTCAAAATCCGCGAACCATTCGCGCAATGTTGCCAGCTCCTGGGGAGAAAGGCCTTGAATCTGACTTTCGATGCTCTCTACTCTTCCCATATCGCACCCCGGTTTTGTCGTCGCTCCGGTCCAGTATGGAGCAGGCCGCCCAGCGGTCTGCAACCACCCATTCTACCTTGCCGGCAGCGGTTCGTGCGGAGGGACGGAGCCGCGACCGGGATCCGCCGTAGTGGGTCCGTTTCCGATAGAGGCTGCTCGATCCCCACCCCAGGAAGTCTACCAGATGGGCCCGGCAGGAGGTTAACGGGGCGGAGCGGGAGGAATGGTCAAACGGAACCCACGCGCCTGCGCCCGCCCGGAAGGACTACAGTCGCACTGGTAGAGGCAACCACGACGCCCGCCCTGCTCCGGACGTATACTGTCGTTCAGAATTGGAGATCCGAAGCACCGGAGAAGACATGGCGAGATTCCTCCTGGCAGTGCTCTTTACCGTCGGCGGCGTCGGCGCCGAAAAAGTCGAGATCCTCCGCGATGAGTTTGGAGTACCGCACGTTTTTGCCGCCACTCCCGCCGGAGCCGCCTTTGGCGCCGGCTACGCTCAGGCCGAGGACCGCCTGGAAGAGCTGCTGAAGAACTACCGCAAAGCCGCAGGCGCCATGACCGAAGCATTCGGCCAGGACTGGTTTCGCCACGACTACCGGCAACGCCTGTGGGGCCACCGCCGCGTGGCCGAGGAGAATTATCCGAAGTTGCCCGCGCAGGTCCGGGCTCTCTGCGAGGCCTTCCAGAAGGGCGTGGCGCGCTACATGAGCGAGCATCCGAAAGAAGTCCCGAGCTGGGCGCCGCAACTCCAGCCGTGGCAGGTGGTCGCGCTGGGCCGCTACATCATCTGGGGCTGGCCCGAAGGCGAGGCCGGCGGCGACCTGCTGCGCGGCGGCATCCAGCCCGATCCGGTCGCCTATCACGGGTCCAACCAGATGCTGATTGCACCCTGGCGAACGGCGCTCCAGGCGCCCATCGCCATCATCGACCCGCATCTTTCCTGGTACGGCGAGTTCCGCTTCTACGAGATCCGCATGTATGCGAAAGACTTCGCCCTTTCCGGAGCCTCCATCGTCGGCTTGCCTTTCCCCAGCCTTGGACACACGCGCTACGTGTCCATCGCCATGACCACCGGGGGGCCGGACACTTCAGACGTTTTCGAAGAGGAGGTTCGCGGCCGCACCTACCGCTTTAAAGACGAATGGCGGCCGCTCGAAGTGCGCCGGGAAATAATCGCCGGCCAGGAGGTAGCTATCGAGAGCACGCATCATGGCCCCATCGTCGCGCACAAGGACGGCAAAGCTTACGCGGCGGCCATTCCCTACGCCAACGAATTCCGCCTGCTGGAGCAGAGCTGGCTCCTGGTCAATGCGCATAACCTGGCCGAGGTGAAAAAGGCGCTGTCCATGCTCCAGTTGATGGCGCAGAACATCATGGTTGGCACCG
>JBGOUV010000270.1:0-9670 GCA_041477815.1 Terriglobia bacterium | reverse complement strand
CGTCTTCCACAGATAGAACGCCAGGCCGTAGAGAGAGAGGCCGAGGCGCAAACCGGCCTTCGCCGCCACGTGACCAGCGAAGCCGCCGACCCCGGCCGGCTGCAGCGCCAGGGCCGCCAGGGCCCCCGCTCCGGCCAGCGCGACATAGGGAATCTTCTCCCTCCAGGCCCGCCGGCGCAGCGGGTAGAAATCCAGCGCCACCAGCACCACCGGCAGGCTCACCACAATCACCTTGGAGAGCAGCGCCGCCGCGAACGCCGCCAGCGAGGCGAGCAGCCACGGCCGCCGCGGCCCCTCCTGTACTGCCCGCAGGTAGGCCAGCACCGCCAGCAGATAGAAGCAACCCGAGAGCACATCCCGCCGCTCGCTGACCCAGGCTACCGACTCCACGCGCAGCGGATGTACCGCGAACACCAACGCCGCCAGCGCGGCCCCCCACAGGCGGCCCCCCAACAGCCGCATCGCGACCCAGAACACGAGGACCGCATTAGCCGCGTGCAGCAGGAGGTTGGTGAGGTGGAATCCTCGGGGCTCCAATCCCCAAACAGTGTAGTCCAGGGCATACGACACCCACGTCAAGGGATGGTAGTGCCCCAGGTGGACCGAGGTGAACATCCAGCGCCAGTTCTCCCCCCCGAACCCACGGATGTACGGGTTGGCGACGATGTTCTTGTCGTCGTCCCAGTTGAGGAACTGGTGGTCCAGCGCCGGAGAGAACGCGATGAGCGCGACCAATGCCACCAGTACCGGAATGGTCCACCGCCGGAACATCCCTGTACTATACTCCACGCCCCGTGTGTAATTATTGCCGCGATCTGCCCAGTTCACTTCCCGCGATATCAAGGAGTTAACTGCTGGTGCTCCAATTGCTACTCCGACTCATACCATGCGAACTTCAATCGCCTTGTGTCTTTTCATACCGATCGTCCTTTGCGCCGACGAGGGAGAAGGCAAGAAAAACTTCGAAGCCTCGTTGCTGCGGATCGCCGACTTGAATGTACCCGCCGGCAGCTCGGGGCTGGGGCCGGCGTTCCTCCCGGTGGGCACAGACCCGCTCGGGGAGGGCAGCATCCAGGCCCGCGAGGATGGCCGGGTGGAGGTCCAGCTCGACGGCGCGATGGCCAGCCAGGCGTACTCGGTGCTCTTTTGCCGATTCGGATTTCCGCCGGCAAACTGCCTGGCCATAGGCCCAGCCGGCGGGCTCACCACCAACACCAAGGGTGACGGCCGCGCCACCGTGGACTTCCCCTCGATGCCCCTGCCGAACGCCTGGGCCGGCGCCTTCGTCCTTACCCGCACGATCGGCGGCCAGGTGACCTACGAATATGTCACCGGCTTCCGCCTGCGGGCGGATACTACTTCCGGTCCCAATGCGGCCGACATCGACATCGAAGGGGTCATAGCCTCGCTCAACACGGCCAACCGCTCGTTCCGGATCGGCTCGCTTCCCGAGATCGTGACCGACAACAACACCCAGTTTGATGGCCGCGTCCGCCAGTTCAGCGACTTGACCAGCGGGCTCCGCGTCAAGGTCAAGGCCGGGCAGTTGGCCGACGGCCGCCTGTGGGCCCGGGAAGTGGAGGCGGAGGGAGGGCCGGCGCGGGGACGGGGCAAGGGCAAGGACTGAACAAGTTAGCCGGCGCGGCTGTCCCACCCTGTAGTAGAATCGGGAAAGCTATGGACGGTCGGACCTCGATCACCGAGCCGAACCTCTTCCTGCCTCATCGCAACCTCAGCGACGAGATTAACCGGAATATCGTCCAGTCGGAGGTCGAGGGCGGCGTGTACCTCGACGACCTGCCCGCCGGGACCTCCCTGGAGGTGGAAACCCTGAACCGTTCCTACCGCATCGTGCACTGCGGCCAGGGCGAGGCCATGATCTGGGGTCATCCGAAATTCTGCCCCAGCCCCGTGCGGGTGAAAATCCACGGCTCCAACTGGGGCGGCTCCATGCTGAAGGTGCGGTTCATCGGCCGGGGCATGCACCTGGAGTTTCGCCATCCTGAGCACCGCACCATCATGACCTCGCGGATTGTCGACGTCCGCGCGGCGCAGTAGCCTACATCACCTGGTATCGCGCGAAAGCCTCTACCGCGGTCATGCCGGCGGCGAACGCCCGCCGCACCTGGTTCTCCCCGTGCACCTTCTCCACGGCCTGCCGCACCACCTCCTCGGCCACCGCCGCCGGCACAATCAGCACGCCATCGATATCCCCAAACACCGCGTCACCCGGACTCACCGCGACCTCGCCGATGCGCAGCGGCACGCGGTAGTCCGCCACGTGGCCCCGTCCCTGGACGTCCTGGGCGTGACACCCGTGCGAAAAGGTGGGAAGGTTCTGGCCCAAGATGCCCGGAGTGTCTCGGTGGTATCCATTCAGGACGACGCCGGCCGCGCCCAGATGCTGGGCCCGCATGGACATCAACTCCCCCCACAGGGCCCAGGGGGCCCCGGACGAGTCGCTGAGGTAGACTTCCCCGGGCTGCAAGGAATCCAGCGCCTCCAGCATCCGGCCGAAGCGGGAGCCGTCGGGCGGATCGCCGAGGGAGTGCACCACCGGCATGGCCCTCCCCGCCACCACCATGTCGGGCCGCAGGGGCCGAACCTGGGGAGGCAGAAACTGGTTCCGGTATCCCATCCCATCCAGCACGTCTCCCAGCACAGCGCTGAACAGTTCCTTCCGCATCACCTCGAACAGGGCAGCATTCATAGCGACGATGGTACCGCAAGCCGCCGGTGCTATCCTGGACGGGTATGAAATGCGCCGTATTTCATGGGCCCGGGGACCTGCGCGTGGAAGATCGCCCGCGCCCCGATCTCCAGCGGGACGACGACGTGCTGCTGCAGGTGGAGGCGGCCAGCCTCTGCGGCACGGACCTGCACATCCTGGACGACCCACCCGGTCATCCGGCCACCGCCGGCGCCATCCTCGGGCATGAGTATATCGGCGAGATAGTGGACGCGGGCGACGCCGTGCAGGGGCTGAGCCCGGGCGACCGCGTGGTGGTCGATCCGAACATCACCTGCGGCCGCTGCGCCTACTGCCGGCGGGGCTCGCCCAACCTCTGCCTGAACATGACTACCCTGGGGATTTTCATCGACGGCGGCTTCGCCGAGCACAACGTCGCTCCCGCCCGCGCCCTGTATCCCATCTCCAAACAGGCCCCGCTCGACCAGGCCATCTTCGCCGAGCCGCTGTCGTGCGTCCTGAACGCTTTCGGCCAGGCCGGTCTCCGGATGGGCGACAGCGTGGTGATCCTGGGAGCCGGACCGATCGGACTGCTGTTTCTGCTGCTGTTCCGGGCGGGCGGCGCCGTGCGGGTGGGGATGGTCGAGATCACCCCGAACCGCTCCCGCCTGGCCACCTCCTGTGGCGCCGACGTGGTGTGGAACCCGCGCCAGAGTGATCCGGCCCCGCAGGTGCAGGAGTGGAGCGGGGGTCTCGGCGCCGACATCGTCGTCGACACGGTGGGGACGCTGTTTGCCGAGGCGCTGCAACTGGTCCGGCGCGGCGGCCGCGTCGTCCTGTTCGGCATGAACCAGCAGGCCCATCCCCAGGTGAGCCAGTACGAGATCACCCGGCACGAAATCTCGATTGTCGGCACCTTCATCGCCCGCCAGACCTTCCCCCAGACCGTGAAGACGCTCGAAAGTGGCCGGCTCCCGCTGGAGTCCCTGATCACCCACCGCATCGGCCTGGAGGGAATCCGCGGAATTCTGCCGGCCCTGAAGTTGGGAGATGCAGTAGAGGTAGTAATTCGCCCCTGAAACGTGATACTGTATAAATGTTTCCATCCGCAGTGGGGGGTGTGTGATGAGAGAGCAGGACGGCCTGGGACGGGCGCTGGCCTGGATGGCCACGGGTGCGGCGGTGTTGCTGGCGGGGGCGTTTGTGGGGGCGACGGCGGGTCGCCGGAAGGATCGCCCCTCCGGCAATAACCGGGCAGCGGAGCCGGATCTCCCCGACGATCTGGAAGACCGGCCCGTCGCCCAAGCCGCATGGGCGGACGCCAGGACCGCCGCCCGGCGCGTCGATACCCTGGTGCATACGGTCTCGGGCCTGGAATCGCGCGTCGCCGCCGTCGAGAACACCACCCGCCAAGTGGAGGACGTCTGGCAGCGCGTCCTGCGCCTGGAGCAGATGCTCGACGAAGTGAAACGCGAGCGCGCCGAGCCGGCGAACGTCGCGGCCCTGGCGGCCGAAACCGAGCGCCGCGTGATGCCGCGCGTGGAGGCCCTGGAGACCCGCCTGGACCATCACGACGCCGCCCTCCAGCAGTTGCAGTCCCACGCCGCCCAAACCGACCTCAACCTGCAACGCATGATCCTGGCCGTGGAGAAACTGACCGAGCAGATCTCACGGGCTTTGCCCGCCGGGCCGGTGCGGATCGAGCCTAAGCGCGAGACCGAAGGCGAAACCGGCGCCACCGAAGAGCGCGGCGGCCTGTCCCGCTGGCGCTCGGTGGCCCTGATCGGAGCGGTGGCGCTGAGCCTGGCCGGGTCCTACGCCGGCCTTCGAGAGATGCAGCGCCCGCAACAGGTAGCGGCGGCCCCGGCCCCGGCCGCTCCCGGCCGCCTCCTCGATACGGCCATCGCATCGCTTGCCGCCCTGGCCGACCGCGACCCCGAAAACCTGACCTGGCGCTACGAGTTGGGCCGTCTCAACGAGCTAAGGGGGAACCGGATCGACGCCGAGCGCTGGTACCGGTCGATTCTGGAAGTAGATCCCCACGATCCCCGAGCGGTTGCCGCCCTGGCCGGCGTGCTGGCCGCTAGAACCGGTTCGCGGTGATCTCCACCGGGGCCTTCTTCATCGCTGCGTACCAGACATAGAGGTCGAGAAGGTAAGTTACCACCAGGAAATGGTTGGCCAGCATAACGCCGCCGCCGGTGGGACGCAGCGCATGACCAACGGCGCTCCCGCAGAGTTTCAGGCCCAGCCCGGAGGTCAGAAAAGGTAGAGCGGCCTGTTTTCGTCGTTCCGCGGGATCAGGGGTAGCCCCCAGAACAGCGTTCAGCAGGACCGCGCTGAAGCACTAGTCCCGGCTCACCTCCGTCATCCAGCGGCCCAGCGCCAAGTGGCGGGAAGAGGTTTGCATCAGGAAAACGCTGCCCGCCGCGGTAGCTACCACGCCCAATAGGAGCCCCACATACGGCCTTTTGATTGGGATGGCCGGTCAAGGCTATCCGGATCCAGTGGATGATGACCATCAGGACCAGGAACGTGCCTACAAAATCGGTAAACCAGTAGACGCGTATATACTCTCGGGAGTGGCGACCCAGATGGTATACCAGGGAAACCTGCACTACGGTCGAAAAGAAACTGAACAGAAGGTAGGCGAAGACTAACGGATACTTACGAAACCACCCGCGGAGCATGGCGCAGATCACCATGCTCTGCATGATGAGGCCGGCTACAATCCAGACCCAATCCAGAGGCAGCATGGGCGCAAATCACCTGCCCCGTTCTCGGGGCCGTAACGGCTGCTGCCTCTGTCACTGCGTACACAACGTCGCCTCTCGTTGACCTTCAGGTGCGGCCGGGGATATCGACCGGATCCGGCGGCAGCACCGGCCCGTCTCCAACCTTAGCCCTAAGCGCCGGGATGTCGACCGGATCCGGCGGTAACACCGGCCCGTCTCCCACCTGCGCATTCAGCGCCGGGATGTCGACCGGATCCGGCGGTAGCACCGGGCCGTCCGCGATCGCCATCTCCGTCAACGCCGGCGGCAAAACCGCCGCAGTGAGCACTGCTACTCTGGCGTTCTCCGGCCCCAGCAACCCCATGTTGCTCTGAGCCAAGGCCGCCAGAACAAACAGCCCTGCTATTGCAGCACACAACACCATCTGCTTCACGATGTTCCTCATATACAGGTTCCCGGTTTGCGCTTACAATTCTCGACTAATCAAGCACTTACAAGCCGTTGTATTAGATCCGGGGGAACCCTCCTTTTGTGAATTTTTGTCACACCCGTATTGTTAACCGCGACGGGGACGGCTCCCTGGTAGGATTTCCCTGAGGACGGCTACGGATTATCCTGGGACGGACGTTTATTCGAGGGTGGTGAGCTGCCGTTGCAGGGCGTATTTTACGAGGCCCGGAACATCATAGATGTGAAGTTTTCTCATGATGTTCGACCGATAGGTGTCGACCGTCTTGGGGCTGATATCGAGGCGGGCGGCGATCTCTTTGGCGCGGAGACCTTCTACCAGTAGTCCAAAGACCTGGTATTCGCGGGAGCTAAGGGTATCGAGGGGATCAGCGACCTGGTTGCGGCGGGCAGGAGAGAGCAGCGCTTGGGGCTCGAGCAGCGGTGAGATGTAAATGCCGCCGTCCATCATCATGTGGATGGCCTCAATCAGGTGCCGGCCCGGGCCATCCTTGAGCAGGTAGGCATTGGCGCCCAAGCGCAAGGCCTCCGTCACTATTTTTTGATCCCGATTGATGGAAAGCACCCCTATCTTGACCTGGGTGTCGAACTTGCGGGTGCGGCGAATGACTTCGACGCCGAGGAGCTTGGGCATGTTGAGATCGACAATGGCCACGTGGGGGTGCAGGTCGCGGATCATTTCGACGGCTTGACTGCCATCCTGGGCCTGGCCTACCACGGTAATATCGGGCTCCAGGCCGAGCAGGGCGGCAAAGCCCTCGCGAACGATGTTGTGGTCGTCGGCCAGCAGTACGTGGATCTTGCGGTCTTCCATACTCAACCCTGCGGTGCGGTCCGAAGGGGCACGGACGCGGTGAGGCGCAGGCCCTCGCCGGGGGCGCTGTGAATCTCGAGCCGTCCCCCCACCGAAGCCAGGCGCCGCCGGATGTTGGCCAGTCCGATGCCGTGTCCAGCCGAGCCCATCGCCGCCGGATCAAACCCCCGGCCGTCATCTTCCACCGTCAAGCGGACGCCCCGCCAGGAGGCGGACGCTTCGATAGAGGCCCGCCGGGCGTCGGCGTGATGCAGTGTATTGGTGAGGGCCTCCTGCAGCGTCCTGTAGAGCACGGTCAGAATCGCCGGCGGCACGTCGCGGGGAAGGTCGATTTGCACGTCCACGTCGAGCCGGCTGCGCAGGCCCATGTTTTCCACGAGCCACTCGACGGCTTGGGCGAAGTCCTGCTCCTCCCACTCGGGCGGGTGCAGTTCGTGCGAGATCCGCCGGATCTGGTCCAGCGTCGCGCTGGCCAAGTCGCGGCTGCGCTGGAGGCGGGCCAGAACCTCGGTGTGAGAGGAGCCCAGTTGCCTCTCCACCAGCTCCAGGTTCAGCAGAATTCCAGCCATCGACTGGCCGGCGGTGTCGTGCAACTCGCGGGCGATGCGGCCGCGCTCGGATTCGATGGCCTGCAGGAACTCGATGCCTGCCTGCCGCTGCAGACGCTCGCGGGTAGCACGCCGCTGATGGAGGTCGAGGCGGCCCTCCGCCCGGGACAGGTCCAGATTGCGCGCGCCGCGCCGGCAGTAGACCTCCCACAGGAACCGGTTGGCACGGCGCACCCGTTCCAGCAAGCCGAGTCCCTTCTGGTCCGGGACCACGCCGAGCCAAAGGCTCTGCGCGCCCAGCGGAAGGCACTCCAATGCCGGCAGACGCTGTCCCGACTCCAGGGCTTCCACCACGTTCCCTACCGATCCCAGGGTTTCCCGCGCGCCCCGGTTCATCCACAGGATCTGGCCACCCGCCTCAAACAGGACCAATACGTCCCGCTGGAGCGGTGTGGTGGGGGTTTTCCTTGGGGGCCTGGAGCCCACATCAGGAGCTACAGCTAGGGCCATCATCTTCTGGTAGATTCACCTCCGAGCATACAGGAAATCCTTAGAACTAACAAGGAGAAATCTTTGCTAAAGCATTGATACAAATAGAATTTGCTAGTACGACAAGTACTTGAAGTTCGGTCAGTACTATAACCTTTGATAGGCTCCCCGTTTCGCACCGGGACATGCTATGTTGGATTCACCAGCCATGAGCCGACGCGGACCACTCGAAACCGCCGCTTGGGCAGCCGCTGGGGCTGCACTTTTGGGTGGAGGCCTGTTCCTGGGATTTGTGTCCGCGATGCTGGGCCGGCGCCGGGAGGGCGAGGCGGAGGCTTCCGTTCCCGATCCCACTCTGGCCCGGCGCGTGGAGGATCTGGCGACGCTGGTGACTGGCCTACAGGGGCGTGTGGAATCCGCGGCGGCGCCTGGCAACAAGCTGGACGCTATCACCGAGCGGGTGGGGCAACTGGAGCGGCGGGTGGAGCAGATCCTTGTCGAGGCCCCGGCCGGGCCCTCCGTGGAGCAGGTGCTGGCCGCGGTGGAGCAGATGGTGGCGGCCAAGATCGGGGGGCTCGACGAGCGGCTCACCGATCAGGTGCATGCCATCGAGTTATTGCGGCATGCCTCCACCCAAACCGACGCGCTGCTGCATCGGCTGATCCAGGCGGTGGAGGGCTTGGCCGAGCAGTCCTCTGACCTCAGTCCGGTGCTGCAAGCGCCGCGAGCGGAGTCGGGAGACTGACCCCCCCCAGCAAGTCACCACAAAGACACGAAGACACAAAGAACACCAAGAAAACCAGAATGATTCGCTTTGTGTCTTCGTGTCTTTGTGGTGACTTGCTTGCTCAGGCCCGCAGTATCGGCAAAACCTCGTTCAGCGAGCCCTGCCGGTATCCTTCCAGGTCCAGGGTGACGTACTGAAACCCCAGGTCTCTGAAGATCCGGGTGAGGGCGCGGGCTACCTCGATATTCAGGGCGCGATCCAGCTCTTCGGGCGAAATCTCGATTCGCACCAACTCCCCATGGAACCGCACCCGGAACTGGCGGAATCCCAGCGACCGGATGGCCTCCTCGCCCAACTCGACTACCTTGACATTCTCTTTGGTCACCGCGGTGCCGTAAGGGATGCGGGAGCTGAGGCAAGCCGCAGCCGGACGGTCCCAGGTGGGGAGGCCGGCCTCGCGGGACAGTTCCCGGATCTCGGCCTTAGTGAGACCGGCATCGAGCAGCGGGGCCCGGACGCCGTGCTGCATGGCCGCCTGCTGGCCGGGCCGGAAGTCGCGGGTGTCATCGACGTTGACGCCGTAGACCACGTGGGGGATGCCGCGCTCCCGGCACACCGAGGCCAGGCGAGTGAACAACTCGTCCTTGCAGTGGAAGCAGCGGTCCGGGTTGTTGCGGACATAGTCGGGATTGTCGAACTCGTAGGTTTCAATGTACTCGTGGCGAAGGCCGAAGCGGCGGACGAAATCCTCCGCGTCGCGCTTGTGGGACTCGGGGATGGAAGCGGAGTCGGCGGTGACGGCGAGGGCGCGATCGCCCAGCACCTGCTGTGCGGCCCAGGCCAGGTAGGCCGAGTCGGTGCCGCCGGAGAAGGCGACGATGACGCGGTCCATGTCACGCAGCAGGGAGAACAGCCGCTCCTGCTTCTGGGCCAAGTCGGTCCGCATGACCGTCATTATAGCGCACCGAGCCGCGACGGGACGGGAGTTCCACATGGCCGCACTCCGGCGGCCCCCTGACCGGCTTGGTGCACACTGCCGGACTTGGGAAGGCCGGGGCAGAGGGCCGGGCGCGGCGGTTGGCGTGGTTTGCTAAGTCATCCGCTCCGTTGAAAATCACCTCGCGGGGCTGACGACTGGTGGAGGGTTGGCCGGGGTGAGAGTGACCTGGTAGCCCAGCTTGCGCAAGGCCTGGGCCAGTT
>JBGOUV010000318.1:0-8094 GCA_041477815.1 Terriglobia bacterium | reverse complement strand
GTCATTTCGGTGGCCGCGTTGCCGATGTCGATCTGGCTGCAGGCGATATCGTGGCGGCGGCCGTCGAGAGCGATGGACTTGGTGAGCCCGGTGACGGCGTGTTTGGTGGCGGTATAGGGCGCCGAGTGGGGCCGCGGCGCGTGCGCCGAGAGGGAGCCGTTGTTGATGATGCGCCCGCCGCGCGGACTCTGCGACTTCATGATTCGGATGGCTTCCTGGGCGCATAGGAACACCCCCGTCAGGTTGACGCCAACGACGGCGCTCCACTGCGCGTAGGTCAAGTCTTCCAGGGGGACGGCGGGCGCGCCCCGGCCGGCGTTGTTGAACAGAACGTCCAGCCGGCCGAAGGTTTCCCTGATTCTGGCGAAGAGCGCTTGCACGGACTGGGGGTCGCTGACGTCGGTGGGTACGGGGAGCAGGGGGCGCTCGGAAGACGTGGCCGCCGCGGCGGTGCGCTCCAGCTCCGCCGGGCGGCGTCCGGCCAGCACCACCGCGTATCCCGCGGCGTGCAGGGCGAGGGACGCGGCGCGGCCGATACCGCTGCCGGCGCCCGTTACCAGAGCGATCTTGTGGCTCTCCATCTTCTACAGGGTCCGGAGAAAGGCCAGGAGGGCCTTCTTCTCTTCGGGAAGGAGAGCCAGGCCGAAGCAGTGCCCGGGGACCGAGCGATTCCTGCCGTCGGGACCTTTGAAGCCGGTGGGCACGTAGTCCTGGCGCAGGCGGGCCGGATCGAACCAGTCCTCCAGGGTCGCCGCGGAGCCGTTGTGCTCGAGGGGCCCCCGATACCAGACGCCCTTCAGGGATGGGACTTTATAATACCCGGTACCCTTGCGGGTTTGGAGGGCGTAGCGCGGATCGGCGCCCAGGCGCACTTCCAGGAGGTCCAAGCGCTGCCGGTGGTCCGCCGGAGGCTGGAAGGCGTCCACGGGGATCAGTTTGTTGTTGGTGTAAAGCGGCGGGGTATGGCAGCCGGCGCAACGCTCGCGCTCGAAGATCCTTTTCCCCTGCGCGGCGACGGCGTCGAAGCGGTGGGGGCTGGAGGGTGGCGGGAGGGAATAGAGGTACAGGGCCAGCGCGTAAAGCTGCTCGTCGCTGAGGCGCGCGCCGGGGCCGGCGGGGGATTTCGGCGGGAGGTCGCCGTAGCGGGCCAAGGCTGCCACGTCCTGCACCAGCGAGGCATAGCGCATCAGATCGCCGATGCTGCGCTGCCGCACCACGCCGGTGTGATCGAGATAGCGGCGCTCCTCGACGCCAATCAGGTCGGGGATCTGCGGCGGCGTCATCAGGCTGGTGTTGCTGCGCGCGGTGACACCGGGCGGAATCGCTTCGCCGGCGGCCCTTAGCTCCGCGAGCGACATAGTTTGCGCCCGGCGGTTGGGGTCCTCCGGCAGCCAGGGCATCTCAAACTGGCGGGCGAAGCCGCGTATTCGCGCCAGCACCTGGGCCGGCTCCGCCCCCTGAGCGGCCCGGCTGAGCATCCGCGCGCCCTGGCGATCGCCCGGATTGTTCCCCTGCGCGCCGGGAATCACGGTCCCGTCCGCCAGCACCCGCGTGTGGCAGGTGTGGCAACCCATCGATCCCATCTCCACCTCGCCCCGGCGCCGGATCACCCAGCGGGCGAACGGAACGGAGCCGTCTTGGGCGACGGGCATACCGGTCTCGGCGTAGAACGCGGGATCCCCCAGATCCGCCGCGCGGAAGAAAACCGCGCCTGCGGTCGGGGTGTTGAACACCAGCTCGCCCGCCCGAATCCAGTCCTCGCGCGTTTTCAGCTTGGAGGCATCGAAGGCGATCTCGGGCTCCCGCGTCCGGAGCCACTCCCGGTACCCGGCCGGCTCCCGGCTGGGATGGTAGACCGGGTAGGTCTTGTAAATGACTCGCTCGGGGATTCGATAGTAGGCTTCCTCGGAGATCTGGACGGGAGAGTACTTCGGGTTGGCGAGCGGCACCTCCAGGGCGGCGACGTCCGAGGTTTTCCAAGTCCTTGGAATCTGGGGTTGAAAGGCGCCGGCGAGGAGCAGGACTGCCCACGTCTGCATGCGGGGTCTCCGGGACTTATTGTACCCCGCCGCGCGGAGGATCGGGAGGGCGTTGCCCGAGCGGGTATGAGTACATCCTGGCGGTGCTGCCGCCCGGTGACATTAGAAACGTTGATCGGTATCATAAGTAATTTTTATTGATCTGCCAGAGGTCCGGGATCTATACTCGCGGCAGTTAATCGCGAAAGGGAGGGGAATGCTTCATGAAAACCCTGAAGAATCTCGGCATTCTGTTGTTGGTGCTTACCGCTGCCGGTCCGGTGTGGCGGGGCAGCGGGAACGCGTTGCGCGCGCAATCCGTGACCGCCACTCTGGTCGGCACGGTCTTTGATCAGTCGGGCGCGGCTGTACCCGGAGCGAGTCTATCGCTTATGGCGGTCGGTACCAACATCACGCGCACGGCGGTGAGCAACGAGAGAGGCGACTTTACCATTCCCGGGCTGGCGCCCGGGTCCTATCAGTTGGTGGGAGAGCACGAGGGCTTCAAGCGCACCGTAACGGGAGGAGTGGAGCTATTAGTGAACCAGACGGCGCGCGTCGATGTCGTGTTGGAGGTCGGCGCCGTGGCGGACTCGGTAGAGGTCACCGGGACAATTCCTCTGGTAGCCTCGGAAACGAGCTCGGTGGGCCAGGTGATCCAGACGAACCAGATCGAAAATCTGCCGTTGAAGGGACGGGCGGTGTTTGATCTGGCCGTGCTCTCTCCGGGCACCTCTCCGCGATCGCCGGATTCCTACGCGGGCGGCCAACGGCCCATGCCGGGGGGCCTGGGTTCGCCGGTCTTTTCGGCAGGAGGGGGACGAGACAACGCCAACGGCTACCTGGTGGACGGCGTGGAAGCGGTCGACCCCCACTACATGACTCCTTCCATGTTTCCCCCCATGGATTCCATGCAGGAATTCAAGCTCCAGATGAACTCCTACTCGGCCGAATTTGGGCGATTTGCGGCCCAGGTGAACGCCACCACCAAGTCCGGCACCAACGCGTTCCATGGCTCCGGGCACGAGTTTCTTCGAAACAACACTCTCGATGCCACCAACTTCTTCACCAATTTCTTTGGCCAGAAGAAATCGCCCCTCCGCTACAACCTGTTCGGCGGGACCCTCGGCGGGCCGATCGTTCGCAACCGCACCTTCTTCTTCGTCAGCTACGAAGGCACCAGGATTCGCAGGGGTAAGACGGGGCAGGCTAACGTGCCTACCCAGGAGCAATGGAGCGGCGATTTCAGCCGTGCCGGTTTTCGGAGCAACCGGCCCATATTCGACCCGGCGAGCACGCGGCCGAACCCCTCCGGCGCGGGGGTGATCCGGGATCCGTTTCTCAACAACCGGGTTCCAGCCAATCTCATTACGCCGTTCGCCAAAGCTATCCACGACATCTATCCGGCTCCGCAGCTCGATGCGCCGACGGGAAATAACTTCTTTAACGCTCTCAGCGATCAAAGCGACAACAACCAGGTCATCACTCGCGTGGACCATCAATTGACCGGCAAGACCTCCCTCAGCGTGCGCTACTCGTTTTTCGACGGCATCGCCACCGACAAGCCGGCGATCAAGGGCTCGGGACGAGATACGGATGTGCGAACTCAAAATCTTGCCGTGAGCCTTCCCCACACCTTCAGCCCCAACACGCTCTATGAGCTGCGGGTGGGTTACAACCGGCCCAATTACTTTCTGCTGCAAAACGGCTCGAATGAGAAGGACTTTGCGCCGCTCCTGGGCGTCAAGAACCTGCTGGCGGATCCCTACGCCTGGGGCATCCCCAATCTGGGCCTTACGGGCTTTAGCGGCATCGGCTATGGCACCGAGCCCAATGGACAAAAAACCAACATCTTCATGTTGATTAATCAAGTGACTTTAATCCGGGGAACTCACACCATTAAGTTGGGCGGTGAAGCAAGAAAGACGAATTACAACGACCGTGGAGAGATCGACGCCCGAGGCGCCTTCAGCTTCACCGGCGCGTTAACCGCAGATCCGCGAAATCGCGCCAGCACCGGGGTTTCGGTAGCGGACCTGCTGCTGGGACTGCCGCTGACGGCGGCCGGGGCCAGCACCTCCTTGTCGGGAAACTTCAGCGCCTATCACTTCTTCCCGTTTGTGCAGGACGACTGGAAAGTCAGCCGCCGGCTGACTCTGAACTTCGGCGTCCGCTACGAACTGAGCTCCCGCTATGTGGAGGCGCAAGATCGTCAGAGCTACCTGGATCGGAGTTTCCCGGGCGGCCGGCTGCTTTTGGCGGGAAGCAACAAGGCGTTCATCCCTCCGGACTCGCAGGTGGACGGTCCGGCCACGCCGCGAGGATTATTTCCGGCCGATAAGAACAACTGGGGTCCCCGCATCGGTTTGGCTTTTCGCCCCTTCGCCGATAACCGCACCGCCATTCGCGTGGGTTATGGAATCTTTTACACGCTGGTCGACGGCCAGTCCACGCGACAACTGGAGCGCAATCCCCCGCACGGGCGGATTGCCAGCCTGGCCGCCGACCAGGATGCCAACTCCTCCGGGCCCGCCGCCATTCGCGTAGCCGAACTGTTTCCCGCCAAGGGCACGGCGGATGCGCGTCCGCAGATTTACACCGACATCGGTGCCCGGCCGGACCCCTACATCCAACAATGGAATCTGAACCTGCAGCGGCAGGTGTTTTCCGAGACCCTGCTGGAACTTGGTTACATGGGATCCAAGGGAACCCGAATGGTGTACTACACGCAGGGCAATCAGGCCACCCTGGACGTCGATCCGGCGAGGCCTACCCCTATCCTGAACCGGCGGCCTTTGCCCTTGTGGGGAAATGCGATTCGCACCACCCAAGCGGATGGAAACTCCAGCTACCATGCTGTTTTTGTGAAGCTGGAGAAGCGGTTTTCCGCGGGCCTCTCTTTCCTGACGCACTACACCTTTGGCAAGTCTCTGGACGTAAGCTCCCAGGTCAACGAGGAAGCCCGTGACTTCTATAATTCCCGGCTCTCCAAGGGAAGAAGCCTGTTCGACCTCCGCCACCGAGCCGTTTTCAGCGCCGTCTATGCGTTGCCGCTGGGGCCCGGCAAGCGCTATTTGTCCCACGGGATCGCCGGCCAGGTGTTGGGCAACTGGCAGATGAACACCATCGTCGATCTCCGCAGCGGCTTTGGTTACGACATCGGCGTCAGTGGCGACGTCTGTAACTGCGGCGCGTCCTCCCAGACCGCCGATCAGGTGGGAGATCCGCGGACCGGCTTTACCCGCAGCCGCGAAATGTGGTTTAATACCGCTGCCTTCGCGCGCCCGGCCACCGGGAGGCTGGGCACCAGCGGACGAAACATCCTGGACGGGCCGGGCCAGGCGACTGTGGATTTTTCCCTGTTCAAGATTGTACAGGTGAAAGAGCATGTCAAGTTGCAGATCCGTGGCGAGTTCTTCAATCTTTTTAACCGGGTCAACTTCGGTTTCCCGGGTCTCAATGTGGGCACGCCCGCCACGTATGGCATCGTGCTGTCCGCCGGCGATGCTCGTATTATCCAGTTGGGTATAAGAATGGCATTCTAACAACGGAAGGAGCAGGTTACATGATCAAACGGAGAGAGTTCGGGAAGGCGCTGGTTAGCGGCGCTATCGGCGCCGGCGTAAACCCGGGGGTGGCGGCGCCCGCCCCCCGGAAGAATACTCTAATGCACGTGGGAGCCGATTACCATAGTGTAGCCGGGGGCCCCGGAGCCGATATCACGGGAAAGGCGAACCTGGAGTACAACCTGCGCCATGGCGTGAAGCATCTGACCGCGCAAGTGAACGGCAGGTCTGCGGACGGCGCCTGGGATCTGGACGCCCTGAAGAGGATGAAGGACAACTGCGACCAAGCCGGGTTTATTTTCGAAGCGATCCGGATGGACTCCGAGTACATTATGCTGCGAAAAGGTCCGGAGCGCGATCGCCGGCTGGAAGCTATCATGGGGAATATCCAGAAGGCTTCCCAGGTGGGCGTAAAGGTGATCACGCATCACTGGACCCTGATACCGATCCGGCGAAACACGCGGACGCCGGGACGGGGCGGCGCTACCTACGCGGCCTTCAAGCTGGAGGACAACTGGAAGGATCTGCCCGTGGGAAAGGCGGGCCGGGTCAGTTCCGACGATTACTGGGAGCGCATCACGTACTTCCTCCAAAAGGTGATCCCCGTATGCAAGCAATACGATGTCAAAATGGCCTGCCACCCCTTCGATCCGCCGGGACTTCCCTTCGGCTACCAGGGCGCGGACAATTGGGATTCTCCCGCCATTTTTGCAGGCTTCAAACGATACGAAGCCATTGTCGATAGCCCGTACAATGGATTCCAATTGTGCCTGGGAACGACGGCGGAAGGGCTGAAGAACCCGGCCAAGGAAGTCCTGCCCATTGTCGAGTACCTGGGCAAGAAGGGGAAAATACACCAGATCCATATGCGCAACGTCCGCGGCGGGCTCTACGATTTCGCTGAAGTCTACCCCGATGAAGGCGACATGGATTTTCTCAAGATCATGCGCCTCCTCAGGGATGTGCAATTCGCCGGATCGATCTGTCCCGATCATATGCCCCGTCATCCGGACGATCCTGGGGGCTTGCAGGCGTTTGCCTTCGGTTACGGGTATATCAAGGCTCTGATTCATACGGTGAACTCGGAGGTTTAGCCCGTGGCAAATGGACCTGAGCGCAGATCTGCGCTCAGGTTCGCTTCGCAGAATCAACGTTTACTTAGTCACGACCGCAGCGGAGAAGGCTTTTTTCATGAGCTGTTAGAGAGCCGGCCGTCAGAGCGGCTCTTACGGTTCTGATCCCCCCGCAGTGCAGCAGGGTGGATGGTTCAGGCAACCACGCCATCCGTTGCCCCAGGGTCGCGGTGTGTTGCCAGGCGGCCGCGGAATCTGGTAACATTCGGCAGCTTGAGCACAGGAGGTCTTCTTATGCGGATCGCTCGGACTGCGGTTCTGCTGTTCCTGGCATGTTCCTTCGTGATGGCCCAAACGGAGCGCGGCAACATCACCGGAATCGTCACCGACCCTACCGGCGCTTCTGTCGCCGGGGCGGAGCTCTCCATCACCCATCGCGATACGAACGCCATGGCCAAGGCCGTCACCACCGCCACCGGCGAATACAACGTGCCCAACCTGCTCCCGGGCGTGTACCGGGTCGAGATCGCGGCCACCGGATTCAAGCGCTTTGTGCAGCAGACCATGGTTGTATCGGCCGCCACCACCGTACGTCTGGACGCGCAACTGACCCTGGGCGCGGTGACCGAGCAGATTGAAGTCACGGCCCTGGCGACCACCATCCAGACCGACAACGCCAAGGTTTCCACCCAGGTGCAGAACAAGCTGGTGGACGAGCTGCCGCTGGTGGTGGGCGGCGCCATGCGCAGCCCGTTTAACCTGGTGGCGGTGGCCGCCGAAGCGCGCGGCAGCGGCCAGCGGCTGGCGCTGGGCGGCGGACAGGTGGCGGCTTGGGACGCCACGCTCGACGGCTACAGCGTGGGCACCAACCGCTCCGGCGACACCGATGAAGCGGCCCTAAACACGCCCTCCGTCGAGTCCCTCACCGAGTTCACTGTCGACACTAACGGTTTCAAGGCCGAGTACGGGCAGTCCGGCGGCGGCACCATGACCTTTGCTTCCAAGTCCGGCACCAATCAGCTCCATGGCTCCGTCTACGACTTCCTGCGCAACGACGCCATGGACGCGCGGGGCTTCTTCGCCAAAACGCGGTCGGTCTATCGCCAGAACGACTTCGGGTTCACCGCCGCCGGACCGGTCTACATTCCCAAGGTCTACGACGGCCGCAACAAGACGTTCTTCTTTGTCTCCTTCGAAGGCTTCCGCAACCGCGTGGGCGGCAATGACGCGATCTTCTCGGTCCCCACGCCCGAGATGTACCGCGGCGACTTCACCAACTGGGTGGACGCCACCGGCCGCCGGCTTCCTATCTATGACCCGGCCACCACCACGGCTTCGGGAGCCAGCTTCGTCCGCACTCCGTTCGCCGGAAACATCATTCCCGCGGCCCGCTTCGCCAACTTCAGCAAAGCCGTCCTCAACATCGTCAACATCCGG
>JBGOUV010000194.1:0-12521 GCA_041477815.1 Terriglobia bacterium | reverse complement strand
CGAGGTGGCACGCTTGCTGGCCAAACCCTGCTTCGACCAGTCGGCGAAGGGACAGTTTGAAGCGCCCGAGCGCCTGGTCTATCACCTGCACCCGCCCCTGCTGCGCGCCCTGGGTCTCAAGCAGAAGCTGTCCCTGGGACCCTGGTTCCGGCCGGTCCTGCGCGCGCTGGCCGGTTTGCGCCGCCTGCGCGGGACTCCGCTCGACGTGTTCGGCCTGGCCGCCCTCCGGCGCAAGGAGCGGGAGCTGATCGCCTGGTACGAGCAGATCCTGGAGACCCTCCTGGCTGGTCTCCAGGCGGAGAACCACGAGCTGGCCGTGCAGCTGGCGCGCAGTCCGGACGGCATTCGGGGCTACGAGCAGGTGAAGCTGCGGTCGGCCGCAGCCGTCCAGCGCCAGGTGGCGGATCTTCTGGTAGAGTGGAACAAGACGGCGCCAGAGCCGGCGCCAAGGAGAATCCCATGACTTTCGGACGCAGGCAATTCTTCGGAGCGGCGGCGGCCGCGATCGCCTTGCCCCAGTTCTCTTGCAGCCGCAAACAGACCCAGAGCACCAAGTGGAGCATGCCGGGCCTCTACCCGGGCCGCGTGGTGACGGTGAGGCATCCCGGCAGCTTCGTCAACGAATCCTTCCAGGCCCAGCCGATCCAGGCCATGATGCGCAAGGGCATGATGGAGCTGACCGGCGCCCCGGACTGGGTCGCCGCCTGGCGCATGTTCTTCGAGCCCGGCGACGTAGTCGGCGTCAAGCTGAATCCGGTCGGAGCGCCGGACGTCGCCTCCTGCCCCGAGGTCTTCCACGAGATCATCGCCGGTCTGAACGCCGCCGGCATTAAGAACAAAGACATAGTCGCCTACGACCGCTACCGCAAGCAGTTCCTCAGGGCCGGTTTCGACAAGTGGCTGCCCGACGGGGTGCGCTGGAGCTGGGCGGCGGAGGACTACGAGACCGTGCAACTGGGCCTGGACGGCTACGACGCCGCCCACTATATGGAGATGAACCTCACCCAGCCCGGCCAGAACTCCCGCGACAGCCACTTCCGCCGCTCCCACGTGGCCAAGTTCCTCACCCAGCAGGTCAACAAGGTGGTCAACCTGCCGGTGCTCAAGCACCACCAGTCGGCCGGCGTCACCCTGGCGCTGAAGAACATGTCCCACGGCTTCGTCAACAACGTGAACCGCAGCCACTCCACCTTCACCCTCAACGCCTGCGGCGCCTTCATCCCCGCCGTGGTGTCCACCCCGGTGATCCGGGACAAGGTGGTGCTGCACCTCCTGGACGGCATCCTGGGTATGTATCATGGTGGCCCGGGCGGCAAGAAGGGCAAGTATGTCTGGGTGAATCATACCCTGTACTTCTCCACCGACCCGGTGGCCGTGGACAAGGTGGGGTGGGGGGTCATCGACGCCGCGCGCGCGGCCAAGGGCATGCAGACCATAGCGCTCTCCAAGCCGGACGACGACAGCCACTTTCTGAACTGCCAGCCCGAGCATATCGAGATCGCCGGCGGCCTGGGTCTGGGCGTCTTCGACGACCAGAAGATCGAACGTAGAAACTTCGAGCTGGCTTGACCCGTGCCCGGGCATGCGCTGGCTTCTGGCTCTGGTCTGGGCGGCGGCGGCGAACGCGGGGGCGGTGTCCGGGATTGTCTACCTGAAAGGTAAGGAGGAACCGCGGCCGCTGCCCGGAGCCCGGGTGGTGGCGCAGGCGGCGGAAGGGTCCGGGCCGCTGCGCACCGCGGTGACCGACGTCCAGGGCCGCTTCCGGTTGGACGACCTGCCCCGCCGGCGGATCGTGGTCCGGTCCGACAAGCCCGGTTACTTCACCCGGGCGACGGCCTCCCGCGAGACCACGCTGGTGCTCGATCTCTCGGGCGGCGAAGACCTCCCCGGCGCCGACTTCGAGGCCGCGCCCGGCGGCGTCATCACCGGCCGCCTCGCCGACCCGTGGGGCGAGCCGCTGGACCGGGTCCTCGTGATGCTTACCCGCCTCAGCGGCCCGGGCGACCGCCACCGCGAGCACGCCTCGCAGGCGGCCAGCGACGATCGGGGCGTTTACCGGCTCTATGGCCTCGACCCGGGACGGTATCGGCTGGCTATCCTCCCGCCGGTTCCCGAGGGGAGGGAGGAGCATCCGGCGCCTATGTATCATCCCGCCGTGCTGGAGGTAGCGGCCGGCCGGGAAGTCCGCGGCGTCGACCTGGTGGTGCGGCCCGACCGGCTGTTCCAGGTGCGCGGCCGGGTGGCAGATCCGCCGCCGGCGGAGTCCGGACGCTTGCGCCTGATGGTGCGCTGGGTGCGCGAGGAGCCCGGGGCGCCGTCGTTCGGTATGCCGGTCGAGCCGGATGGCAGCTTCTTGCTCCCCCGCCTGCCCGCCGGTACGTACATGCTCCAGGCCTTCGGATCGCAGGAGAGCCACATCGGACGGCAACGGCTGGACCTGAGCAGCGATCGCAACGACGTGGTGCTGCGACCCACGCCGCCGGGACAACTGGCCGGCCGCCTCCTCCTGGTAGGGAGAACGAAACCCGCCGAGGTGCGCCTGGAAGCGCGGGACAGCACCCGCCAGGAATCGTACCGTCTCGTGGCCAGGGCGCCGGACTACCGGTTCCGCGTTCCGCAGGTATGGGCCGATACCTACTCGCTTCACGCCGACGCGCCGCCGGGGGCTTGGGTGCTGGACCCGCCGGAAGTGGTGGTGGCCGCCGGCGAAACGGGCGAGGTCGAGATTCGGGTGGGGACCGAGGCGGGACGAATCGACGGTCTGGCCAAAGGATCCGGCGGCGCGCCCCTGGCCCACGGCCGCGTGGCGCTGGCCCGCTTCATGCCGGACCACATCGAGGTCCGGACCGAGCAGACCGACCAGAAGGGGCGCTTCGAGATCCGCGACGTGCGCCCCGGCGAGTATCGGATCTGCGTCTGGCCCAGCCAGGAGGTCTCCGCCCTGGACGTCTCCCAGACCTGGGAGAGAGCGGGGGCGGCGGTGAAGCGTTTCCCGGTCGACCCCGGGGCCCAGATCGAGCTGGAACTAACCGCCGCCCGATGACCATTGTCGCCTGTCTCCTGCTGGCCGCCCTCGCCGAGCCCCAGGGGTCGCTTCGCGGCCGCATCGTTCTGGCCGAGACCGGTGAGCCCATTGCCGGCGTGACCGTCGACCTCTCCGCCAGGATCCAGGGCGACCGCTACGAGCAAGCGGCCCGCTCCGGCGCCGACGGCGACTTCCGGTTCGAGCGATTAGCCGCCGGCGCCTATTCGCTATCGGCACGCAAGACCGGCTACCTGCCGATGATGGGCTTCCCCTTTCCGGTGACCCTGGAGACGAACCAGAGCCGCGCCGAAGTGACCCTCCGCTTCCACCGCTACGGCGTCCTCTCCGGCTCGGTGACGGGTCCCGACGGCGAGCCGGCCGACGGGGCCGAGGTGGTCGCCTACCGCTACCGCTGGGCGGACGGACGGCGCAGCCGCGTGCGGGTGGAAGCGACGTCCGCCGATGACCGCGGTCAGTATCGGCTGTTCGGTCTGCCGGCCGGAAACTACGTGGTGGCCGCCCTCGCGCCGCGCCAGGAGTGGCCGGAGGGCGAACTGGAGCAGACCACCATGGTCTACTATCCTTCTGGCGCCCAGCCCTCCGAGGCCGGCCGGATCCAGCTCCGCTGGGGACAGGAACTCTCCGACCTCCACCTGGTCCTCAGGCCCCAGCCGGCGTACTCGATCACCGGCGTGCTGGCCGATTCGCAGGCGGGCGGCGCGTGCCGAACCTGTATGATCCGGATCGAGCGGATGGAGCAGGGGGTCGAGATGGGCGTGTGGAGTCGTTACGGAACTCGAGCCGATGGGACGTACCGGATCCAAGGGCTGCCTCCGGGGACCTACCGGGTGTTGGCCGAGAGGGGCGACGGGGCCGGGGGGCACGTGGCGGCGGCGCGCACCGTCACCATCGGCAACCGCAACCTGGGCGACGTCCACCTGGTGATCGGGCTCAACCGCACGCTGCGCGGACGCCTGGTGCTGGAGTCTCCGCCGGAGGGTCTGGATCTCAGCAAGACCACGCCCGTGGTGGCCCTGGTCGACGGAGTCCGCACCGCGGCGCGGGCGCGGGCCGACGCCCAACTCGCGTTCGAGGCCGGCGGGCTGGCGCCGCTCGTGTATCGCCTGCGTCCGGGCGGTCTCCCGGCGGGAGGGTATTTCAAGCTGCTCCGCTGGGGCGGGCAAGACCTGGCAGCGCCGGAGATCGAAGTCCCGGACGAGGGGACCCTGGGCCCGGTGGAAGTCGTGATCGGGTTCGACGGCGCCACCCTGAGCGGCACGGTGCAGCCCACGGAATCTTCCGGACGCGGGCACCGCGTCACCTCCGCCGTCGTCGCCCTGTACCCGCAGGAGAACCAGTCCCCCTACTTGGTCGAACGCCGCGTCCCCACCGACGCGAACGGCGCCTTCGCCCTGACCGCCGTGGTCCCCGGCTCCTATATGGCCTTCGCCCTCCCCGCCGGCAGCACCCTCGACTGGGCGGATCCCGAGGTCCGCCGCCAGTTGGCCCGTTATGGGCGCGCCGTGGACCTCGGACGCGCGAAGCAGGTCACCGTCGAGCTGAGCCTGGCCCCGGAATCCGACGCCGCCGCGCAGTAGGATCGAACCCCGCACGCGGCGCTGCCGGCGTTGGTCGCGCTGCGGGACCGGTCCGTCGAGAAACGATGGAAAGCAACAGTCCTATTCCTGTTTAATAGATCTTGATAGTTGACGACATCAGGAAGAGGTGGGGCGAGTCTCGTCGGGCTTCCGCAGACGAGTTGAATGTGTTGGGAGTCGTCTTCGGGGGGCTCGAAAGCGGGATGGCGGCGGGTGCGCACTCGGCGATGGAGGCGAGGGGCGGGAGGGGTTGGGCTTCGGGCTCGGCAGCGGAGTCGGCGGCGGGGAGGGCGTCGCGGAGGGCGCGGTTGGTCTGGAGGGCGCGGAGCTCGCGGAGGGAGCGGAGGAAGGCGCGATCAGCGCGGGCGTGGTAGCGGGCCAAGCGGTAGAGGGCGGGTGCGGCGGAGGCGGGCAGATCGCCGCCGGTGGCCAGCGCGGCTTCAAGGCGGCTGATGCGGCGGAGGTTCCAGGCGGCGAAGACGAGTTGGTTAGACAGGACCTGCTCGACCATGCCTTGGGGTTGGAGCTCGTCCTGATAGGAGGCGAGGAAGTCATCGAATTCCTCGCGCTCGCCGGGGGCGATGACGACCTCGCGGGCCGAGAGGCCATGTTTGCGGGCGTTTTGGCTGCTGCGAGCCTTGCCCTCGGGGGTCTGGGGACCGGTAGATAGACGAGCATTCGCCTGGTTCGCCCGGAGGCGACGTTGGGAAGACATAGTTTCTCTCCTGAAACAGTACGGTTAGGACCGGAAGGTCCTGATGACTCTATTATACCACTGTGGGGTAGCGTTTGATGGGTAGGGGGGAGGGTAAGTGGTTGCGGAGGCGGGAAATAGAAAGTTGAGTGGGGGGTGATGGGTGTGGGCTGACGGCGGCCACCAATGAGAATCTGGAGTCATGCTCGAGGAGGCGAAAGTAGTTTGGGGCGCCTGGCCGGCGGTCGCTAGAATGGTACCGATGAAGCTCCACGGCATCTTCTCGCCCCTGGCTACCCCGTTCGATCACCACGGCGACCTCTATCTCCCCAAGCTACGCTACAACGTCGAGAAGTGGAACCAGACCCAGCTCGCCGGCTACGTGGTGTGCAGCTCCACGGGGGAAAGCGTCCTGCTGACCTGCGAAGAGAAGGTGCGGGTGTGGGAGACGGCGAGGGAAGCCGCCGCGCCCGAGAAGATCCTCATCGCCGGCACAGGCATGGAGAGCGTTCGCGAGACCGTCCAGTTGTGCCATTTAGCGGCGGGGAGGGGTTACCAGGCGGCCTTGGTCCGGACACCGCACTATTACAAAAGCCTGATCAACAACGGCCCCGCGCAGGCCCTCTACTACCGGGCGGTGGCCGACCAATCCCCGATCCCGCTGATCCTGTACAACTGGCCCCAGGCGACCGGCGTGGATCTTCCGGCGGCCACGGTGATGGAGCTGGCCGGGCATCCGAACATCGTGGGGGTGAAGGAAAGCTCGGGGAATATAGAGAAGACGATGCAGATGATCCGCGAGGCACCGGCGGGGTTCCAGGTGCTGGTAGGGTCCGCTCCGACACTGTGGGTTGGTCTGAAAGTGGGTGCCGTGGGGGCGATCCTGGCGTTCGCCAACGCCGCCCCTTACGCCTGCCTGTCGATCCTGGAGGCCGTCCGGACCCGCGAGGACCAGGCGGGGCTGGAGCTCCAGCAGCGCTTTTCCCCGGCGGCGGTGGCGGTCACGGCCAGGCACGGCATCCCCGGTTTGAAGTATGCTATGGACGTGAACGGCTACTATGGGGGGCCCCCGCGGCTGCCCTTGTTGCCGGTCAGTCCGGGGGCCAAATTGGAGATTGAAGAGGCTTTTCGGGAAGTAAAGGGGTAACCCTGGGTCAGGCTCTAGCGCCTTTATAAAGGTCGTGGTTTAGGGAAGCTGTCTATGGCTGAACAGACGTGGAAGTGGGGTGGATTCCTGAGTGCCGGCTTGGCCTCCCCAGGTCCGGCGGTTCCGGCTCCGGAGCCCGCCCCACCGGTGCGGACGGCGCCGCTGGGGCCGGCGCCGAAGAAGCCGCCCCGGCGCTGGTCGATTCTGGTGCTGCTCTTGTTGATAACGGTGTCCGTGGTGGTGTGGAACGTCCGGCGCCGGCAACAAACCGGCGGCGCCGGCAAAGGCGTCCCCGCGGCCCGGACGGTCAAGGTTTTTGCGGGTTCCTTCGAGCAAACCCTGCGGGTGAGCGGGACCATCGGCGCCAAGAACTTCGCCGCCATCATCGCGCCTCAGATGCGTGGTGACGGCCGCGCCGGCCCTGGCGGTGGCAGCAGCTCCCCCGGTGGGGGCGGACCGGGCGGGGGTGGCGGCGGCCAGCGTGGAGGCGGTGGCTCGCCCAACCAGCTCATCCTGATGAAGTTGGCGGCTGCCGGGACCCACGTCCAGAAGGGCGACGTGATCGCCACCTTCGACAGCCAGTGGGAATTGGATCGCTTGGACAACTTCAAGGCGCAGGTCAGTCAGGACCAGGCCATAGTCGACAAGCGGAAGGCTGAAATCACCATCGAGGACGAGACCGAGCAGCAACTGGTGCGAACCGCTCGCGCCGACAGTGAAAAGGCCAAGCTGGACCTCCAGACCGCCGAGGTACGCTCGGCCATCGACGCCGAGAAATTAAAACTGGCGGTGGAGGAGACCGCCGCCCGCTACAAGCAGATGGGGGACGAGGTCCGGCTGAAGAAGCTCTCCCAGGAGGCCGAGCTGCGGAGCCTGGAAGTGCAGGTCCAGCAGGACCAGCACAATGTCGACCGGCGTGTCCGGAACATCGAGCGCATGACCTTGCGCGCCCCCATCGACGGGCTGGTGGTCATGCAGTCCATCTTTCGGAGCGGCCAGTTCGGGCAGGTTCAGGAGGGCGACCAGGTTTTCCCCGGTCAGTACTTCATGCAGATCGTCGATCTGTCCCAGATGGTGGTGAACGGCACGGTCAACCAGGTGGACAGCCATTCCCTGGTGCTGGGCCAGAAGGCTACGGTTCGCCTGGAGGCGTACCCGGACCTGGCTCTGCCCGGCCGGGTCACGTCCGTGGGGGCCATGGCGGGCGGCGGAGCTCGCGGCTTTCGGGGCTCCTCGCGCGACCTTTTTGTGAAGCAGATTCCCGTGCGGTTCTCCATCGACTCCCGCGACAACCGCGTGATCCCCGATCTGTCGGCCAGTGCCGCCGTGGTTCTGCACCGCGAGGAGAAGGCGCTCCAGATCCCCCGCGACGCCGTGGTCGAGGAAAACGACAAAGCCTTCGTCAAGATCCCGCAACCCGAAGGATTCCAAAAGCGGGAAATCCAGGTGGGGCGGAAGAACGGCACCCACTATATGGTTCTGGCCGGACTCCAGGAAGGCGACGAGATCTTACTGGAGCCCTAGACTAGTCACCCCGCCGTACGGAGCTGGCCGCAGGCGGCGTAGATGTCCCGGCCCCGCGGTTTACGAACGAAGCAGGGCAGGCTCCTCCTGACAATCTGTTGAAACGCCGCAACTCGCTCCGGAGCCGGCGTCTCAAAATCGATACCCGGGCCCGGGTTGAAGGCAATCAGATTCACCATGCATTTCAAGTTTGCCAGCAGCCGCACCACCCGCCGGGCGTCCTGATCCGAATCGTTCACGCCGCCCAGCAGCACATACTCGAACGACAGCTTCTCCCACGACCGCAGCGGGTACGCGCGGCACGTCTCGAGCAACTCCCCCAGCCGGTACTTCCGTGTGATCGGCATCAGTTTCTCGCGCGCCTCCTCGGTCGAGGCGTTCAGCGATACCGCCAACTTCGGCCGGACCGGCTCGCGTCCCATTTCGGCGATCTTGGGCGTAATGCCCGACGTGGACAGCGTAATCCGCCGCGGCGACAATGCCAGGCCATCTTGGTCCGTGAGCAGCCGGGTGGCTTTGATCACGTGGGGCAGGTTCAGCAGCGGCTCCCCCATCCCCATCATGACCACATTCAGGCGATTGCGGTCCCGCGCCACCAGCAAGACCTGACCTACGATCTCGCCGGCCGTAAGATTCCGCGAGAGACCCAGCAGAGCCGTGAAGCAAAACTTGCAGTCCACCGGACAGCCGACTTGAGTCGAGATGCAGATGGTATCGCGCCCCTCCTCCGGCATCAAGACGGCTTCGACGGTTTGGCCATCGGACAGGCGGAGCAGGTAACGGATGGTGCCGTCGAGCGAGGCGAACTCGCGTTCGATGACCGGCAGCCCCACCTCGAACTCCGCCTCCAGCGCGCGCCGCAGACCGGCCGGCAAACCACGGATCTCGGCGACGGCCGCGGCGCGGGCCCGGTAAATGCCCTCGTAAATCTGCCGCGCGCGAAACGAAGCTTCGCCACGGGCAGTGACGATCTGAACCAGCTCCGGCGCGTTCAGGCCGACCAGCGATTCCGGCATGCCACCATTATATCACTGAAAATAAAGCAGTTGCTGGCCGAATTCCAGGGTCTGGCGCCTATGCTAAGCTAAAAGGGTGCCCGCCACGGCAACCGAAACCCGCAATATTGAGAAGGAACGACTCGCCAACGGCGTCTCGGTGATCACCGAGGTGATGCCACATGTCCGGTCGGTCTCGATCGGCGTATGGATCAAGACCGGATCGCGAAATGAGCGTCCCGAGCAGAACGGCATCTCCCACTTTATCGAGCACATGGTGTTCAAAGGCACCACCACGCGGTCGGCTGAAGACATCGCCCGCTCGGTGGACTCGGTCGGCGGACACCTCGACGCCTTCACCTCCAAGGAGATGATCAGCTTCAACACCAAGGTCCTCGATGAGCACCTGCCCCTCGCCTTCGACGTGCTCTCGGACCTGGTGCTGCATCCCGTCTTCCGCGAAGACGACATCCAGAAGGAGCAGGGCGTAGTCCTGGAAGAGCTGAAGATGGACGAGGATAATCCGGATTTCCTGGTCCACGAGATTTTCTCCGGCAACTTCTGGAAGGATCACTCGCTGGGCAAGCCGATCATCGGCAATAAACGGACGATCAAGAGCTTCGACCGCGAGATGATCCGGGACTACTACGGGCACGCCTACGTGCCGGACCAGATCCTGGTCACCGCCGCCGGCAACCTGGACCACGACAATGTGCTGCGCCTGGTGGCGCAGTCTTTCGGCGATCTGGATCACCAAACCCCGCCTCCTGAGGACGGGCCTCCTTCCTCTCACGCCATCATCAGCCTGCGCGACAAGCCATCTCTCGAACAGGTCCACCTGTGCCTGGGCGTGCCCAGCCATCCCCTGGCCGATCCGCGCCGCTACGGCAGCTACGTGCTCAATACCCTTCTCGGCGGCGGCATGAGCTCGCGCCTGTTCCAGAATATCCGGGAGAAGCAGGGACTCGCCTACTCGGTCTATTCCGAGATGAATTCCTACCGCGATACCGGGTGCCTCTCGATCTATGCCGGCACCTCGATTGAAACCGCTGAGCGGGTGGTGGAGTCCATCCTCAAGGAATTCCGGGAGATTAAGAATGGCATCATCACCGACGAGGAAATGCGCCGGGCCAAGGATCACCTCAAGGGCAGCCTGATGCTGAGCCTGGAATCGACCTCCAGCCGCATGGCCAACCTGGCCCGCCAGGAGATCTACTTCGGCCGCTTCTTCACCCTGGACGAGCTGATCAGCAGCATCGAAGAGGTCACCATCGACGACGTGCAGGGCATCGCCGCCGAGTATTTCCACCAAAAGCAGATCGCCCTCACCGTGCTGGGAAACCTGAACGGGTTCAAGCTGGGACGGGAAAAGCTGGTCTGCTGATAATGGCCGCGAATGAACGCGAATAGGGTCCGGGGTTCGCTACTTCCCGTAGTGGGCCTACGCTTGGTAGGAGAGCCGTCGGCCAGGCTTGCGAGCGCCCCAGCCGTTTAGCCGCACGACTTGGCTGGCGGCCCGGGAGCGCCCGCCCTTGGATATTCCGAGGCGAGAGAGCACGGTGGCCGTTTCCAGCACTCCGGCGAGACTTTCTTCCCTTTCATGCCGATTACGATACGGCTTGGCCCGGCCGAAGTTAAGCTATTAGGACTCAGGAGTGCATGGCAATGCTCGCCGCTTGAGACTCTACACCAGGCGGTCGGCAACCCGTATCTCGCCGGTCAGCGTCCGATGCACCGGACACTTGGCGGCGATCTCGAGCAGCCGCTGCCGCTGCTCGTCGGTCAGGGGACCTTCCAGGTGGATGTCGCGCCGGATCTGCGTTACGGCGCCTTCCCTGGTGTCCTCCAGCTCGACCACTACCTTCTCCAGCGGGAAGGCCTTGCGGCGGGCGTAGACCAGCAGGGTCATGGACGTGCAGGTGCCGAGCGCTGCCAGGAGAAACTCGTGCGGATTGGGGGCCGTGTCCTCGCCGCCAATCTCGGGAGCCTCGTCGCCGGCGAGCCGATGATGACGAATACGCACCTCTTGGCGCAGGTTCTGCCGGGATTCCACCGTGGCTTTAGCCATATCCACATTCTGACACCATTGGTAGAATGAAGGGGCATGCACTCCCTGGTCCTCTACAATGATCGCCTGGTGCCGGCCACCGAGCGAATCCTTTCCCCCGGACAGATTGGGTTGCTTTCCGGTTGGGGGGTTTTCACTACCCTGCGGATCTACGAGGGCGTGCCCTTCGCCTGGGAGCGTCACTGGGCCCGGATGGCGAAGGATGCCGCGCTGCTCCACGTGCCCCTAACCCAGGACCGGGAGGAAGTCTACCGCCGTATCGTCGAGTTGATCCGGGCCAACCACGCCGAAAACTCCGTGGCCCGCCTGAGCGTCGTTCGTAACCAGGGAGGCTTTTGGGAAGGACCGGGCATTGCCGGCGCCGCCGACCTGATCTGCCTGACCGCCGGCGTGAAGCCGTGGTCCGACACCGTTCGCCTCACCGTCGCCCGACAGGCTCGGCATGCCGCCTCCGAATTTGCCGGGACCAAGATTCTGTCCTGGGCCTACAACCTCACCTGGGTCGAGGAGGCCCAGAGCCGGGGGTTCGACGAGGTCATCCTGCTCAATGAGCGGGACGAGGTGGCGGAGTGCACCTCGGCCAACATCTTTGCGGTCCTCGACGGCAAGGTACTCACGCCGCCGCTTGCTTCCGGCTGCCTGCCGGGGGTCACCCGCAACCTCCTGCTCGAACAGATCGGCGGCGTCGAGGAGAAGACCCTGCGCCTCGAAGACCTCTACCGGGCGGGCGAGGTGTTCATCACCTCCACCACGCGCGAGCTGCTGGCGGTATCCCAGATCGACGGCCACCCCATCCCGGTCGCCGGCCCGACCCGGGCGCGGCTGCAGCAGGCCTTTACCGATTACGTACGCCGCTATACCGCCGAGCATGCCACCCTCGCTGTGCAGGGCCGATGAAGGTAGTCCTCATCTCTACCTATGAGCTGGGCCGCCAGCCGTTCGGGTTGGCGTCTCCGGCGGCGTGGTTGCGGGGCGCCGGGGCGGAGGTTGGGTGCCTGGACCTTTCGCGCGAGCCTCTCGATGAGGACGTGGTGCGCGGCGCCGATCTGGTGGCGTTCTACGTGCCGATGCACACGGCCACACGGCTGGCTGCCCAGTTGGTTCCCCAGGTGCGCGGCCTGAACCCGGCGGCGCATCTCTGCTTTTACGGCCTCTATGCTCCCGTGAATGAAGGGTTCTTGCGCGGACTGGGGGCCGGCACCATACTCGGCGGCGAGTTCGAGGCGGGGCTGGTGAGCCTGGTCCGGCGGCTCGGTCAAGGCCGGCCCGGACCCCAATCCGAACCGGTCGTTTCGCTCGAGCGGCTGCGGTTTCTAGTTCCCGACCGCGCCGGATTACCGCCGCTCGGCGAATACGCGCGCCTGCGTAACGGGAACGGCCGCAGCCGCAACGTCGGCTATACGGAAGCCAGCCGGGGCTGTAAGCACCTGTGCCGGCACTGCCCCATCGTGCCGGTTTACCAGGGCCACT
>JBGOUV010000232.1:0-10989 GCA_041477815.1 Terriglobia bacterium | reverse complement strand
GCTCCATCATTCTGCTCGGCGGCCGCGGCGAAGGCGGCGGTGGCGGCGGCATGGACTCCGACACGAGTCAGTCTCCCCCGCCCGGACCCCGCACCACTCGCACCGCCGCCGCCGGGCCGGTCCCTGTCACCGCTCCTCCGGAAGCGCCCAGCCAGGAAATCTCCGACGACGACGTGCCGTTCTGACGTGAGGTTCACCGCGAAGCAGGGCCAGTACCTCGCGTTCATCCACTTCTATACGAAGGTCCACCGCTGCGCGCCGTCGGAGCCCGATATGCAGAAGTATTTCCGGGTCTCACCACCGTCGGTCCATCAAATGGTCGTCACGCTGCACGCTCGCGGCCTCATAGAACGAGTGCCCGGGCAAGCCCGTTCGATTCGGCTGTTGGTCCCGCCGGAGGAGTTGCCCGACCTGGAGTAGTTCGACGACCAAACCAAGGATCCCGCGCTACGTCTTCTTCCTGAAGATCAGGACGTACTGGTTGGAGCCATGGTCGCTTTGCGAGACGAGTTCGTAGCCGTTGCTCTGGATCTCGCGCCGCACTTCGTCCTGGTCGGCGCGGACATGTTGGCTCATGTCTTTGTCCTGCGGACCCGCGCGATGGCGATAAAAGTCGACAATCGCCAGCCGGCCGTCTGGCCGGAGGGCGCGGCTGATATGGCCGAGCATTTCGTCCGGGTAGTCGAAGTGGTGGTAAGCGTCGAGGACGAACACGAGGTCGACCTGGCGTTCCGGTAACTTAGGGTTCCGTTCCGTTCCCAGCACGAAGGTCACGTTCGTCAGCTTTTGGGACTTCGCTCGCGCCTGAGCCTGGTCCAGGAAGTCCTGCTGGATGTCCTGGGCGATCACGCGGCCGGCCGGCCCGACGGCTTCGGAAAGGTACGGCAACATCATCCCCACGCCGGTCCCGACATCGGCCACCGTGCTGCCGGTTTTGATGCCCAGCGCGGCGATCATCTCGGGCGGCTTGAAGCGGTCCGTGCGATGGTGGTCCTCGAGAGATTTCGCGATGCGCGCGCGTCCTTCCGGAGTTTGGTAGTCCTTGTTGACCTCTTTCGCTACTTGCGTCCAGCCCAGGACCAGACAGGCTGGCAGCAACGCGTAGAGCTTGGTAAATCGCCTCATGGCTCTCCACTATATGCTATTTCATAGTGACGGACTTTACATTTGTGAACGGGCCATAAGGGCGTTACACTAGGGACCCAGGAGACTCATGGCACTGGCTCCGGCTTCTCGACTGGGTCCGTATGAGATTCTCGCGCCGCTCGGCGCCGGCGGCATGGGGGAAGTGTATCGCGCGCGGGACACGCGGCTCGACCGGATCGTGGCCATCAAAGTTTTGCCGTCGCACGTCGCCGACCGGCCGGATCTCCGCCAGCGGTTCGAGCGCGAAGCCCGCGCGGTTTCCAGCTTGAATCATCCTCATATCTGCATCCTGTACGACATAGGGCGGCAAGACGAGATCGACTACCTGGTGATGGAGTACCTGGAAGGGGAAACCCTGGCGCGCCGCCTGGAGAAGGGCCCGCTTCCGCCCGACCAGGTTCTGCGGTACGCCGCGCAGATTGCCCACGCGCTCGGACAGGCACACCGGCAGGGAGTGTTCCACCGGGACCTCAAGCCGGGCAACATCATGCTCACCAAGTTGGGAGCCAAGCTTCTCGACTTCGGTTTGGCCAAGCTGAAAACGTCTGAGATCGTAGGCGGGACCGTCCTCACCCTGGCGCGCCTCCCCGAGAGCACCCTGACCACGGAGGGCATGGTCCTGGGGACGTTCCATTACATGCCGCCGGAGCAACTGGAAGCCAAAGAGACCGACGGCCGCTCCGACATTTTCTCATTCGGCTGCGTGCTGCATGAGATGCTGACGGGTCAAAAAGCCTTCCAGGGCGACACGGCGGCGAGCGTGATTGCCGCCATCCTGTCCTCGGAACCGCCGCCGGTCACGACGCTGCAACCGTCGCTGGCAGCGCGTCGGCCGCAAGGACTGGCGCTTGATCGAATCGTGCGAAAATCCCTCGCCAAGAGTCCGGACGAGCGCTGGCAAACCGCCCAGGATCTGGCCAGCGAACTCGCCTGGCTCGCCGAGTCCGCCTCGCACCCGGGAGCGGAGACCCCGGAGCCTGCGCCGGCGTCAGCCGCGCCCGTCGCGCGGGCCACGAAACGTGAGTGGCTGGCCTGGACGGGCCTGGCGCTGGCCACCGCAGCGGCCTTGGTTCTAGGCTTCTTGTATGTCCGGAAGCCCAGCGCTCCGATTCGTCCGACCCGGCTGTTCTTTGCGCCGCCGGAAAGAACCACGCTGGCCGGCTCCATCGCCGTCTCGCCCGACGGGCGCCATCTCGCCTTCGTCACCACGACGCCGCAGGGAGGCAGCGCGTTGTGGGTGCGTCCGCTCGATTCGATCACCGCCCGGGCCCTGCCCGAGACCGAAGGGGCGCTCCATCCTTTCTGGTCGCCGAACAGCCAGTTCTTGGGATTCTTCGCGGACAAGAAGCTAAAAAAGATCCGCGTGGAGGGCGGTCCGCCGCAAACGCTCGGCACTGTGTTTGACGCGCGGGGCGGCACGTGGAACCGCCACGGCATCATTCTGTACGCTCCGAACGTGGGTGACCGGCTCTATCAGATTCCGGAAGGCGGCGGGGCGCCTGCTCCGGTGACCAGCCTGAATCAATCGCGGCAGGAGAGCAGCCACCAGTGGCCTTACTTCTTGCCCGACGGGCGGCGTTTCCTGTACCTGGTATGGAGCGCGCAGGCGGAGGCGCGCGGCATCTATCTGGGTTCTCTGGACGGCCAGCCTGCGCGCCGGGTGATGCCCTCGGATTGGGGCGTGGTCCAGGTGCCTGATGACTCCGGCGGCTCACTGCTTTTTTTGCGCGGCCGCACTCTGATGCGTCAATCCTTCGATCCCAACTCGGCGCGACTCAGCGGCGAGCCGGCCCCCATCGCGGAGCAGGTCTGGTACGACGAGACTACCCCGGGGCTGACGTCCTTCTCCGTTTCGGAAACCGGCGTGCTGGCCTATCGCAGTGGCGGCGTCCGGAGCACGCAACTGACCTGGCACGACCGTGCGGGGCGGGTTCTCGGGACCGTGGGGCCGCCGGGAGCGTTTCGGGATCCCTGTCTGTCCCCCGAGGGGAGACGACTGGTGGTCTCGCGCACCGATCCACAGACCGGCACACTCGATGTGTGGATGATGGACTTGACGCGCGAGGTTCCCTCGCGATTCACGTTTCATCCCCTCGACGAGGGCACGCCCCTCTGGTCACCGGATGGAACCGAGATTCTTTTCTTCTCGAATCGCGACGGAGGGCCCAACCTTCATAAGAAGGCCGCGAGCGGCGCCGCGGCCGAGGATGTCGTGCTCAGTTCCAACGTCTCGAAGTACCCTACAAGCTGGTCGCGCGACGGCAAATACATCATTTACGCCAACTGGGACCCGAAGCCAAAGTGGGACCTGTGGATTCTGCCGCTGCAGCCCCAGTCGAAACCCTTTCCGTACCTGCAGACCGACTTCGACACCTTCCAGGCACAGTTCTCGCCGGACAGCCGCTGGATCTCCTACACCTCGAATGAATCGAACAGATATCAGATCTATGTGCAGCCGTTCCAGGGGAAGGCGGCCTCCGGCAGCAAGTGGCCGATCTCGACCGAGGGAGGGTCCCAGGCCTCCTGGCGGCAAGACGGCAGGGAGCTCTACTACATCGCCGCGGACCGCAAGTTGATGGTCGTGGAGATTAAGCCGGGCGCCACCTTCGATCCGGGCGCGCCGCGGGCCCTTTTCCAGACGCAGGTGCCGGGCTTGGTCGATGCGCGGAATCATTATGTGGCCAGCACCGACGGCCAGCGGTTTTTGATCAATACCATCACCCAGGAATCTGCTTCCTGGCCTGTCACCGTGGTCCTGAACTGGGAGCAGCGCTAACCACTCAGGCGTTCAGGCGCGGCCTGCCTTCGGCTGTCGCCGGCAGCGCCCTTTTAGGTATAGCGGTGCAGGATCTCCTGCAAGACTTCGGTGTCGGTAACCATACGCTCGCCGCCGGCTATGCATCGCTCCACCAGAATCTGGGCGTCCACCCGGACGGGCTCGGAGGCGCCGACCAGATACATTGGAATGTTGGAGTCGACCAAGATCATTCGAGATAGCCACGCTCGATTTCATCGAGCATGGTGCGAATGTCAGGCGCAGGGAACGAATGCTGCACCGCCTCGCGAACGGCGCGGAGCTTGGCCGCAGGATCTTTTGTGGGTTCCTCGCGGCGAGCCGTTCGCAAGGCGCGGCGCACCCACTCCCCTACGGTGAGCTGGTGACGGCGGGCGATCTGGCGGATCTCCTTCATCTCGGTGTCGGGAAGCAGAACCTGGAGTCGCTTACTCACACTATGAGTACAGCATACTCAAAGTGGACTATCAGGCCGTGGTGCGGTAGTGCTGGCTGGTCAGCACCCGGGCTTGCAGCGGCCCCAGGCGGCCGACCAGGCGGCGGTAGAACTGGTCGCGGGTGTCGGTCTGGACGATGCCGCGCAGCACCTCTTCCTGACGGCGGAAGGCGGCGTCGGTGACGGCGTCGGGGTTGACCAGCGAAGTGAGATGGGCGTGGAGCTCGCGCTGGGTGGCGGCGTGCTCGGGCTTGCCGGCCAGGTTTAGGAATTCGCCGGGGTCGGTCTTGAGGTGGAACAGCAGGGGGGCGTCGCCGGTGAAATAGATGTACTTCCAGTCGCCTTTGCGGATCAAAAAGGACCCGGTGGCGTTGCCCTCGGAGTGGGACTCGCTGTAGACGAAGCCAGGGTGGCCGTCGCGCAGGAGGGAGTGGCCGCGGAGGCCTTCCGCCGATGCTCCGGCGGCGTCGGCCAGGGTGGCGACCAGGTCGACGTGGGAGACGGGGGTATCGACCACCCTGCCTCGCGGCAGGCCGGGACCGGCCAGGAGAAGCGGAACGTGCGCGGCGCCTTCGAGGAGCACATTCTTGAGCCACAGTCCGTGCTCGCCCAGCATCTCGCCGTGGTCGCTGGTGTAGATCACCAGGGTGTTTTCGGTCTGGCGGGTTTGGTCGAGGGCGCTGAGAATCTGACCGATCAGCTCGTCAACCTCGGTGACCAGGCCGAAATAGGCGCTACGGGCGCGGCGGACACGGTCCTGCGGAATCGGGGTCTGGATGTTCTTGAAGTTGGCCAGGATCTGAAGCATAGAGTGGCGGCGCTCCAGGTAGCCGTCGGGCCAGGCGGGCAGGGGCATACGGTCGGGAGGATAGATCTCGCGGAAGCGGGTGGCGGCGTCGAACTTGGGATGCGGCTTGACTAGTCCGACATAGGCAACCCAGGGGCCGCCGAGGCGGGTGGATTCTTCGCGCAGGAAGCGCAGAGCGTTCTGAACTTTGGGGAGGTCGGGGGCTTCGCGGTCGCTGTAGGAACCATCCGCGTCGTGGCGCTCGCCGGGGCGGTAGCAGACCGGGGCGCGGAACAACGACGTGATGTCGGGGTCCTGGGAGTGGCCGTGAGAGGTCCCCACCTCGTCGAAGCCGAGGTCCTTGCCTTTCCAGAGGTCCAGCTTGCCGGTGGCCCAGGTGTGGTAGCCGGCCTGGCGGAGGCGGTGGCCCCAGGTGGGAACGCGGCCGTCGAAGGGGGTGGAGTTGCAGTAGGAGCCAACGTCGGAGGCGAACCGGCCGGTCATGAGACTGGCGCGCGAGGGGACACAGACCGGATTGCCGCAGTAGGCGTTGCGGAAGTCGACACCGCGGGCGGCGAGGCGGTCCAGGTTCGGGGTCTTGACGATGGGGTGGCCGTGAACGCCCAGGGCGCTGTGGGTGTGCTGGTCGGAACAGAGGAACAGGAGGTTGGGGCGAGGGGGGGAGATTTGAGGATTGGAGGATTTGAGAATTTGAGAATTGGAGAGCGAGGCGGAGGTTAGGAAGGAACGGCGGGAGAGGGGCGGCATGGGCCCATTGTCAATCGCCTCGGGGAGCGACTGCAAGGCGGTCTTGCTCGTCGGTGCCGGTGCGGGCGTAGCCGTATTTCATGCCCGCCAATGTGAAACAGACTCATGAAACAGGCCAAGCCCTCGATTGGCGGGCCTTGCAGCGCTAATTCAAAACCTCCGTTTGTGAAACAGGGGCCGCGGCGTGACGCGTATACTTCGTCGAGCAGCACCGATTTTTACCGTCTCAGCGAAAGCTCGAACCGTACGCCTTCCGTTTTCTGTAACGCGGTGAGGATGCTGGAAAGATTCGCAGCGGAGGGGCTGCCCTTTGGCCCCAGCATGCGCATCAGGCTTTTGGCGGGTATCTGCGTACGCTTTTCGAGGTCCTGAAATCCGACTGTCGCGTTGACGTAGTCGCGGAGGACGGCCTTGCCGGTTTCAAGATCGCCGTTGATGACGCACTCGACGGCCTCGCGCAGAAGCGCTTGACGGAAATCCGGGTCGCGCTGCGCCCGCGCCCGGATGGTTTCCTTGAAGTCGTGGGTTGGGGGCATTGCATCTCCTGGGCTGGGTAGTGGGTCAGTTCCGCGAGGCGCCGAGGAAGCGTCTCCAGCGGGAGGGGGGAGGGAAGGTGAGGCCGATGGCCTTGGCGTAGGGTTCGGCAGCGGGTTCGGGGAAGGGCTTGGTAAGGCGAGAGACCCGGTAGATCTCGCGGAAACGGCAAAGCCGATCGACGCAGTACCAGCAGGCGACCAGGTGCTGCTCCACTTCGTAGCGCTCGCGCCAGGGGTTCTGGCCGTCGAGCAGCCGGAGGAAGGAGGTATTTTCGGGGCAGTCCTTGGTCTGGCGGGTGCGGGCCTGGTGGGCCAGGAGGTGGCGGTTCTGCGCGAGCATCTCAGCACTCCAGTGGTCGAGGGAGGTGCGGAGCTGATCTTGAGCGCGGGTCAGGATGGCGGTCACGCTGGGCTGATCGGCGCGGAGCATCAGGGCGGCATCGTCGGCGCGGGGGTTCAGGAGGTAGAGCCACACCACTTGCCGCTCCAGGGCGGTTAGCTTGGCGAAGGCCTGCTCGAAAGACTCCCAGGGGAGGGGGATTTCGGGGGGTGGGACGGCTGGTTCAGCCTCTTCCAGCACGTGCAGGACGTGGTCGCGGAGGTGGAGCAGGAATTCGCGCTCGCCGTGGCCGTGGTAGTCGCGGAAGAACTGGTTGTCCTGGTCGCGGGAGCGGAGCAGAACCTCGCGGAGGAGGGACTCGCGGCGGGGGAGGAGTTGGGGGTAGTGGCGGTCCAGGAGCAGGCCGGCGAAGGGGAGGTAGTCGGTAATGAAGTGTTTCCAGCCGGTGTCGTGGCCGGCCAGGCAGGCGTCGACCATTTCGGCACACGTGAAAACGCCCATGTTTACGGTGTCCGTCGCGGCACGCGGTTGCGGACCGGGAAGGTGATGATGTTGCTCACGAAGAGGCCTTGGGCGATGGTGAGCCGGGTCATGGGGTCGTCGGGGAGGTCGGAGTTGAGGAGAAGATCCACCTCGTAGATCCCTACCTGGCCGGGCATCAGGCCCACGAAGTCTACGCTGGCGGTCTTGCCGCCGGCGAGCGAAGAGACGAAATCGTCGGGGTTGAGGGGGACCAGGAAGTTGACGCCCCCCGGAGTTTTCTTGCCGGTTTCGAGGCCTTCCTGGCCGTCGCGCGGGCTGGTAAGGCCGAGGCCGGTGCCGAAAACGATGATCTTCTCGCCGGGGAGGGCGGGGTTGTCCGGGGTGACGGGAGCGAAGCGGTCGTTGCCGCAGCAGAGGTTGGTGGTCTGGGCGACGGCGGTGATGGCGGCGCCGCCGGGGGCGAAGGCGCCGTAACGGACGTCGTCGCCGGCGCGGCCCGGGCGGCGGGAGATGAGCTGGACCACGGCCGGGGTGGAGCCGCCGCCGAGTTTGCCGTCCTTAGCGTCGGTCGTGATCTTGACCTCGGCGTTCGCCGAGGCGCTGACGGCGAGGGTGACGGAGTTGCCTTGGGTGCCGAGGGACCGGGCGATGATGTCGATGGCCACGACGCCGACATCGGTGGACAGGCGGGCCGTGACATCGGCATCGCCGGGCGGGTTGTTGATGGCGGAGATGAGGCGGTTGGCGATGGTGGTGAGGTTGTCGGCGGCTTTGACGGTGTAGCGGTAGTTGCGGCCATTCACGGTGATGGTGGCGACGTCATCCGCCTTGATCTTGCCTTCGAGAGTGACGCGGGCGCGGGCGGAAAGGAAGCCCACCCGGCCCGACTCGGCGGTCACGTCGGGGTCGCCGTCGCCGGCGTTGATCAGGTTGACCAGGGCGTCGCGGATCATGTCGATGGTGTCGGCGTCGACGCTGGTGTACTGGTAGTCGCGGTCGTTGATAGTGATCTTGACCAGGATGCCGGCGGGGACCGCCTGGCTGCTGTCGCCGCCGCTGGCGTCGATAGCCACGGTGCCGCGGGAGAACTCCATGCCATGGACCACCACGCCGGTGCGGGGCTCGGGGCCGCCGAGCGCGTAGAGGCCGGGCGCGGCCCGGGTGATCTTGACGGGGCGGGCCACCGAGGCCTCGAAGCGGCCGTCGGGGCGGCGGGCCCGGACGTAGATGCTGGTGCTGGCGCCTTCGATCTCGTAGGGTACCTGCGCGTTGATCTGGGTGGGGCTCACCAGGTAGAGCGGGGCCTGGATGCCATTGATATATACCCGGACACCGCCCAACTCGCGCGGAAGCTCCTCGGTGGAGGGGTCGGCAGCGGCCGTTTCGGAGGCCAGGTTCTCGCCGAAGATGGCGACCTGGGTGCCGGCCGGGGCTTCTCGGGCGTCGTTGCCGCCGACCAGGGTGGTGCCGTTGGTGGCGGCGGTGTAGGTGGCGCCGTCCGAGAGGGTAGTGGTGATTTCTATGTTGTTGCCGTCGGCGCCGGCGGCGCGAGCCACCAGCAGCAGGACCTGCTTGAAATGGCCGCCGAACAAATAGTCGCCCTCGGCGGTGGCGGTAATCTTGGCGCCGGGCGAGAGGATAACCTCGTAATTGACCTCTTCTCCCTTGCTGCCCGCGTACGGGGCGGTCAGGAGGAGCTTCCGCTTGTCGGTGTCATCGGGCTCGGCGTAGGCGTCGGGGTCCCGGCCCTGGTCGCGGATCAGGGCGGTGAAGTGGTAGACCAGGCCCTCCGGGGTGTCATCGGGCTCGAGGGTGTGGCTGTACCGGCGAGTGTTGATCCGAACCGTGATGACATCGCCGGCCTGGATGTCGCCGCCGAAGGTGATGGAGCCGGTCGCGTAAGTACCCTCGCCGACAGTGGGGCGGCCGTAGACCAGTGGATCGCCGGGGTCCTCATTGATCTGGTGGAGCAGGGCGTCGCGGACGGTTTCCAGGGTGTCCCCTTCGGCGGCCTTGTACTTGTACTCCTTGTCCTTGACCTTCAGGGTGATCTCGTTATCCTTCGTGACCGACCCGTCGAAGGTGACGTAGCCCTGGCCGAAGACGGCGAAGCTGGCGGCATTGACGATACCGTTGGGCTTAATGTAGCGCTCGGCGGGGGTGAAGACGAGGACGCGGCGGCTGAAGGCGTCGGCCACGTAGAGGTTCGTGCCGTCGTGGGCCAGAGAACTGGGGGCCCGGAGGGTGCCGGCGCCGTTGGTTTCCTCGAGCAGGAAAAAGTCGGGCTGGCCGAGCACCGCGTCGGCGGCGACGCCGTTCTCGGTGGGGATGGTGTTGTAGATCAGGACGCGGTCATTGCCGCCGTCGGCGATGAAGAGGCGCGTGCCGTCGGACAGGGCGAAGCGCGGAAAGCTCAGCGTTTTCTCACAGCGCGAGGGAAAGACGTCCTCACCGGCGTCGTTCTTGTAGCTGGCGGGGCAGAGCAGGGAGTCTTTGGTGCTGTTGTTGGAGATGTCCGAGGTCATGTTGGGCTGGCCAATCACAACGTCGGCGGGAGCGTTGTTGGAGGTTGGGAAGGCGTTGTAAATGAGGACGCGGTTGAAGCCCAGGTCGGTGACGAAGAGCCGGTTGCCGGAAGTAGTGGCGCTGACCGGGTTCAGCATGCTCGACGGGGTAGGCTTGACGTTGGAGACGGTGAGGTCGGGGGAGGGGCGGGTGTTGAAGTCGGGCTGGCCGAGTACGATGTCGGCGCGGGCCCCGTTGGCGGTGGGGACGGAGTTAAAGATGAGAACGCGGGAATTCTGGGTATCGGCGATGAGAAGCCGGCCCTGGTGGAACCAGATGCCCTGGGGGCCGCGCAGGCCGCCCTGCTCGGTCTTGGGAAGGGCGGTCTTGAAATCGGGCTGGCCGATGACCACGTCGGGCGGGCTGCCGTTAGCGGCGGGGATCGTGTTCCAGATCAGCACGCGGTTGTTGTCGGTGTCGGCGACGGCCAGGCGGACGCCGTCGGTGGCGACGGCCGTGGGCAGGTTGAAACCGTTTTGGAGGCTGGGCTTGGCGGAATCGAAGTCGGCTTGGCCGAGGACCGTGTCGGGCAGGCCGACGCAGGCGGGGCAATTGGAGCCCTGGGGCAGGGCGGCGTCGGGAGGGAGGAGAAAGGACGTGAGGTTGTTGTAAATGAGAACGCGGTGATTGATAGGTCCGGCGCCCATGCGGTTACTGTCGGCGATAAAGAGGCGGCCGCCGCCGACGGCGACCCCGCCGGCGCCGCCCAGGGCGTCGCGGCCGGAGGTGGGCCGCTCGGCGGTAAAGCTGGCTTGTCCAATGACCAGGCGCGCTGCTTGGCCGGTCTCGTAGTCGGCCGGGAAAGCGGCGGGGGCCAAGGCGGCGATTGCGAGGCACCGAACCGCAACGGTGAGGAAGCGGATGGTCCGGCGTAACCGAAAATCCGTTCCCCTGTAAATGTGGGGCGGCCCCCCTGGGCCGCGCCGGGCCCCCTGGCCCGGCCTGCCGAATTCCGGTAGGTCCACCAAGCCGGCCAGGGGGCCGGCTGCGGCCCCGGGGGGCCGCCCCACAATTACAGGGGAGCGGATTCTCGGTTGCGTGGGACCCTCCGGTCGCTCACCGTTGCGGTTCGGTGCCTCGCAATCGCCGCCCTGGCCCCCGCCGCTTTCCCGGCCGACTACGAAACCGGCCAGG